>JAJFLJ010000031.1 GCA_021772755.1 Candidatus Sumerlaeota bacterium
CGCCACGCGGTCGGCGGGCGCGGACACGTCGCCCGTCGGCATGCCCGGCTACGCGATTCCGGAAACGATTCGCCGCATCGCCGTCGAGGTTCCCGCCGGTGAACTGCTGCTGCGCGGCGAACTCGTGCTTCCCGCGATGGCGGGTGAGTCCGTCCCCGTCCCCGGCGCGGTTCTCTTCCAGGGACTCGGCACCTACGACGAGGACATGACCATCGGTCGCGCCAAGCCCTTCCGCGACATCGCCGTCGGCATGGCCTCGCGCGGCGTCGCGGTCCTGCGCATGGAAACGCCCGACCGCGCCGCGCCGGAATTCTTCGCCGAAGGCGGCTGGTACGACCTGGAGGACTACCGATTGGAGCCCGCGCGCCTGGCCGTCGAGTGGCTTGCCGAACGTCCCGAGATCGATGCTTCCGCCATCACCGTGGTCGGACACGGCCTCGGCGCCTACCTGGCCCCCGTCGTTGCCGAGCGGGCCCAGGCCGCGCGCGTGATCGTCCTCTCGCCCTGGAGCGTCCCCGTCAGCGCGTGGATCGAGTCCCGCGCCGCCGACTGGCTGGAGTCGCCGACGGTCCCCGACGAGGAGACCCGCGCCACCTGGCAGCGGACCCTCGACCAGTCCGTCGCGCTGCGCGAAGGGGGTCTCGATCCCGCCGACTCCATCTTCGGAATCTCCGCGCCGGTCTGGAACGATCTGGAGCGTCTCGATCCGGCGGGTCTTCTCGGGAAGTCGGGATTCCGCACGCGCGTCTACTATCCTGCGGCGGATCGCGCGAGGATCGGCGGCCATGCGGACCCGTGGATCGGCGCTGCGGCCGCGAACTCCTACTTCTCGCGCGTCGATTTCGTCGAGAACGTCAGCAGCGTCTACACCGACGTCGACTCGGAATCGCCCGCTGCCGACGACATCCTGTCGGCAAGCAACGTGAGCGCCGCACTCGTTCGCGAAATGGCGGAATTCGCCAGAACCGGCAAGCTGCCGATCCTGTAGCGGGCCTGTCGGAGCAGGTGAGCGAACCACTGACAAGGAGCCTTCCACGGTGCGGAACGAATCGTCCTATGCGGAACTGACACTTGCGGAACACCACGAGAGGTGCGTTCGGGCGATGTCCCGGATGGCGGTCGAGGAGTGGGAGGAGACACCTGCCGAGCCCGAGGAATACGGCCGCTATTCGACTCGCCGCGTGCATGTGTGCGAAAGCGACCCGTTTCTGCAGGCTCTTCTGCTCGACCGCCTGGACATTCTCTCCGGGATCGCCGCGAACGATCCGCGATTCAACGACATCTGGATCTGGGCGAACTTTCGCGACCTGCTTCCGGGGTTTCCCGACAGGGTACGTGGGGTCATGGTGTCCCCGCCCGAGAAAGTGCTTGTCAGGTTCGACCATGTCGCGGCCGCAAGAGGATCGAGGGAATTGCTGGCGGTCTGCGGCAGGGCCGCTTCGTACCGCAGGGAGCACTGCCGCCTTGGGTGGTCCGCTCTTCACTGGTGTGCGGCGGCGAATGCGTCGCATCTGGTCGATTCTCTTCTCGAGAGTGGATATTCGACGGGCGATAGAGTGGAATTCGAACCAAAGGGTGGCCGCTTGATAAGGAGTCCCCACTTCCCGCTCCGGCAGACTCCGCTCCACGTGTCGAGCCTGCTCCGAAACCGGGCAGTTACGGAGAAGCTTCTGGCTTGCGGCGGGGACCCGCACGTCGAGGACGGCGCGGGCTACTCGCCGGTCGTGATTCTGCTTGGCATGGGCCAGTTCGGATCGGCGGCGATGGCTCTCGCCTCTCGAAAACCCGAGGAGGCGATGCTTGAGAACCTGCTTGTCGAGTTCCTCACTGGCCTGATGCATGCCGATCACTATCGTCCGGAGGAAGCGAGCGCTCTCTGGGCGATGCTCTACCACGAGACGATATTCCAATGGGCGTTTGAGCGGTGGGGGGACTATTCCCAGGAGGCACTGCGATTTCTGATAGAGACAGGCTATCGCTATCGATGTCTCGACGGGCGTCCACACGGGGGCACCCATCTGCTTTTTCTGGCACAAATGCTTGGGAACCCCCATGCCACGCCGGAATGGAATTCGGAATGTCTCGCTTGTCTCAAGCTCTTCCTGAAACTGGGTATCGATGTGGACATTCCCACTTGGAGCCTGGGGGGAGGGGTGCCCAAGCAGTCTCCGCGAAGGTACTTTAGAGAGCATGGAATGGAACACTTGCTGGAACCGCAATGAAGGCCTGCTGCGGGCGAAATCGAACCGACACCTTCGGCGGAGAGCCATGATCACCCATGACAGTCATTGGCGCCATCCTTCTTCTCCTCCTGTTCGCAAGAATCGTCGTGGCCCTCTTCGCGCCGGATGACGAGAAGGGCCGTCGTCTCTGGATGAAAAACGCGAATGTCGCGATGGTTCTGGCGATATTTGGCATTGTCGCCTTCACGATCATAAAGGCCGTCCTGTTCATGCAGGGAGGCCTGTGACCGGCAGGACGAAGAATCGGGCGTAAGTTGGACTTCAGCCTGGCAGCCATGCGGGTTGGCGACGGCGCAGGGCTCTCTCTCGGCGTACAGCTACCGCAGGCGCCGCAGCAGCCCCATCGGCGTGCATTCCGTGCCCTGGCCCAGCGGGTTGTCCTTCAGGCACGCTTCCACGAGCTTGGCATCGACCCCTTCGCTCTTCCCGATGACCCACGATCCGCCGACGTCGTTGACATCGACGATCGCCGCGGGGATGCCCGTGGCGCCGAAGATGGACGTCGCCACGCGATCGGGGTCCTTCGGACCCATGATGACGCAGTCGGGCTGGAGGGGCGAGGTCGTCGCCGCGTCGATCATCGCGGCCTGGGGGCCGGCAACGCGGTAGAAGTCACCCTTGCGGCCAAGCGCCTTGCCGATACCGCCGGCCACCGCCGCCACCCAGATTCGCAGCGCGCCGCACTCGTTCACCGCGCACTGCATGCTGCTGGGGCGCCGAAGGCCGATTCCGTAGGGGACGTTGCTGACCATGCGCCAGAGTACCCGCGCCGTGAATCCGATTCGAATCTGGTCCTCGGGAATCGCGCGCCCCTGGGTCACGGCCACGGCCTTCTCGGAAACGAAGAGCACGTCGCCCGGCTCCGCCGCCGGAACGGCGTATTCGCGAATGGCCGCCAGCAGATCGGATTCCTGCGTCAGAACCGGCGTGCGAACCGGCAGCCGCAGAAACCGGTCGCCATAGAACGAGATGACCAGTTCCCGATTGGGGTTGGCCTTCGCCTCCCGCGGCAGATTGGCTTCGGTCAACGGTGCGACTGCGGTCATCGCCATGTCGGGCTCCCGTCCGGATTCTGCGCTTCCGACAACGCAAGGTTCGGACTCCAACCGCGTACCGCGATGAACGTCAAGAGCCTTCGGTTCCGCGCGATATGTGAAATTCGCGAGGATACCGCATCCGGAACCGATCCCGGCAGGAGGGACGAAATGGAAAGACTCCTCGGCGAAGCCGATCGCGAACTCCTCCCCCTTCGGTGGAAGACGCCCGACGAGTGGGCGGATACCGCCCTCGCCGACCCCCTGGCGCTCCTCGACGACCACGCCCATCTCGAGCGCAAGGCCGCCATCAACGCTCTCGACCTCCTGTTGCGCTGGCCGGGGCCCGTGCCGCCGGAGAACTGGGTCCAGGCCATGACCGGCATTTCCATCGACGAAGTCTCGCACCTGCAGACCGTGACCCGTCTGCTGGCGCGGCGCGGGGGGAGACTGACGCGCTGGCACGCGAACCCCTACGCCTCGGAACTCCACAAACTCGTCCGACGCGGGCGCGGCAACGAGGACATCATCGACCGCCTGATCGTCAGCGCGCTGATCGAGGCCCGCTCCTGCGAGCGGTTCTGCATTCTCGCGGAAGCCGCCACGGACGAGGAACTGCGGAAACTCTACGCCGGTCTCTGGAAGTCGGAAGCCGGGCACTACCGCGTGTTCCTCGGCCTGGCGAAGGACCTCCCCCGGGCGATGGGCGTGGACGAGCGCTGGGAAGAAATGCTCGCCGCCGAATCGGAGATCGTCCGGCGGCAGAAGCCCGGGCCGAGAATGCACGGCGGGGTCTGAGCGCCCTACTCCGAATCGACGACGATCTCCGCGTGGACGTCGTAGCCCTTCAGCTTCGCGCGACCCGGAAGGAAAGCCAGTTCGATCAGAACCCAGATTTCGTATACCGTCGCACCGGTCTGGCGGACGAGAGCCGCCGAGGCTTCGAGCGTTCCGCCGGTGGCCAGCAGGTCGTCGATGATGACGACCCGGTCGCTCTTGCCGAGGGCGTCGGTGTGCAGCTCGATCGTGGCCTCGCCGTACTCCAGCTCGTAGGAGCGGGAGATGCAGTCGGAGGGCAGTTTGCCCTGCTTGCGGACCGGGACGAATCCGATGCCCAGCGCGTGGGCCAGGGCGGCTCCGAAGATGAACCCGCGGGACTCGATGCCGACGACCTTGGTCAGACCCGCGCCGCGATACCGGTCGGCCAGCAGCCCGATGACGTGGTTATAGGCCCCGTCGTCCTGAAGGAGCGACGTGATGTCCTTGAACTGAATGCCGGGCTTGGGGAAATTGGGCACGTTGCGAATCTTCGAAAGCAGGTCCATGGGTTCGGTCCGTCGGGAGATTGGTGGAGGGGGGATTCGGGCGCGAAAGGACCGCCGGGGCAAGCACGAGCCGTTTTTCGTGGCGGTCCGCCCTTCGCCGGGGGAAGAGTGGGGCATGATGCTTCTTCGGGCTGTGGCCATTCTGGCAATGACGCTTTCGGCGGGGTGCGGCGCACGCGGCCCCGCCACGATCGCGGCGCTCGACACCCGTCTTCCGCCGGGCAACGCGGTGGATGTCGCCGTGTCGCCTTCCGAGAGGTTCCTCGCCGCCACCAACCCGCTCGACGGGAGCGCGACGATCTTCATGCTGAGCGGGAAGCCCGGGCGCACCCGGGTGGGCGACATGAAGAACCTGCAATCCGCAGAGGTCGATTTCCCGGAAGCGGGCACACCCGAACGCGTCGCCTGGACCCCGGGAATCAACCACGGCGAAGCGCTCTACATTCATCTGCGCGGCGATGCGGGCGACTCGATTCGGCGGGTTTACGCGTCGGGAGAGAAGTTCAGTCTCGGGATCGACGAGGAGATCGCCGCCGCCGCGACGGACGAGGACTTCGCGAAGTACTTCGCGGAAAAGGACCCCGTCACCGTCGACGAGCGGCTGCGCATTCGCGAGGAGATTCGCCGCGCGCGCGAACACACGCCCGTCGTCGATCTTCCGTCGGATGCGATTCTCGATGCGTGCGCCTGGACAAGGGACGGGCGGCGGTTCGTCTTCGCGACCTTCGCCGATACGAACGCCGTGGCCGCGTTCGATGCGACGCAGCGCGGCCAGGCGAAGCTCGTGCTGCTGATCCCGGCCCGCAGTCCCGCCGGCCTGGCCGTCGCGTCCGGCGCCGGGATTCTCTTCGTCGGAGAGCGCCGGACCTCCCGCGTCCTCGCCATCGCCCTCGACGACGTGGTGCGCTGACCGGCTGCGGAGCGTCAGATCGACATGTTGCGGTCTTCTTCGAACGCATCGTCGTCGCCCGCCTCGCCCATCATATCGGCGAAGTGGTCCTCGACGCTCCACGAGTCCGACTCTCCACCGGAATCGGCGGGGGAGATCGGCGGATAGATCGCATCGACTTCCGCCGCGCCGTCGATCTTCAGCCGGATGGCGTCCCGGAACGACCGCGCCTCGAAGTGCAACCCCTCTTCCGCGTCGGAAACGTCGAACGACTTGTCCTCCTGCATGCGGAGGACCGTGTTCCTGGTAACCCCCTTCCAGGCGGCGAGGGGCTTGAGCAGCTTCACGCCGGCCAGCGCCGCGCCGACGGGCACCGGCACGATGCGAACCGCGAGGTTCATCTCTTCGGCGATCGTCCCGATCATTTCGCGCCAGGTCATCGGCGCCGGCCCGGCGATGGTATAGGCCCGCCGCCGCGCCCCCGACCGCCGCAGGCACTCCATGATGCAGCTGACGACATCCTCGACGAACACCGGCTGGACGAGTGTCTTTCCCGCCCCGACGATGGGTATCCAGCGGTGCCGCCGGATCCAGTGCACCATCCGCGTCAGGTTGCCGTCCCGCTCCCCGCCGAAGATCATCGAGGGACGCACCACGGTCCACTCCAGGTTCGTGTCCATCACGGTCGCCTCGCCCGCCAGCACCTCGTTCACGGAATCCGACTCCACGCGCGAGAAACGGCGCGTCGACGACATGCAGATCAGCCGCTCGACCCCGCAGCGGTAGCATGCCTGCAGCACGGGTTCCGCGTGGCGGATGTGACAGCAGCTGACGACCGCCTCGCAGCCTTCCAGCGCCTCCCAGAGAAGCCACCGCCGCGTCGTGTCGCCTTCGAAGACCGTGCAGCCCTCCGCAGCGAGCGCCCGCGCGACCGGCGAGTCGGGCGCCCGCGTCAGCACGCGAACGTCCACGCCGTTGCGGACGAGTCGGCGGCAAAGCCGTTCGCCCGTGTGTCCCGTTCCCCCCAGAACCAGGATCGTGCGCGGAAGATACGTGGAGATCATGGAAGACGGGGGCCGAGAAGGTTTCGGTAGAGCCGCCACTGGCGGTCGAGCGCCGCGTCGATCCGGTAGAGACTCTCGGCGCGCCGTCGGCCGGCCTGGCCCATCTTGCGCGCGGTGTCCGGCCGTTTGAGCAGATGGAGGCAGGCCCCGGCGATGTGCTCCGCGTTCCTGGGCTCGACCAGAAACCCCGTCGAACCGTCGACCACCGCCTCCCGGCAGCCGCGCACCCGCGACGCCACGACGGGGAGCTCCATCATCATCGCCTCCAGCACCGAGACCGGAAGGCCCTCCCGCCACGAGGGCAGGCAGAAGATCGTCGAAGCGGCGAGAACCGCCGGAATATCGTCGCGGAATCCGGTGAAGATGACGCGCCCCTTCAGGATACCGGAGTCGGCTTTCGCCCGCAGGAGCTTCCCGATGTTGTCGCGGTCGCTCGGCAGACGTTCCCCCACGATCAGAAAGCGCGCGTTGTCGTCCTCGCGCGCGATGATCTCCGCCGCCTCCAGGAACTCCACGAAGCCCTTCTCGCGGGTGATGCGGCCGGTGATGGCGATGACGCCGGCGTCCTTCGGAATGCCGAGTTCGGCGCGAACGGCCTCGCCGCTCTGCAGCGAAACGGCCCGGTGGAAGAGACCCGCATCCACTCCGTTGGGCGTGACGTGGATGCGCGAGGGCGTCTCGATGCGGACCAGTTCGGCGGTGCGCGCGTCCTCTTCGCTCACGCAGCAAAGCGCGTCGTGGAACAGCGCCCCGAACCGCTCGATCAGCATGTGCACCCCGTACTTCCACTTCGGCATGCCGTCGTGGAACGTGAAACCGTGAGCGGTGTAGACGACGACGGGTACGCGGGCGACCCACGCGGCGGTCCGTCCGATCAGCGCCGCCACGGGCGTGTGAACGTGCAGCACCTCGATGCGGAGTTTTCTCAGAAGCCAGACGAGCCGCAGCCAGCTGAAGAGGTGCGACACCACGTTCCACGACCGCGCGATGCGGAGCGGCACCATCCGCAGTCCGCGCCCGCGCAACTCCTCCCAGTACGGGCCGGGCGTGCACGCGACGCACACGTCCAGACCACGACCCGACAGCATCGAACCCAGGGGAGCGAGGAACTGGCGAACCGTAAAGTCCACGGCGCACAGAATCATGACCCGTGGCGGCCCCGGCTTGGTGGGCATTCCCACATAGACCTCTCAACGCGATCCGCGCACCACGGGAGCACCTAACCGGAGACGCGTCAAGGATATGGGACGCCCGCATAAAAACGGTTCGGCTTGACAGGCCAAAGTATCTGACCGATCAATGCGAAGATTTTGCGAATACGACAAGGAGCCCTGCCATGAAAGAGATGATGCTTCACGAGTTGGACGCCGTTCGGGAGTTCTTCCTGCGGGCCATCCGCCCTTTGGAGGAGAAGGACTCCGGGTTCACGCCTGCGGAGGGTGCCTACACCGTCGCGGCCCAGGCGATGCACACGGCTCTGACGGTCGAGTGGTTTCACGAGGGAACGTTCGGGTCGGGGTTCGACATGGACTTCGAGGGGCACGACCGGGCCGCGAAGGCCTGCACCTCTCTGGAGGCCGCGAAGTCCCGCTTCATTACCGCCATCGATGCGATGAAGGCCGCGATCGCCGCGAAGTCCGAAGCGGAACTCATGGAGTGCTACCCCGAGGGCTCCATCATGCAGGGCCCCCGCGCGGCTCTTGCCTACGCGGTGGCCGATCATACGGCGCACCACCGCGGAGCCCTCTCCCTCTACGTCCGCCTGCTGGGCAAGCAGCCGCAGATGCCCTACATGGACTGAAACGACGAAGCCCCGGACGGGTCCGGGGCTTCGGTACGGTCTGGTTCGTGAGATGCGGCGGTTCTCAGCCGCGCTTGTCGGCCGGAACGTAGGAACGGCACGTCGGGCCCTGGTAGACCTGGCGCGGGCGGTAGATCACGGAATCGGGGTTCTCGCGCACCTCGCGCCAGTTCGCGATCCAGCCCGGCATGCGGCCGATCGCGAACATCACCGTGAACATGTTCACCGGAATGCCGATGGCCCGCATGATGATGCCGCTGTAGAAATCGACGTTGGGGTAGAGCTTGCGCTCGATGAAGTACTCGTCCGTCAGGGCGACCTCCTCGAGCTTCTTGGCGATGTCCAGATACGGATCCTTCTTGTTGAGGACCGAGAAGACGCGGTCGCAGGCCTTCTTCAGGATGTTCGCCCGGGGATCGAAGTTCTTGTACACCCGGTGGCCGAAGCCCATCAGGCGGAAGTCGCTGTCCTTGTCCTTCGCCAGGCGCACGCACTCCTCGATCGTCATGCCGCTGGTGTGGATCTGCTTGAGCTGCTTGAGCACCGCGGTGTTGGCGCCGCCGTGGAGCGGACCCCAGAGCGCCGACACGCCGGAGGCCACGGACGCGAACAGGTTCGCGCGCGAACTCGCCACCATCCGCACCGTCGACGTCGAGCAGTTCTGCTCGTGGTCGGCATGCAGCACGAAGATCAGGTCCAGCGCCTTGACGATTTCCGGATCGATCTCGTACTCCGTGTACGGATCGGTGAACATCATGTGGAGGAAGTTCTCCACATAGCCGAGCCTGGGGTTCGAGAACGTGAAGGGGCGGCCGTTGGCCTTCTTGAAGGTGTACGCCGCGATCGTGGACGCGGCGCCAAGCAGACGGGCGGTGGCCTCCTCGAAGCTCTGCTTGTCGTAGGTCGATTCCGTCAGGTGCGGCGTATAGCAGGAAACCGCGTTGAACATCGCCGAAAGAATCGCCATCGGGTGCGCCGTCGAGGGGAAGCCGGCGAAGTGATGGCGCATGTCGTGGTGGATCGGGGTGTATTCGGAGACTTCGCGCCGGAACTCGTCGAGCTGCGCCGTGCTGGGAAGCTCCCCGTTGGTCAGCAGATAGGCGACTTCCAGGAACGTGGACTTCTCCGCGAGTTCTTCGATGGGATAGCCGCGATAGCGCAGGATTCCCGTTTCGCCGTCGATGAACGTGATTTCGCTCTGGCAGGAGCCGGTGTTCTTGAAGCCGTCGTCATAGGTGATATGGCCCGTCCTGGCGCGCAGCTTCGAGATGTCGATCGCCTTCTCGTTCTCGGTTCCCTCGATCACGGGGAATTCGAACTCGCTGCCGTTGATCGTTGCCTTGATTTTTTCGCTCATCCGGGGCGCTTCCTTGCGGGATTTTGAAAGTTCGCTTTGCGTGGGAACCTCGCAGCGCCGCCGGGAGAGAATTCCGCGGTCGCGTGCTGGTCTCTGATACTGTTCGTTTTGTGTCCCGGTGATGGAAGCCGCCTCCTGCCTCTGGCCCTTGGCGACGAACATCCGCGAGTTCGCAAACGAAATCAGGCTGGCGAAGCCCCTCCCGAGGCGTCAAGCCCTGCCCGACCATCTCCCTCCGAAGGGGACGGGCGGCCCAGCGCCGCCACTCCGAACAGCATCGCCAGAGGCCATAGCTTCAGAGACATCCACACCAGTCCCGCCGGACCATCCCTCCCAGGCAGCGCCAGTTGGAACTTCATCCCCACGGAGGCCAGCATTCCGGGATGCAGGAACCCGCCGTCGAATCCGACACCCAGTGTCCAGATCGCGAACCCGAAGACGATCGACGTCCTGACCGCCGTTCGCCAGCGTCCCGCGAAGGCGTTCCAAAGCAGCAGACCCGGCACGAAGACCTGGACGAGATAGTGGTCCCAGAGAATGCTGGGCACCAGCAACGAGGCGAGGATCGCGAGCGAGAACGACCGTTTCCAATCCTCGTTCCCCTGCGGGCGGCGTACGCAGGCCCACGCCAGGCCCGCCAGAACCGTCAGCGAGACGCCCCACGTCGCGAGCGTCGCGGGGCGCGGGCCTGCGTCGATCCAGGGCGTGAAGCCGGGGGCGGGCTCCATGATGTGGCTGAAGAAGGAATTCGGCGACTGATTGTAGGGATCGCGCCAGAAGCGCATGCCCTCGTCCGCCCAACTCGATCCGCCGTATCCCATTTCCGAGAGCACCGGCAGGAACGCGAGATGGACGGAGAGTCCCGCGAGCGGCAGTGTCAGAAGCGTCAGAAGAACCGCGAAGCCAGCCGTCCAGGCGGCTTCCCGCCAGCGCCTGGTCAGCAGGAACCAGACGAGGAAGATGCCGGGCGTCAGCTTGAAGAGCATCAGGAACGCCGCGACGAATCCAAGCGCCGCCGGGTGCCGGCGTTTCGCGATGCCGAACGCCAGCAGCGCCGATCCGAACACGAGAACCATGTTCAACTGGCCGGCGTTGTTCTGGCGAAAGACGGTGTAGTTGAAGACCACGGCGGCTGAAACCAGGGCGACGCTCTGCCAGCGCCATTTCCAGCCCCCCGCCCGTGCCGCAAGCAACAGCCCCCCCAGCAGCAGCGCGTGGTTGAGCGCCTGCCAGACGATGGCGGCCGCGCCGAAGGACATCCAGGTGAGAGGGCGCAGAACCACGCCCGTGAACGGCAGATAGACGTAGGGCAGGATCGAGCCGAAGCGCGGGTCTTCCGATGCGAACGTCGCCGCCATCTCCTTCATCGCCTCCGGCGCGTAGGGCGACTGCCCCTCCGCCAGCAGCAGCGCCCCGAGCCAGACGTGCTTGAAGTCGTTCTGGTGGCTTCCGGCCAGCAGCGGGCCGACCTGGAACCAGCCGTAGAGAACCGCCGCCACCACGAGTGCGGCCCAGGGTTCCCAGGAAAGGCGGGAGTCATCCGTCATGGATCGAGGCTCCAGCCGTTCCGGCTCTCGAAAATGCGCCGCGCGCGGCGGATCATGGACGCGTTTTCTTCGGAGTCGCGAACCCAGATTTGAAAGTCGCTGTGCGTCTGCGGCAGGGCGCTCCAGTCGGCGACGATTCGCCAGCCGGAATCGGGGGCCGTCATGCGCGACTCCAGCGGGCCGGGCGATTCGTTCTCATGGTCTGGGGGGCTCCGCACGATGGCCCACTGGACGTCCCACTTGTCCAGGACCTCCCGCCACGAGGGCCAGTCCTCTCCAGGCTCCGGCTCGAAGCCGTGCACGACGAGATTCTCCTGGCGCCAGATATCGCCCCCGAAGATGTCGAACCGCGAATCGCTGAAGACCTTGTGGGTCTCGGGCGAGAAGCGCCAAATCAGGTACCCGGCGTAGTTGTTTTCGTTGAACATCCGCCCCTGGAGTTCGGCCAGCTCGACGAAATCGCAGAGCGCCTTCGGAAACCGCCACTCGTCGTAGCCGGTGCGGTCGCGAAGGTAGGCGGCGTTGCGTCCGGGGTAGCTGGCCTGCTGTGGCCAGTTGGAGAGGACCATCGCCGACCAGCCCGCGGTCACGAGGGCCGCAGCGCCGAAGCGGATGGCGGCGGTTCGCCCGGCGGGCCGAAGCGCATCGCCCAACACCCGCGCCGCCAGAGGCACCATCGCGACCTGAAACAGCAGGAGGTGGCGAATGTGCATGGCGCCCTGCCAAAGGAAGAACGCGAAGATCGCCAGCTCTCCCAAACGTACGGAGGTGTTTCGCCGACCGCGAACCAGCGTCGCTGCCGCGATCACGAGCAGAATGCCGACCGCGAGCGGCATGTCGAACACGTAGCGGTAATCCGGCGGACGCAGTTCGCCGAGGCTGGCGACCAGCGCCTTGTCGCTCATCACCCGTCCCGGCAGCAGATAGAGCTGCCACCCGTACGGGTTGCAGAGCGTCGCGGCGATCGTCGCGGCGCCGACTCCGGTCCAGAGCGCCATCGGAACGGGCTCGCGGCTCGCAAGACCCCTAACCCAGTCCGGTGGCTCGCTCTTCCAGCGCCGACGGCAGAGCCACGCGAAACCGTCCTGGCCGGCGAGCGCCGCCAGCAC
>JAJFLJ010000301.1 GCA_021772755.1 Candidatus Sumerlaeota bacterium
GGCGGCGTAGAGACGGCGTACTCCAACGGCTCGTCGCTCAACGCGCCGATGCTGCATGGGACTTTCGGCTTTCGCTTCGCGCCCTGCGACGGCGAAGGCTGGTTCGTGCTCGCCGGCGATGTGAACGGCGACGGCATGGACGATCTCGTCCAACTCGCCGGAAACGGCGACGTGTGGACGGCCCGCTCCACGGGCACCGCCTTCAGAGCACCCTTCAAGAACGGCATCACCGGCTTCCACCACCGCCCCGAAGGCCCGTGGCAGACGTTCCTCGTGAATCTGTACGAGTAGGGGGAAAGCGGCGCCCCGCCCCTTCCGGCGACAGGCATTGACACATCGGCCCTCGGGCGAAAGCGTTGGAGCGAGTATGGAATGTCGCCCTTCCGGGGCGGCGAGCGCTCTGCGGGAACATGGCACGCGCGCACGGGGACATTCATGGAACAGTTGCAGGACTACTACAGAATCCTCGGCGTTTCCCGCGATGTGCCGGAACGGGACATCAAGCGCGCCTACTACGAGCTGGCGCGCAAGCTGCACCCCGACAAGGCGGCGACTCCCGAAGAGGGCGCGAAGAACGCGAACGACCTGGCGGTGATCTCGCAGGCGTACAACGTTCTGAAGGACAAGAAGAAGCGGGCGGAGTACGACGTGCAGCTGCGGGGCAGGGCGGGGGCGTCGGCACCGGCCGCAGCGGCTCCGTCGCCGGCGGCCGCACCGGAAGCGAGGGCCTCGGCGCCTGCGGCGGCGCAGGGCGTGCAGGCGTCTTCGGACGTGCCGGACAGCCAGGTTCCCGCCGCACGGTCGGTCGATGTGATGGCGCAGAAGAAGTCCATGGCGCAGAAGGCGTTCGTCCGGGGCATGCAGGTGTTCAAGACGGGCGAGTACCGGCAGGCGCTGAGTTTCTTCGAGGTGGCCATCGCGAACGATCCGGAGGCCGAGGCGCAGTATCACCTGAAATACGCCCAGTGCATCATCAAGAGCAAAGGCAGCTTCACGAAGGCGCTGCAGGCGGCGGAGAAGGCCTGCCAGATGGAGCCGTTCAACGTGGAGTTCAAGCTGGTGCTGGGTCACGTCTACGAGGCGGCGGGCGTGGTGAGCAAGGCGAAGGAGATCTACGAGGACGCGCTGCGCTGGGACGGGGCGAACGAGCAGGCGAAGCTGCGCCTGGCGATGCTCGGCGGCAAGGGCGGCAAGAGCAGCCTGATGGACAAGCTGAACGGACTGTTCAAGAAGAAATAGGAATCCACCCGACACCACGACGGACGAACGCGCGACTATGGCCAGGACGATCGGAATCGATCTCGGAACGACGAACTCCGTCGTTTCGTTCATCGACGGCTCGCGCGTCGAGATCGTCCCGAACCCCGAGGGCTCGCCCCTGACGCCGTCGGTGGTGTACTACAAGAGCGGCGAGGACATCATCGTCGGGGAGGTGGCGAAGCGGCAGATCGTCGCGAGCCCCGACCGCGTGGTGCGTTCGGTCAAGCGCATCATGGGCAAGCGCTTCGAGGACGTCTCGGAGGACGAGCGCGAGGAACTGCCGTACCGGGTGACGGAGCTCGAGGACGGCATGGCGGGGGTTCTGATCGACGAGGACGTCCGCCTGCGCCCCGAAGAGGTCTCGGCGGACATTCTCGACAAGCTGCGGGCGTACGCGGAGGACTTCATCGGCGACGAGGTGGCCGAGGCGGTCATCACGGTCCCGGCGCACTTCAACGACCAGCAGCGCACGAGCACGAAGGCGGCGGCGGAAATGGCCGGCCTGGACGTGCAACGCATCATCAACGAGCCGACGGCGGCGGCGCTGGCCTACGGCTTCGGCGGGGACCACTCGGGCTGCATCGCGGTGTTCGACTTCGGGGGCGGCACGTTCGACGTGTCGATTCTGGAGATTCACGGCGACGTGTTCGAGGTGCTCGCGACCAACGGCGACAACCAGCTCGGTGGCGACGACATCGACCAGCGTCTGATCCGCGAGGTCTGCGACCGGATCGTGACGGACACGGGCATCGATGCGACCGCCGACCGGACGGCGATGCAGCGCATCCGCGAGGCGGCCGAGAAGGCCAAGTGCGAGCTGTCGAACCTGAACTCGACGACGATCTCGCTTCCCTTCATCGTCGCCGACGAACGCGGCCCGCAGCATTTCGAGCTGGAGATTTCGCGCGCGGAGTTCGACGCGATGATGGAGCCGCTCTTCGAGCGCCTTCTGACGCCCTGCCGGCGCGCGCTAGAGGACGCGTCGAAGACGATCGATCAGTTGCGCGACGTGGTTCTCGTCGGCGGTTCCACGCGCATCCCCCGGGTGCAGGAACTCGTGACGGAGTTCTTCGGGCGCGAACCGAACCGTTCGGTGAACCCGGACGAGGCGGTGTCGGCCGGCGCCGCGATCCAGAGCGCGGTGATCACGGGTTCGCTGCGCGAGGTTCTTCTGCTGGACGTCGCTCCGCTGACGCTGGGGATCGAGCTGGCGGGCGGCGTCTTCAAGTCGCTGATCGACCGCAATTCGACGGTCCCCTGCGAGGCGAGACGGCGCTTCACCACGGTGGTGGACAACCAGACGACGGTGCTGGTGCACGTTCTGCAGGGCGAACGGAAGAAGGCGTCGGAGAACCACACGCTGGCGCGCTTCCGCCTGACGGGGATTCCGCCGGCGCCGAAGGAACTCGCGGAGATCGAGGTCCATTTCCAGATCGACGCGAACGGCATTCTTGCGGTCAGCGCGCTCGATCTGACGACGGGGCTGCACACGGGCGTCGTGGTGGAGAACTACGGCGAGATCGGGTCGCGGCGCGGAGAGATCGAGAGTCTGCTGGAAAGCGCGGAGAGTGCGCTGGACGAGGACGACGCGTTCGTGCGCTTCTCGGCGCGCCGCGCGAAGGCCGAACGGATGCAGGCCCGCGCCAACGCCGTGATCGACGCGGCCGCGGACATCATCGAGGAAGAGCACCTGAAGTCGCTGAAGGAGAACATGCTGCGGCTCGACCTCGCGATGGAGGCGATGGACGAGGGCCGAATGTCGCTCATCGAGGACGAGTTGGAAGCGATCGTGCTGGACTACGAACAGAACGCGGGAATCCAAAGGGCCTTGTCGGCGGCGCTGGGGGGGGAACTCGATCCCGTGGCGCGATCGAACAAGTCGGGGACTCTTCGCATGCCGACGGACACCCACTTCGACAACGAGGATCTTCCGGCGAACGTGCGCTCCCATACGGACGGGAGCAGAGTCGTTCGGAAACCAAAGCCCCCCGCGCCCCCACCCGCGAGACCTCCTGCGACGCCTACTTCGACGCCGCCTGCGGTCGAGGATTCCAGCGTGGAGTCCTACGACGAAGCGGCGGACTGGATGCCTCCCGAGCCCGACGGCATGGCGGAACCCGACCCGACGCCTTCCGGGATCGCGGTGCCGAAGCGGTTCAGAACCGAGAGCGACACGTCGGCGGACGACTTCGATCCGACGGCGATCCCGCCCCCTCCCCCATCCTCATAGACGACCGGCCGGATACCGATCTCCGCCAAAACCGGCACGTGCCAGGCTGATTCGAGTTGCGGGACTCCGTGCGGCGTCCACGCTGTCTCCAGACAAGAGGCCGAGGAGAATTCCGTGTGAGCGACAACCCCAGGCCGGGCGAGACTCCGGCAACCGGGTCCCTGCCCCCGACCTCCGCACTGCCCGGCGGCGTTCCCGACATGCTGCAGGCTTCCATCAGCGACTTCGCGTCGGGCGAGATTCCGAAGCGGTTCGGCTCCTATCTGCTGAAAGAGAAGCTCGGCCAGGGGGGAATGGGGGTCGTCTACAAGGCGTGGGACGAGAACCTGGACCGCCCGGCGGCGATCAAGGTTCTTTCGCCGAGGCTCAAGGCTCTGCCCGAAGCCCTGGAGCGGCTGAAGGCCGAAGCGCGCGCGGCGGCGCGCCTGAATCATCCCAACATCGTCTCGGTGTATGCCTTCGGCGAGGACGAAGGCTGGTCGTGGATCGCCATGGAGCTGGTGGAGGGCCGCGACCTGGGCAAGGTGCTCAAGGCCGTCGGGGCTCTGGATCCGGCCCGCGCGATCAAGTATGCGCTGGAAGCGACGGAGGCGCTGGAGTACGCCTCCAGGCACCGCATCATTCACCGCGACATCAAGCCGTCGAATATCTTCGTGGGCAGCGACGACCGCGCCCGCGTGATGGATTTCGGTCTGGCGAAGCGCCTCGATACGGAGGCGGGACTGACGGCGACGGGGAGCACGCTCGGCACGCCGGACTACATGTCGCCGGAGCAGGCGCTCTCCAGGGCGCTCGATCACCGCACAGACATCTATTCGCTCGGCTGCACGCTGTTTTCGCTGCTGGCGGGGCACCGGCCGTTCAGCGGCTCGAGCGCGACGGAAGTCATCATGCAGCATGTGCAGACGCCACTGGTGATCCCGAGGGAATGGAACCGCATCGCGGGCGGGCGGCTGGCGAACCTGGTGGAACACATGACGCGCAAGGACGCGGACCAGCGCATCCAGACCTGGGCGGAAGTCGCCGCGGAACTGAAGGAGATCGAGAAGATTCTGAAGGGGGGGGCGCCGGCGCGACCTGTCCGCCGCACGGGGAACCGCAAGCCGGTCCTCGTCGCCACCGCGATCGCCGCGGCCGTCATCGCGGTCGCCGCCGGAATCGCCGGCTGGCCGTCGAACGAATCGGGCACGAGCGCGAGCGCGTCGCGCACGCCTCCGCCGAGCCCCACTTCCACTCCCGCACCGACATCGGTGGTGATCGCCCAGCCAACTCCTCTGGCGACTGCCGAACCGCCGCTCGCGTCGCCGGAGCACGGCGAGTACGAGGCGCCCGTATCGCGGGAGGAACTCGTCCAGGCGCTCTACGAGGGCAGGTGGGACGACGCCCGCGAAATGGCTCCGCGACTCGATCCCAACACGATCAGCTCGGGCGCGCATCGAATCGCGATGCTGCGGGAGGATATCGCGCTGGCCGCCGAGCAAGCCATGGGGATCGAGAAAGCCCTGCTGGCCGAACAGGATTCCACTTCGACCACGGTAGAGCAAAGGGACCAGATCATCATCAACCGTCTGCAGGAACGCGGTACGGAGATGGACTTCGTCGAAGCGTGGTCGTCGGTGCTGTTTCTGACGTTCCACAAGCACCCCTCGGCGCCGGAACTCGCGTACTATCTTCAGGAGAAGTTCCCGCCCAGTCCGCTGACCGGGAAGCAGCTGGCCGTACTGCATGCGGTTGGCATGTTCATGACGCCGGAGCAGGGGAACGTATGGGACCGAATCAAGCCCCGGGGCGCCGGAGGACCGGGGACTGCGAGGCAACAGCCGCCGAATCAGCCGCGTTTGCCGGGCAGAGCGGTCGGCAGGCCGTAGCGTCCGCTAGGCGGGCAGTTCCTCGAAGGTCTCGAAGCAGCGATAGTCGAACTCGCGGGCGGCCTTTTGCTGGTCGGGATCCCCCCAGAACGTCTTCATTCCCGCCTCTGCCGCGCGCCACGCGCAGTCCCACACGAATCGAAAGCGCAGTTCCGCGTCGCCCGTTCGGACGGCGAGCGTTCCGCGAAAGTCGGAGCAGCCGGAAGTCGCTTCGACTTCGACGGAGCGGATATCGAGCTGCGGACGGCTTTCCAGAAGCCAGCAGACCGTTCGCCGCACCTTGGTGGGGGGACACCCCCGCTGGAAACGAATCGGTTCGCCGGGATCGCGCCCTTCGGCGAGCGCGCGCAGTGCAGCGGCGAACTCCTTCGAGGCGGAGGATGCGGCGAGAAGCTGGTCGATGGTGGGAAGTGTCGTCGAGGTGTTCGTCATGGGGTTGGAAGGATTCCTTCGTGGGTTCCGTTCGGTCGCGGTGGAGCAAGTCCTCTGCCAGGAAAAGGGAGCGGGCCGACCCTGGTGGGCCGGCCCGCGGGGTTCAGCCGAAAAGGCGCTTCAGTAGATACTCACGTCGTTGCGCTTGATCGGGGATGTCAGCGCCTGAAGCGGCGGTGCGCCGGTGAAAAGGTCGATGGCGGTGCCGTCGGCCGATTCGAAGATATCCTTCACCGAGAAGCTGAATCCGTCGAGGGCGAACGCCTCGAAGACCAGGGTGACGGCGAACTCGGCATCGACGGGGCGGTGGAATATCTTGCAGAGCGCGATGGCCGCAGTGGCCTGCGCTTCGGCCCAGGCCGCGACCCAGGCATAGGCTTCGGCGAAGGCGATGGCGCTGGCGGCGGCGCTGGCAAAGGCGGCCGCGTCCGCGATGGCGACGGCAAGAGCCGATGCGGAGGCCTGGGCACTGGCGTAGGCCGCGCTGAACGCGCTCGCCGAGGCGCCTGCGGCGGCGATGGCCACTGCGATGGCTTCGGCTTCGGCGTCGGCGCCGGCCAGTGCGGCGACGGAAGCGACCGCCATCAGGTGGGTCTCGAGGGTGGCGACGAGCGAGAGATAGGCGGAGAGTTCCAGGTCGATTCGCGCACCTGCGCTGGCCGAGGCCGAGGCGCGTCCCGTGGTGGAGCCGGAAACCGTGCTGCTGGTCTTGGACTGCGAGGCTGTGGAGCTGACGCCGGGATACGCGGATGCGCGGGCGCTGGCGGATGCGCTGGCGGCGGCGCTAGCCGAGAGGCGGGCATGGATCCGCGCGACAAGACGCGCGCGGGCCCGAACGCGGGCATGGGCTTCGGCGGCCGCCTGGGCAGACGCCCGGGCATCGGCGCCGGCTTCGGTCGCCGCCCATGCGACGGCAACGGCGACGGCTTCGGCGTAGGCGGCGGCGACCGCATCCGCTTCCGCCACGGCGGCGGCCCATGCGTCGGCAGCGGCTTCGGCTTCGGCGGCGGCGCCGGCAGCGGCCTGGGCGAGGGCGGTCGCCTGGGCCTCGGCCTGGGCGGCGGCCTGGGCGGCGGCAAAGGCGCGCACTTCCGCCTCGCGGCCCCACCATGCGGAGATGCCGCCCAGGGTCGCGAAGAGTTCCGTCGCGACGTCGTCCTGCTTCGGCGGGCTCGTTTCCTCGATGAGACCCTGAATCAGTTCGTGAACGTTGGGGTTCGAAACGGGCGGACCCTTCGATAGGTCTTTGGGAATCATGGCGCTGCCGTCGAAACCTGGGGCGATGGTGATCGGGTCGAAGGCGAAGAGCTCGTATTCGCCGTCGATGATGAAGCCTTTGAAGCGGAGCGTCTCGCCCGAATCGACGCCGGAGGTCTTGATGAGGGCCGACCAGAGCAGCATCGGCTCCGACGTATGCAGGTTGAGGTTGATCGTCGATGTTCCGGCGCCGACCTGGATGTCCGCGCCGGTTTCCTCCGAGAAGAGACGGGTATGATGGCCCGAAACGGCCGGAGCCCCCGTGGAGAGGAGCAGAAGAAAGACCGTCCCAAGTGCAACCGCCCCACAAGGCATGCGATACCTTCCGTTCATGGCAGGTTCCCTTTCCGAAAATGTGATAGTCAGGGCGAAGTATGCACGGATGTCCCTTGCTCTGCAAGGGGGAATCCCTTTTGATCGAATTGTCATATAGTTTTCGGCTTGGGACGAAGACGGGGGAATCGACGACTCGGTGAGCGTTTCCGGTAACTTCAGGCGAGGCAACGGTTGAGGCAGCCGCTTTCAGGCCATCGGGGTGGGGCGTCGCTCCTGGGGGGGTGGTGCACGCTGCTGCTCGCCCTGGCATGTCTCGTCCGGCCTCTTTCCGCTGCGGACCTCACGGGAGCGGAGGAGGAGTGGCTTCGGGAGAACGGGCGCCTGCGGTTCATCAGCCAGATCGAGTATCCGCCGTTCGAATTCGTCGGCGAGACCGGAGAATCGACGGGCATGAGCGTCGAGCTGGCCCGGTGGATCTGCGACGAGTACGGGATCGAAGCCGAGTTCCGGAACGCGACGTTCGCGGAGGCGCAGCAGGCGGTTCTCGACGGCGAGGCCGACGTGATCACGAGCTTCTTCTACAGCCAGCGGCGCGATCAGTCGTTCGACTTCAGCAGCGTGGTGTACGACGTTCCGGCGCTGATCTTCGTCCGCCGCGCGCAAGGGAACATATCGGGTGCGAACGACCTCGCCGGCCGGCGGGTCGCGATGCAGGAGGGCGACTACGCCCGCGAGTATCTCGCGGAGCAGGGGATACGCTACGAACGCGTGACGACGGAGAGCTTCGCCCTGGCGGCGGACGTCGTCATCGCCGGAGGAGCGGAGGCTCTGATCGGCGACAAGCAGATCGTTCTCTATCACCTGGCGTCGAGTGACCAGGCGCACGAGTTGAAGACGGTGGGCGAGCCGCTCTACATCGGACGCAACTGCATGGGCGTCGCGGACGGCAACAGGATGCTGGCGTCGATTCTCACGAAGGGCATCGAACAGGCGAGACGCGAGGGCGTGCTGGACGAGATCAGCGCGCGCTGGATCGGCCCCGAATCCGAACGGCGGCGTTCCTGGCTGACGGAGAACGCGCGCGCGGTTCTGATTCTCCTTCTCGCGCTCGGAATCGTCCTGGCGTTCGTCGCCGTGTGGAGCGCGATGCTTCGCCGCCAGGTGGCGCAGCGCACGAACGAGCTGAAGAGGAGCCGGAAGTTTCTTGGCGAGGCGCTGCGAATCGCGCGCATCGCAAGATGGGAGTACGATTCCGGCGACGGGACGATCCGCCTGGATGCCTATGCGCAGCGGCTTCTGGGACTGGAGAAGGGGCATGGCGGATCGCTGTCGATGCCGCTCTCCGGGTTCGAGGACCGCTTCGTCAGGGAGAGCGCGCCCGTCTCCACCGCTGCAGCCCTCGACGAGCTCAGAGACGAAACGGGCGACGAGCCGGAGCGCAGACTCAGGCAGCGAATCGCCCGGGCGGACGGGACCGAGCGCACCTTCGCGGCGATTCTGCGCAGAACGAACGGGAACGACGGTGCCGAATACGTCTATTCGGGAACGATTCAGGACATCACGGAAATCGACGAGGCGGAACGCGCGCTCGCCGCATCCGAACGGCGGCTTCAACTGGCCCTCAAGGGGTCGAAGATGGCGTTCTGGGACTACGACGCGACCACCGAGACCTTCGCCACGGACGAGCGCTGGCTGCGGATGCTGGGTTACCAGCCCAACGAAACCGAACTGGAGATCGACTCCATTTCGTCGCGCATCCACGAGGATGACCAGGAGCACGTTCGCAGCGCGTTCGCCAGGCATCTCGCCGGACAGGCGGAAACGTACCTGGTGGAATGCCGCTACCGCATGAAGGACGGATCGTGGCTCTGGGTGCAGAGCACGGGGAGCGTCGTGGAGCGCGGCGAGAACGGAGCGCCGACGCGCATCAGCGGAACGTATCAGGACATTTCGGAGAGGAAACGCCACGACCGCGAGCGCGCGGAGCTCGACGCGAGACTGGAGGAGGTCGCGCGGCTGGAGAGTCTGAGCGTTCTCGCCGGCGGAATCGCGCACGACTTCAACAACCTGCTCGTCGGGGTGCTGGGATCGGCGGGCCTGGCGCTTTCCGAGCTGCCTGCGGAATCGACCGCCCGCAGCCAGATCGAACTGATCGAGAAGACGGCGCGGCAGGCGTCCGATCTGACGAAGCAGATGCTGGCGTACTCGGGGAAGGGGCGGTTCGTCGTGGCCCCTGTCAGCCTCAGCCGGCTGGTGCGGGAGATGTTGCACCTGTTGGAGTCCGCGACCGACGGAAAGGCGACGCTGCGGCTCGATCTGGACGACTCCATCCCCGCCGTGGAGGGCGACGTGACGCAGCTGCGCCAGGTCGTCATGAACCTGATGATCAACGCGTCGGACGCCCTGCAGGACCGCGAGGGTCTGATCACGATTCGCGCCGGAACGATCGACGTCGACGAGCAGTATCTGCTCGGTACGCGGTTCGTGGGCGGGTGCCGTCCTGGCCGCTACGTCTTCCTGGAGGTTTCCGACACCGGCGTCGGCATGTCTCCCGGCGTGCAGGAGAAGATTTTCGATCCGTTCTTCACGACGAAGACGACGGGCCACGGACTGGGTCTGGCCGCCGTTCTCGGCATCATCCGCGGACACGGCGGTTTCCTCAAGGTCTACAGCGAGAAGGGAAAGGGCACGACGTTCAAGGTGGGTTTGCCTGCGAGCGAGAAGCCGGACCGGATTCCGCGCCCGCAAACGGCGGAACCCGCCGCAGGGATGTCGGGGACCGTGCTGGTCATCGACGACCACGCGACCGTTCGGAACGTGGCGGCGAGGATGCTCGAGCGGCTGGGGTTCGAAACGCTGGAGGCCGACGGGGGGCGTGCGGGGATCGACACCTACTTCCGGAACGAGGAGGCCGTTCGGCTGGTGCTTCTCGACATGTCGATGCCGGACATGACGGGCGACGAGGTGTTTGCGGAACTGCGTCGGCGCAACGCCCGCGTGCCGATTCTGCTCATGAGCGGCTTCAACGAACAGGACGCGACGAACCGGTTCGTCGGAAAGGGTCTCGCCGGGTTTCTTCAGAAGCCGTTCACGCTCGCCGACATGCGCGCGGTCGTCAACGAGGTCCTGGTGGACGACCCCCCCGCCGACACCTGACTCCGAACGACGGACCGTCAGCCGACGGGTTCGTGGTCGATCTTCGCCTGAAGTTCCTTGAGACGAAAGTGAAGCAGCACCTCGACGTCTTCCGGAGTGTCCTGGCGCAGCGCCTCGGCGGCGATGGCTTCGGCGTCGGCGCATGAAAGGCCGCGCAGCACCTGCTTGACGGCGCCGATGGAGGAGGGTGACATGCTGAGGCTGCGGATTCCCAGGCCGACGAGCAGAACCGCGAGCTTCGGGTCCGACGCCATTTCGCCGCACACGCTGACGGGCGTTCTGGTCTCCTTCGCGCCTTCGACGACCATCGAGATAAGCTGGAGAACGGCAGGGTGGGTCTGGCGGTAGAGAGAGGCGACGGCCTTGTTCACGCGGTCGACGGCGAGGGTGTACTGGACGAGGTCGTTGGTGCCGATGGAGAGGAAGTCGGCCTCTTCGCAGAGGGTGCGCGTCTGGAGCGCGGCGGAGGGGATTTCGATCATGGCCCCGAGGTTGACTTTGGAGGGCGGATTCACGCCTTCGCGGTCGAGGCGCTCGAGAATGTCGTCGAGGATGTTGCGGCTCTCGCGAAGTTCCGTGAGGCCGCTGATCATGGGGATCATGATGTTCAGCTCGCGGCCGGCATGGGCCATGGCCATCGCGCGCAACTGGGCGCGGAAGAGATCGGGCCGCTGGAGGCAGAGGCGGATCGCGCGCACACCCATGAAGGGGTTGAACTCGTGGACCGGCTGGTCGGATGGCAGCTTGTCGCCGCCGATGTCGATCGTGCGCATGACGACCGGCTTGTCTCCGAGCTTCGCGAGAACGTGCCCGTAGGACCGCAGATGCTCCTCCTCGGTGGGAAGGCTGGTGCGCTCGAGATACATGAACTCGGTCCGGAAGAGGCCGATGCCCTCCGCGCCGTTGAGATCGACGGTGTCGAGCTCTTCGGGAAACTCCAGGTTCGCCATCATGGAGATGGTGACGCCGTCGAGGGTGATGGCGGGAACGTCGCGAAGAGTGCGGAGAGACTCCAGGCGCTTCTTCCAGACCTCGCCCTTCTCGCGGTAGAACTCGATCTGGTCGGCCGTGGGGTTGAGGATCACCTTCCCCTCGCCGCCGTCCAGGACGAGCATGTCGCCGGAACGGATGTAGTGCGTGATGTGTTCGAGCCCGACGCAGGCGGGAATGGAGAACGCCTTGGCCATGATCGCGGCGTGGCTGGTGGCCGCGCCCTCGTTGGTGCAGATGCCGAGAACGTGGTCCTTGCTGAACTGGGCGGTTTCCGCGGGCCCCAGGCCGTTGGCGACGACGATACAGCCTTCGCGCGGCAGGGCGGGGTGGCTCTCGGCGTAGATTCGCAGGAGGAACTTGATGACGCGGCGGGAGACGTCGTAGAGGTCGTGGTTGCGCTCGGCGAAGTAGCTGTCGCCGAGACTCTTCATCATCTCGCCGATCTGCTGCGTGACCTCCCAGAGAACGGCTTCGGCGTTGCGGCGCTCGTGACGGATGCGGCGAACCGTTTCGTCCACGATCTGGGGGTCTTCGAGGATCAGCAGGTGCGCGTCGAAGATGGATGCCTGCTGGCGGTCGATCTTTTCGAGGACCTGCTGGCGGATGCCGCGCAATTCCTCGGCGGCGAGGCCAACGGCTTCGTGGAACCGCTGGAGCTCGGCTTCGACCTCCGATTCCTCGATCTGCCAGGATTCGGTTCTGAAGTCCTCGGACTCGATGACATAGGCGGGACCGATGGCGATCCCTTCAGAGACGCCCAGACCTTCGAAGAAAAATGTTCGCCGACCTGCCAACGTCAGGTGTGTCTCCGCCCGGGTGGAATCTCGCGCCGGTCATGGTCACTCGCCCATCAGTTCCTCGCCGAACCCCGTCTCCACCAACTGCTCGATGTCGTGCCGCAGGTCCTCGGCGCCTTCGCCTTCGGCGACGATGCGGAGCGTCGTTCCGGCTCCCGCCGCGAGCATCATCATGCCCATGATGCTCTTTCCGTTCACCGACATGCCGTCGCGGTTCACCGTGGCCTCGCACTCGGGGTACTTCCCGGTGGCCCGCACGAACTGGGCGGCGGGGCGGGCGTGAAGGCCCTGGCGGTTCCTGATGGTGACCTCGAACTCGACTCGTGTGGATTCCAATCGCGTGTTCCTTTCCTCAGTCATACCTTGCCACCCTGCCTCGCTGCGGCGATTCTGGCCCTGCACTGCCGTAGCGCTATTGTAAACGGCACGGGCCCGAAGGCAAGTGCCACCCGTTGCGACAGGGTGATTTCCGGCGGACCGCGCAGAATTGTCAAGGGGTCATTTCCCGTGATACAAGTGGGTTCCGAGTCCCTTCCGCCGTCCGGGAACCCCGGCGGTTCCGGTGAATCCGCCGGGTCTCCGGGTTCTTCCCGCCGCGTGTTTCTGGCGGTCGATCTCCCCCCGGAAGTCCGGGCGAAGGCGGCCGACCTGTCCGCCCGTCTGCAAAAAGCGGCCCACTTCACGCCGCTGCGGGCGAATTGGGTCCCCCCCGCCAATATGCACATCACGATCCATTTCCTTGGCCCCGTGGCCAACGAGCGGATCGACCGACTTGGCGAGGCTCTGCCGGGAGTCTGCCGGTCCATCGCCCCGTTTCGACTGGGCATCCGGGGAATCGGTTTCTTTCCCGACGAGAAGCTTCCGAAGGTCCTTTGGGCGGGGGTCGGAGGAGCGTTCCGGGCCCTTCTGGGCCTGCGGAACGATCTGGAGAGAATGGTCCGCTCGTGCGGAGTGGAGATCGCGCACGCCGATTTCCACGCCCATGTGACGATCGCGCGGTTCAAGAGCCTGAAGGGGACGGGCGCCTTCGTGCGAACGGGGCGGGAGTACGCGACGTGGAAGGTCGGCGAGTTCGACGTTCCCGGGGTGACGCTCTTCGAGAGCGCGTTCACGAAGGAGGCGGGCGTGCACTACGTGCCGCTGGCGCGGGCGGAACTGGGCGGGGGGGAAGATTCGGCGAAGGGATAATTCCGTTGCCTCCGCAGGCCTTGCCCCGGGAAGTGTCACAGCGTCGGCATGCCATGGGAAGTCGGGAATCCGCAGGTCTGCGGAGCGCGATCCCTGCGCGCCATTTCACGGAGAACACGATCCATGACGAATCACCTTCGCCTTCGATCCATCGCCTGGGCGCTGACGGCCGTCGTCGCGGCGTTCGGTCTCGGCGGCTGCGCCAAGAAAATGGTGACGGACGACTTTCCGGACGGGGAGCGCATTTCCCACAACGGGGGCTTCGTCTCCACCTACGCGTGGGAGAACGCCGACAGCTTCGAGAGGGAGACGCCGCCGCGCAAGGAGTGGAACTTCACGTGGCTGCTGCCGCTGAACATCTACCAAAAGATGGCGGAGTTCGAGGGCACCCACAAGCTGGCGACGAGCAAGAACACCTACAACGGTCTGGGCTTTCCCCTGCTGTTCCTTCCGCTCCGCTTTTCGAGCCAGGAGAATCTGTACAGTCGCGCGGACACGTACCCGAAGCACCGCTCGCGGACGGAATGGAATCTTGCGTACGCGAGCAGCAGCGTTTCGGAGGACTGGCCGAAGGACCGTCCGACTCTCCACGCGAAGGGGCTTCCGCTGTTCTTCTCGAAGGGAACGCTTCGCGACCTGGGCACCCAGAGCGGACGCCGCACCGACGCCGCAGGCTGGCAGACGCTCTGGAGCATTGGCCCCGCGTACATGAAGTTCAAGAGCCGCGAGGCGGACCGTTCGAACCCGCGGGACGAACAGCGGGTGACCGCCGGCATGCCCCTCGCCCTGGGCGGGTTCCTGGGTACGATTCTCTGGCTCGACGCCGATGCGACCAACCACAGGGAGTACTCGCGCGAGCGCCTGCAGGTTCACGGCCCCCTGTTCGGAATGCTGGGTTTCTTCCGGACGCAGAAGGGGACGCGGTGGAATATGGTCCCCGAAACGTCGGGCGAGGACGACCCGCGGCGCTTCGGCCACGAGGAGTACTCCAAGGGGCTGATCGCCGGACTGCTCTGGTACGATCAGGGCTCGAAGTACACGGCGCTTCCGGAAACCGAGAACTCGGGCCACGGTCCGGTCTGGAGCATGTTCGGGTGGGGTCGCAAGAACGGCGAGCCGACGATTCGGATATTCTGGATTCCGATCGCGGTCTAGGGAATCCCCCGGCGGTGGCGGCGCCATGATCGTCAGCCACCGCTACCGGTTCATCTTCATCAAGACGCGAAAGACGGCGGGCACGAGCGTCGAGATCGCGCTGTCGAAGTATTGCGGACCCGACGACATCGTCACCGAGATCGAAGCGGAAGACGAGGCGCTGCGGCGGCGACTCGGATATCGCGGCCCGCAGAACCACCGGAAGCCCCTACACAGGTACGGAGCGCACGACTGGTGGCGGCTGGTGCGGGCAAGGCGCCGCGCGGTCCGGTACTGGAACCACATGGGGTTCCGGGATGTCCGGAGACTGGTTCCCGCAGAGGTGTGGAACGGGTACTTCAAGTTCTGCTTCGAACGGAACCCCTGGAGCAAGGCGCTCTCCTTCTACCACTAACGGCGCTCGCAGGGCAGGGAACGGCGCCCCTTCGAGCGGTTCGTGATGGAGCGCGGCGCGAAGGGGTGTTCCGATCTGAAGACGTACGCCGAGGATGGCAGAATCGTGGTGGACCACGTCGGCCGGCACGAGCATCTGGCGGAGGAAATGAAGATGATCGCGAAGCGGGTGGGGCTTCCGGAGGTGCCGACGCTTCCCCGCGCGAAGGAGAGAGCGCCCTCCGGCAGGCGTTCGCAGGCGGATCTCTTCACGCCGGATATGCGCGCGCGTATCGCTTGCGACCTCACCGCCGAGATGGAACTGTTCGGGTACCGTTTCGAGGACGTCGCGACGACGATATGATTCTCAGCCACAAGTACAGGTTCATCTTCATCAAGACGCACAAGACGGCGGGCACGAGCGTCGAGATCGCGCTGTCGAAGTACTGCGGCCCGAAGGACGTCATTACCGTCATCAACCCGGAAGACGAGGATATCCGCCGGGAACTCGGCTACCCCGGGCCGCAGAACTACCTGAAGCCCTTTGGGAGGTACAACAAGCGCGACTGGTGGTGTCTGATCCACCGGCGCGAACGGGCCATCTGGTTTCGCAACCACATCTGGGCCTCCACCGTCCGCAAGCGGGTCGGGGAGGAAGTGTGGGGAAGCTACTACAAGTTCTGCTTCGAGCGGAACCCATGGGACAAGACGCTGTCGTGGTACTTCTACGCGTCCGCCCGGGGCAACGAGGACAGGCCTCTGGAGCGCTTCATCGAGGAGGGCGGCGCGAAGGAGTTCTCCGACATGAAAGCCTACTGCGGGAAGGACGGTCTTCTGGTCGACCGCGTCTGCCGGTACGAGAACATCGAGGGCGAGATGAAGGAGTTCGCGGAGCGGGTCGGTCTGCCGGAAGTTCCCGCGCTGCCGCGTGCGAAGGGGAGTTTCCGCAAGAACCGGAAACCGCTGGCGGAGGTGCTCGCGCCGGACATGCGCGATCGCATCGCACGCGATCTCTCCCGGGAAGTCGAGTTCTTCGGGTACACGTTCGAGGAGGCGGCAGCGCAGCAGCGCACGGCCCGGGCAGAGGCCTCCAAACCGTGATTCTCAGCCACCGGCACAGGTTCATCTTCATCAAGACGCGGAAGACGGCGGGCACGAGCGTCGAGATCGCGCTGTCGAAGCACTGCGGCCCCGACGATATCATCACACGTATCGCGCCGGACGACGAAGCGGTCCGCCAGGAACTGGGATACAGAGGCCCGCAGCACTGGCAGCGGCCCTGGTACCAGTATCGCCCGAGTCACCTTCGCAAGCTGGTCCGAAAGCGGAAGATCGCGGCGCTGTACTGGAATCACGTCTCGGCAGCGACCATCCTGCAGACGATCGACAAGTCGGTCTGGAACTCCTGCTTCAAGTTCTGCTTCGAGCGAAACCCCTGGGACAAGGTGGTGTCCTACTACCAGTATCACAAAGGCCATAACAGGAACTATCCGCCGACGCTGGAGCGGTTCTTTTCGCTGGGAATGGAAGGTCTCGCGTCGAGCCACAACCTGTACACGCTCGACGGCGCGGTCGCGGTGGACGAAGTCGCCAGATTCGAGAATCTGGAAGACGACTTCGCGCGGATCGCGAAACGCCTCGGCCTGCCGGACGTTCCGGAGCTTCCCCGAACCAAGGCCGGATTCCGGAAGGACCGCAGGCCGCTCGACGAAGTCCTGACGCCGGCGATGCGCGACCGGATTGGCGAGGTCTTCGCGCCGGAGATCGAGCTGTTCGGGTATACGTTCGAGGATGCGCTCGAACGAAGCCGCAGGAAGGCGGGGGCCTGAGGGGCCCCCGGTTTCAGGTCAGCGTCTTTTCGGTCTTCGGATCGAAGAAGTGAATCTTCGACAGATCGACGATGAGCGACTTCTGATCGTCGACTCCGGCCTGCGCGTGGGGCTGGACACGCGCGACGAAGGGCGTCTTGCCGGTCGTGAGATAGAGATACAGTTCGGCGCCCATCGGCTCGATGATCTCGACGCGGGCGGAGATTTCCGCGTGGCCGGTGGCGTCCTTGCGCTCGGAGGGGTCGTGGATGTCCTCGGGCCGGATGCCAAGGGTCGCGACGCCGGAGGTCAGACTGGCGTCGCGCAGCCTCGCGGCCTTGTCGTCGGGAATGGGCAGGCGGAAGTTGCCTTCGTCGAAGTGCAGCTTCCCGCCCTCCTCGACGATGGTCCCCTCGATGAAGTTCATCGGCGGCATTCCGATGAAGCCGGCGACGAACTTGTTGGCGGGATTGTCGTAGAGGCTGATGGGTTCGTCGACCTGCTGGATGACGCCGTCCTTCATCACGCAGATGCGGTCGCCCATGGTCATGGCCTCGACCTGGTCGTGGGTGACGTAGACCATGGTGGACTGGAGGCGCGCGTGGAGCTTGCTGATCTCGACGCGCATCTGGACGCGGAGCTTGGCGTCGAGATTGGAGAGCGGTTCGTCGAAGAGGAAGACCTGGGGCTTGCGGACGATGGCGCGGCCGACGGCGACGCGCTGGCGCTGGCCGCCGGAGAGGGCCTTGGGCTTGCGGTCCAGGAGGTTCTCGATGCCGAGAATCGCGGCGGCGTCGCGCACGCGGCGGTCGATCTCCTCCTTGGGGTACTTGCGCAGCTTCAGCCCGAACGCCATGTTCTTGTACACGGTCATGTGGGGATAGAGCGCGTAGTTCTGGAACACCATCGCGATGTCGCGGTCCTTGGGGGCCACGTCGTTCACGACGCGGTCGCCGATGCGGATCGTGCCCGAGGTGATTTCCTCCAGGCCCGCGACCATGCGCAGCGAGGTGGACTTGCCGCAGCCCGAGGGCCCGACAAGCACCATGAATTCCTTGTCCTTGATTTCCAGGGACACATCGTCGACGGCTTTGACGTCGCCGGGGTAGATCTTTTCAACGTGTTCGAGGGTAACGGATGCCATGAGCAGCCACCTTCGTCGAGGATTGCGCCAAAATCCCGACAGCTCCCGCGCTCGTCAGGCGAATGCCTGGTCGAAAACCGTTGAGAGCCGCCGTAGCTGATCCGAAAACGCCGCCCCCCGGCCAGGGGGGCAAGTAACTTCCGCCAAAGGCCCGCCATGCCCATCGAGCCCATGACCTCGCCGCTCGCCCACTTCGACGACTGGTTCGCCTCCGCAACGGACTCGGGACTGAAGGACCCGAACGCCTGCGCCCTTGCGACTGCGGATGCGGACGGCATGCCCTCGGTGCGCATGGTGCTCCTGAAGGGGCACGACGAGCGGGGGTTCGTCTTCTATACGAACCTGGAGAGCGACAAGTCCGCCGACCTGAAGGCGAACCCAAAGGCGGCGATGGGGTTCTACTGGCCGCAACTGGGCCGACAGATTCGGATCAAGGGACCGGTGAACCCCGTCGGCGGCGACGAGGCGGACGCGTACTTCGCGACGCGGCCCCGGCAGAGCCAGCTCGGCGCCTGGGCCAGCGACCAGTCGCGCCCGATGGCCGGGCGCGGGGACTTCGAGCGGCGGCTGGCGGAGTTCGGGCGGACGTTCGAGGGCCGCGACGTGCCGCGACCGCCGCACTGGTCGGGCTGGCGCATCGAACCGGTACGCGTCGAGTTCTGGCAAGAGGGCGAATTCCGCCTGCATGAACGGCTCGTCTATCTGCGGGAGGGCGCCGGGTGGCGGACGGAGATGCTCTACCCGTAGGGCGGGGCTACTTGAGTCCCGTGCGGGCGATGCCCTGGATGAAGAACCGCTGGAGAACGAAGAAGAGGATGACGACGGGAAGGACGGCCATGGTGGAGGCGGCCATGAGGAGTTCGAACTCGCTGCCGGCCTCCTCGTTGAACGTCTGAAGGCCGACCATCAGCGTGCGCATCTCCGGAGAGCTGGTAACGATCAGCGGCCAGAGCAGCGCGTTCCAGTTTCCCAGGAAGAGAAAGATGCCGGCCGTGATGAAGACCGGTTTCGAGAGCGGCGTCACAATCTGCCAGAGGAAGCGGAACCGGCCGGTGCCGTCGATCTGCGCGGCGTCCCACAGGTCGTCGGGAATCGTCATGAAGAACTGGCGCATGAGGAAGATCGTGAACACCGACGCGAGGAAGGGAACGATCAGCGCGAGATAGGTGTCGAGCCAGCCGAGGGTGCCGAGGGTGAGGAAGTTGGGTATCAGGAGGACCTGGCCGGGCACCATCATCGTCAGCAGAACGATGTAGAAGAAGAGGCCCTTGCCGGGGAACGACATCTTCGCGAAGGCGAAGGCGGCGAGAGCGCTCGTCAGCAGCGTGCCGGCGGTGGAGAGGATGCCGGTGAGGAACGACACCCAGAAGTAGCGTCCGAAGTTGACGCCTCCGCGCGTGGCGACTTCCGGCGCGTACCAGGCCTTGACGAAGTTTCGTCCGTCGATCCGCATGACGACGTCCTGTTCGAGCTGCGCGGGGTTCACCTGGTAGCGCGGGGCATTCTCGGCGGGCTCCTCGCGGGTGACGCTGTACTCGCCGACGTCGATGCGGCGGAATTCCATGGCGGACTCTGGAACGGCTTCGACCAGTTCGCCCTCGCTGCGCTGGATGCCGAGCAGGCGGACGGGGAGTTCGGCGCCTGTTTTGGGGTCCTCGTGGATGTACTGGTTGCGGGAGGGGGTCCAGACGGGCGGGAAGGTCAGCGCGGTCTCCGAATCCTTGAAGGAGGTCACGACCATCCAGTAGAAGGGCAGAAACATGAAGAACGCGCCGAGGAGAAGCGCTTCGTAGACGAGCGTCATGCCGAGAAGGCGTCCGACCCTGCGGGAACCCGCGCCGCGGCCTGCGGCGATGCGCTGGCTCATCCAGCCGGCGAAGATGCCGGCGTTGAGAAGCACGAAGAGGAGCGCGACGATCTGGACGGGGTTCACGTGCCGTACTCGACCTTTCTGCCGATGAGCCTGTTCTGCACCAGCGTGAGGACGAGAATCATGAAGGTCAGGATGTAGGCGAGGGCCGAGGCGTAGCTCAGCTCCCACTGGCCCGTGAAACCGGAGTTGTACATGTGGAACACCATGGGCGCCGTGCCGTAGTCTGGGCCTCCGTCCGGCGTCATGATGAACATCGGCGTGAACTCCTTGAACGCATTGATGCAGGAGATGACGAGGAGGAAGAACGTGACGGGGGAAAGAAGCGGAAAGGTGATGCTCCAGAACTTCTGCCAGGGGGTGGCGCCGTCGATGTCGGCGGCCTCGTAGTTGGACTTGTCGATGTTCTGGAGACCGGCGAGGAAGATGATCATGAAGTAGCCGATGTCGCGCCAGATCGTGGTGATGACGATGGAGAAGAGGGCGAGGCTCGGGCCGCGGAGAACCTGGTCGGAATCGCCGGGCAGCTGGGGCAGGGAGATTCCCAGGGGTTCGAAGAGGAGCATCTCCCAGATGCCGCGGGGTTCCGCGAGCCACGCGAAGGTCACCGGCTCGCCGGAATGCCAGGGCATGGCCTGCTGGACGACGGTCAGGAGCCAGTTGGCGATTCCGAACTCGCGGTGATAGACGTAGTTCCAGACGATGGCGATGGCGACCCACGTGGTGACGTAGGGCAGAAAGAAGATCGTGCGAAAGAAGGCGCGGCCGCGAATCTGGGTGTTCAGCAGCATGGCGGCGAGCAGCGAGAGCGCCAGCGTGACCGGAACGCTGTAGATGGAGTAGTTGACCGTATTCCAGATGGAGCGGACGAACTCGGCGTCGGTGAAGAGGGCGCGCTTGTACTGTGCGAGACCGATGAAGTTCAGCTCGCCGGGCGGGGCGAGAGCCGTCGCGTCGAAGAAGCTGACCAGAAGAGCCAGCACCACGGGGGCGAACCAGAAGACGAGCAGCACCAGCGTGGCCGGGGCCAAATAGGCGTAGGCCTCGATGGTCTCGCGGTGCCGCCGGTTTTCGAGAATGCTCATGGGGGATTCTGGACGGACGGCCCGGCTGTCGGGGGATGCTCTTGGGGCAATGCGCAGGTAGTGGGCCGGGGCGAATCCGCCGATCGCAAGGAAAGAATGGGGTGGAAGGGCGCCCGGAAGAAACGCTTGCCTGGGCGGAGTTCCCGTTCCAGTGTGCGCGATCGACCGAGATATTCGTCCGGCCCGTCCGGAGAGAGGTTTTGAGCGAATGGCTTTTCGATCCCGCAAGGACGATTCCCAGGGCGGATCGTCCGGCACACGGGGAGGCGGAGGTGGCACGAGCCGGTCCGGAAACCGCGTCCGGCTCGCGTATTTCGACGACTTTACGACGAAGACGGTTACGCACGCGCTCGAGAAATGCGTCAAGATGGCGACCATGCGGCGCGGTTCCGTCGACGAGGTCCGCGAGTGGTTCGAGCAGGACGAGGTCGACGTGGCGCTGATGCCGGCGTGGGACTTCATGAAGGTCGGCCGTCTGAGCATGGTTCCCGGAGTCTGCGTTTCGACCGTCGGCCCCTCCAACATGTACCTGCTGTGCTCGAAGGTCCTTCCGACGGAGATTCGGCGCGTCCTCGTCGATCGCGAATCCTTCGGCGGGCGCAGTCTCGCCGAAGTCCTGCTCCCCGCGCAGACCGGCACACACCCCGAGTTCACGCGCTCCGACGTTCCGCTGTCGCACGACTTCGACTTCTCCGGCGATCCGCACGACGCCTTTCTCCTGGTTGCCGAGAACGCGCTGCTGGCGAACAAGACCTCCTTCACATGGAACTTCGATCTCGGGGGCGCGTGGCATTCGCATACCAACGCCCCGTTCGTGATGCATGTGTGGGGTTGCCGGCGAGGCGTGGATCTTCGCGGCGTGGAGAAGGAAATCGTCGATGCGGCCCGCTCCTCGATGACGTTTCTGAGCGAGATCGTGCAAAAGGAAATGAGCCGGCTCGGCGTCGCGAGCGGCCTGGAACCCGTGTACCAGAAGCTGATCAAGACCGATTGCGGACCGACGGAAGTCGCGGCGCTGCGGCACTACGCCCAGGAGCTGGCGAAGCGCCGTCTGACCCGCAATCCCCAGTTCCAAACCTATCGGCCGCCGGTGGCGGTGGGAGGTGCGGGCTTCGCCGTTCGCTGAACCGTCCCGAATCGAAATCCTGCACGCCCTCCTCTGGGGGGCGTGTTTGCTTTTGCACGGGTTCGCGGCGTGGCGGCTGCTCGAAAAGCGCGCGAACCGCCTGCCGCCGTGGAGCGTTTGCTTCGCGCTCGGGTGCGCGGCGGCTGTGCCCGTCCTGGCGCTCGCCTCCGCAGCGGGTTCGTTGCCGGCCACGGGCTGGGTGCTGATCGCCGCGACTCCGGTGTCCGTCCTTGCGGCCATCCGCGCGAGAGGCGTGCCGCTGCTCGTTCCCGCCAGGGTCTCTCCCCCGGCGGTGGTGGCGTGGATTCCGACCGTGCTGGCGATCGTCGCGATGGCCCCCGTGGCGATTCGCCCGCAGATGTCCTACGACGCGCTGAGCTACCATCTTCCCGTCACCACGCACCTGCGGGAGTCGTTCGGCTACATCGCGGGCAACTACTACAGCCGTCTTCCATCGGCGGCGTTTCTGCTGTATGCGGGGGCCGGAGTGGGCGGGCAGGACGGCGGCATCGAAGCGCCGGGGCTGAAAGTCATGCTTCTGCTTTCGGCGGTCGCGGGCGCGTGTCTTTGCGGCCGTATCGCAGGCCAGCTGGGCTGTCGCCGGAGCTGGAGACCGTTCGCCGGCGCACTCTACGTCTGGCATCCGATGGTGTGGGGCTGCGTACTGAACTCGAACAGCGACCTGCTGACGGCGATGTTCGCGCTCGGTGCCGCAGAGCGCGCGTTGTCGGGCATCCGAACGCGGAAGGCGCCGACCCTTGTCGCCGCAGGCTTTCTTGCGGCGACGGCCGTCGGCGTCAAGTTCTCCGCCGTCGGCATCGTCGCCGTTCCGCTCGTTGCGGGTCTGCTCGCCGCGCTCGCCGGAAAGGGCGCCGGTGTGCGGCGCATCGCGCTTCCCGCGCTCTTCGTTCTGGCAGGCGCGTTCGCCGGTTACGCGCCGTGGGCGGTGCGGTCGGCGGTCTTCGGCGGGCATCCACTGCATCCGTTCGCCGGCGACGCGCCGGGATGGAGCACGGAGCAAAACGACTTCCTGATTTCGCAGCACCTTCCACGATCGCCGCTGGCGCACTCGTACTGGACGAGCGCCGCGTCCAGCCTGGGGGTCTTCGACTACACCCTGACGATCAGCCCCTCCGACGAAGCGACCGGACGAAAGGGCATCCATGTCAGTTTGCTCCTGCTGCTCGTCGTTGCCGGGGCGGTCCGCTTCCGTCACCCGGGAACGCGGATGCTTCTCGTCATGATCGCGGGGGGTTACGCCGCGTGGCTGACGGTCGGGCTGGCGCCGGGGCGCTTCATGCTGCCGACGATCGCTCTCGCGATTCCGCTGGCGATCGCGTCGATCGCCAAGGCCCCGCCGAAAGGGCTGCGCATCGCAGGCGGCGGAGTGCTAGGACTGGCGGCCGCCTTCACGCTGTGGGGTCAGTGGAGCGCCAACGTCTATGTGCTGCCGAGGATCGCCGAGGCCTGGGAGCGCTCCGGCACGATGCCCCAGGAGATCCATCAGGCGGCGTGGAAAGACCACGAAGAGACGCGGCTGCTGCTGTTCTTCGAGGCGCGCGGGCGGTGGTTCCCGGAGGATTCGCTCGGCCACACGGTGTGGGACGTTCCGCCCTGGGGGAAGGAGCTGAGGCGATCCGCGAGCGCGGATGAATTCGCGGGGCGCCTGCGTGCGGCGGGATACACGCACGTCTTCGCGAACGAATACGAGTGGGGCCGGCTTCTGAACTTCTACGGGGGGATGGAACGGCCGCCCGCGTTCGGCGAGGTCGGCATCGGTGCCCCGCTGCCGGACGTCATGGTCTGGCTGCGGGCCTTCCCGCCGTATCGTCTGGCGGAATTGCCGGAGGAGAATCTCCGCGTGCTGGCGGAATTCCTTGTCCTGGCCCGGGCGGGCGCATCGGATGTCGATCGACGGGGAAACCTGGCGGAGCTTTGGCTCTCGCCGATTCCCGCCACGCCACCCGCCCAAGAGGATCCATGAACAGCCGTTTCGTTTCGTGCGCCCTGGCTTTCGCCGTTTTCCAGCCTGTCCCGCTTCCCGCCGGGGACGAGTTCGTTCTGGAGGCCCGCGCGATGGAGGGCTCCGGCGCGGTCGTCCTCGACGACGGCACGGTGGAGGTGTCCGCCGGACCGGTCGGCATCTCGGGCCTTCCGCCCCAGTCCGTCGAGTTCATTGCGCCCACGCCCGTCGAGCACACGCCCGACAACGCGTTCCAGGTCCGGGTGACGTCCGCCGAGCCGGTGCTGGTGACGATGACGGCCTACAGCACGAAGACGGGGGGCGAGGTCTTTCCGGTGCGGATGACATCGGGTTCGGGCGAACCGGAGTACGTGCGCTGGACGTTCGATTCGCGCGTGGGGTCGGCGGATGATCCGTTCCTCTTTCGCGTTGGAATCGGTTCGCAAGAGGGCAGGGCAGCCGTGGCGCTCGACGACTACGCCATTGAACCCGCGGTGAATCTGAGCGACGGGGAAGTCATCGCCGCTTCGACGTGGTCGATGTTTTCGATCTCGCATCTCCAGCCGCGCGATGCGGACCGAAGCCTGGAAGTCTTCGCGGCGGTGCCGCGCGTCGTCGCCCGGCGGAGCTTCGGCTCGCGGATCGCGGTCTTCGTCGACGGCGAACGGGTTTCCGAGCGAACGATCGGCGAAGACGACACCGGCTCGCGGGCACTCTGGCAGAACGAGGTCCAGGTGCCGCTTGGGGACTATGCCACCGGCACGCACACGGTCGAAGCGAAGCTGCTGGGCGGGGACGGCCGCGAGCTGGCGCTTGGCAGCGGGACGTTTTCGATGCTCGCCGGCGACCGCCCGTTCGAGCAGTGGGAATACGCGCACCAGTCCATCCAGGACTTCGAGGTCTTTCAGGACGGACCCGACCTTCGCATCATCGCCATCGTGAGCGACCTGTACGCGTGCGCGGAGCCGGAAGGCTCGGAGACGATGATCCACGAGATTCGCGACACGCGCGCGACGCAGGACCTGTCCCTCTCGAAGGATGCGGTGGCGTGGCGCACGACGGCGTACGGGCTCTGGACCTCGGGCGGATTCAACAGCATGGCCCTTGGCGACTACGAAGGCGCGCTGAGCGCATACGTGACGGGAATCGATCCGGACGGCATCGAAGTGCTCGGCCATCTCTCGACGGTCGCCTACTCCGAGATGCGGCCTTCGGTGAAGAATCCGACCTGGGGGCCTGCGGAAGTCTTTACGGGATGGAGCCCCGGCGTTCGGCGGGCCGTTCGCCCCATCTCGATCACGACGTACGGGCGCGGATTCCTGCTCGTTTCGGGGGTCCAGGTCGCGGACGAAGAACCGGTCGTCGTGGGCGCTCTCTCGAACGAACTGCTGTACTGGGCCGATGCCGGCACGATCCCCCTCGATCTGCCGCCGGATACGCGCCACATGGACATCGACCACCGCGACGGAGTCTATTACCTCTACACCGACGACCCCTCCCGCATGTTCGTGTCGAAGGACGCGCTGCGGTCGTGGGAGCCGCGCCCCCTGTCGTTTCCGGAGGACTGGTTTCGCTTTCGCGTGGTTCTGGTGGACGGAAGGGAAATCCTCCTCGGGCTGCACCGGGTGCGGGGAAAGAACGTCTTGCGGTGGCGGGAAATCGAATGGGACGAAGGGACCGGGGACATTCCCGTGCCGCACCTGAAGGAGCATGATGCTTCCTGACCGCAATACACTGCTGAACGTCCTGCGCGAGGCGGGGAACGCCCTCTCCACGCGCGAACTCGGCCAGCACTTCGGCGTCAAGAAATCGCAGAAACCGGAACTGCGCGCCCTGCTCAAGGACTTGCAGACCGAGGGCCTGGTCCAGCGGACCGGCGGAAAGCTCTGGCGGCTCGTTCCGAAGAAGAAGCGTCTTTCGAACACCCTGGGCGGCAAGCTCCAGATCAACCGGCGCGGCTTCGGATTCGTTCGTCTCGATCCGGCCGACGCGGAACGTGCGGGCTACGACGACGTGTTCATCCGCGAGGAGAACCTCGGGTCCGCGTTCGACGGCGACAAGGTTCTCGTCCGGATTCTCGACACGGACGAGCGCGGCGCGCGCGGCATGGTCGTCGAGGTCGCCGAGCGGCGTCAGAAGGTCGTCATCGGCCGCTGGCAGCAGACCCACAAGGGCGGCGGCGGCATCGTCGTGCCGCGCAGCCCTCTGCTTCAGCGCCGCATTCGCGTTCCGAAGCCGCCTCCCGCGCTCGGTATCGGGAACTTTGACTTCGTCGGCGTCGAGATCACCGAGTACACGATGCCGCCGGAGGACCTTCTCGGCAACATCGTCGAGCGCATCGGCGCAGCGCACGAGAAGGGCATCGACGTTCTGCTGCTTCTGCGCGACCGCGGCATCGTGCCGGAATTCCCCTCCGCCGTGGAGGACGCCGCGCAGGCGCTCGTCATGGACACCGAGGCGGAGCTTCCCCGCCGCGAGGACCTTCGCGGGCTGCCGACCTGCACCATCGATCCGGAAACCGCGAAGGACTTCGACGACGCGCTCAGCATCGAACCGGAGCCGGGCGTCGGCTGGCGCCTGTGGGTCCACATCGCGGACGTCTCGCACTTCGTCCGCCCGGGGGAGCCCATCGACCGCGAGGCCATCGAGCGCTCGACGAGCGTCTATCCCATCGACCGCGTGGTTCCGATGCTGCCGGAGAAGCTCTCGAACGATCTTTGCAGCCTCCGCCCGAAGGAAGACCGGTTCACGATGACGGCGGAGATGGTGATCTCGACCGCCGGACGGATCGTGAGTTCGGACTTCTACTCCGCAGTCATCCATTCCGACCGGCGGTTTTCCTACGAAGAGGTCCAGGCCGTCTACGAGGAGAAGCCCGGCGCGCGCGACAGCGACGAGGCGCTGACGATCGAACGCGTTCTGATGCTGCGGGACTGTTCGCGCGCGCTTCGCGCCGCGCGCATGAAGCGCGGAGCGCTGGACCTCGACATCCCGGAAACGGAGATCGTCTTCCACGAGGACGGACGGGTCTCGCACCTGGAAATGAGAGAGAGGTTCGAGGCGCACCGGGTCGTCGAGGACTGCATGCTCGCGGCGAACGAAGCGGTCGCGGACTTCCTGACGCGGCGCAAGGCGCCGCTGCTCTACCGCATCCACGAAGCGGCCGACCCCGACCGGCTCGAACGCCTGGTGCCGACGCTTGCCGCGCTCGGTGTCCGGCTCTCCGTCTCCAAGAAGGGCGAGATCACGCCCAGAGACATCCAGGCCGCGATCGAGTCCATCAAGCACCGCGAGGGCGGACACATCCTGCGGCGGCTGATTCTTCGTTCGCTCAAGAGGGCGGAGTACTCGCCGCGAAACGCCGGACACTTCGGCCTCGCGTCGGAGTGCTACTGCCACTTCACGTCGCCGATCCGGCGCTATCCGGACGTCGTCGTCCACCGGCAGCTGCGCGCGGTGGAGCGCGCCGAACCGCTTCCCTGGCCCGACGACGAGGAGGGCCGCGGCGAACTGAAGGAGCTCGGCCGCTACACGAGTTCGATGGAACGCGAAGCCGCCGACGCGGAAATGGAGTCGGGCCGCATCAAGGCGATCGAGTTCCTCAAGAAGAACGAGGGCGAGGAGTACGAGGGCTTCGTCGCCGGCATCCAGAACTTCGGTCTGTTCGTGGAGCTGATTCCGTCGGGCATCGAGGGCATGGTTCCGGTGCGGTCGATGCGAGACGACCACTACGATCCCGACGAGCTGGGCATCGAACTGGTCGGCCGCCGGTCGGGAAACAAGTACCGGCTGACAGACAAGGTTCGCGTGCGCATCGCGAAGGCCGACGCGTTCGCCGGCGAGTTGGAACTCGAGATCGTCGGAAGAATCGAAGGCGGGGAACGGAAGCCCAGGCCCGGGCCGCAGCGCGGCACGCCCCGCCCCGCAGGCAGGAAAACCGGAGGCAAGCGCACCGGCTATACCCCGCCCACGAAGAAGACTCTCCGGAAGATCAAAAGAAAGAAAAGGTAGCCGGTTCCATGGACATCCTCTTCAAGACCTCCGTCTTTCTGCACGTGGTGGCGGCCGTCCTGCTGGTCGGCGGCACGTTCTTCTTCCGCATCGTTCTGCACAAGTACGCCGAACGCACCGGAGGTCTGACGGACGAACTGAAGGCGACCCTCCAGAAGCGCTGGATCCACACCTCGTGGAACCTGGTGCTGGTGCTTCTCGTCACGGGAGTCTTTCAGATGTTCCAGCGTCTCGAAGCCTGGCGGGACACGGCAGGGCACATGATCTTCGGGATCAAGTTCCTGCTCTTCCTCGGCGTCGTCGCGGTGCTGGCGATGGTCACGGCGTCGAAGGGGGAAAAGGCCGTCCGCCGTCCGAAGCTCATGCTGATCAACATCGGTCTTGGCGTGGCGATCATCGGCCTCTCGACGTGGCTCGCGCGCGTGGCGATGTAGCCTACTTCCGCAGGGCGGTTCGCCCCTCGCGGTCGAAGTCCAGCTTCATGGGTCCGAAGGGGGTGGACGCGTCGAGCAGCCCCTGAAGACGAAAGTCCGCCTCGCCGCCGGAGAGCGCGCGGAACGCGGCCAGTCCGAGGTCCTGGGGGCGCATCTCCAGGCCAAGTGTCAGATCGCCGCTCTCTCCCGGAGCGAGTTCGAGCGCGTCGGTCGCGAGCGATCCGCTCGACACGTCGTGCCCGCCCAGCGAGAGCGCGTAGTCCATCGCGCCCAGACGAATCGGAAACTCGTTGGTGTTCCTGAGGGAGAGTCCGACCTGCCCACGGGCGCCGGCCAGACTCAGCTCCCCCCACTCGACCCCCGTGACGCGCACGTCGGGAACGTTGGGAATGGGAACCTCGCCGGACTTTTCGAGTCCGAATCCCAGAGGCGCGATTCCCTCGCCGGCGACATCGACGTCCAGCTTCATCGTGTAGGGCAAAACCTGACCCAGGCGCAGGTCTTTCACTGCGGCCATCGCGTCTCGATAGGGCAGCCTGACCGCGACGGGGACGGACTTCGACGACTTGGCGGGGACGCTGAAGCCGGAGTCGGTGACGCCGGAGAGGATCGGAGCGTCGCCGCTCGCCAGGGCGAAGCCGATGCTCTCGGCGAAGAGCGGCACGGCGTAGGGGTTCGAGACCTCCAAGTCGGCCAGCAACTCGGCGGAATCGGCGCGAATGTCGGTCACCGACACGTTCTTCAGTGAGACCCCGGGCTTGGGGGCTGCGGCGAGAACGGACCGAAGGGTTTCGCAACCGGTCAGGGCGACGAGAGCGAGAATCGGGAATATCAGAGCTGGGACGCATCTTCTCATGGCGGGTTTCCTTGTGGCCATCCGGCTTGCGGGAACGGCGGGAAACAAGCGGAAAGGCGGTTTTCTCTTGTCGATGCGCGAGTGGTGTCGAGGATCGTCCGCCAGCACCGACAACCGGAGACTTGCATCGTGGAATACGGCTGGCTGACGCTCCTCCCCCCCCTGATCGCGATCGTCTGCGCGCTCGTCACGCGCCAGGTCATTCTCTCGCTGTTCCTCGGCATCTGGATCGGCTGGACGGTTCTCGCCGGCTGGAACCCGTTGAGCGGCATGGGAGACGCGCTCCAGTCGCTGATCGATGTGTTCGCGGACGGGTACAACACGAAGGTGATCCTGTTCAGCGCGCTGGTCGGTTCGCTGATCACGCTGGCGCAGAGGTCCGGCGGCGTCGCCGGCTTCGTGGAATGGATGCGCTCGCTCAACATCGGCGGGACGCACCGCTCGGCGGGTCTCGTGGCGTTCTTCACGGGCGTGTCGGTTTTCGTGGAATCCAGCGTCACGTGTCTCGTCGTGGGCGCGGTCGCGCGGCCGCTGAGCGACAAGGTGAAGATGGCGCGCGAGAAGCTCGCCTATATCTGCGACTCGACCTCCGCGCCCATCTGCATTCTCATTCCGCTGAACGCGTGGGGCGCGTACATCATGGGGCTCCTTATCCAGGAGGACGTCGAGAACCCGCTGGGGCTGATGCTCAAGTCGATCCCGCTGAACTTCTACGCGCTGATCGCGCTGGGCGTGACGTTCGGCGTGGTCGTGACGAACTTCAATTTCGGGCCGATGAAGAAGGCGGAGAAACGCGCCAGCGAGGAGGGCAAGCTGCTCGCCGACGGCGCCATCCCCATGATGTCGACGGAAATCACGGCGCTGGAGCCGAAGCCGGGCGTCGCGGGCAACAAGTGGAACATGCTGGTTCCGATTCTCACGATGATCGCGATGATGCCGGCGGGGCTCTACATCACGGGCCGCGCGGCGATCCTGGGGGCGGACGAGAACGCGTCGATCGACTTCTTCTCCATCATGGGCGAGGGTTCCGGCTCCACCGCCGTCTACTGGTCGGTGCTCGCGGCCATCGCAGTCGCCGCCATCATGTATCTGGCCCAGCGCATCATGACGCTGCACGAGATCTTCGAGATGATCCTGAAGGGCGCCGGCGGCCTGATGCCGATGGCGATCATCATGATGCTGGCGTTCGCGCTCGGGGCGACCTGCAAGGAACTCGGAACCGGACCGTACGTCGCCGAGTTCGGACGCCAGTTCCTCAAGGGCGCCTTCGTGCCGGCGGTCCTCTTTCTCCTCGCCTGCATCATCGCCTTCTCGACGGGCACGTCCTGGGGGACGTTCGCCATCATGATCCCGATCGGGGTTCCGCTGGCGGAGGGCACCGGCGCCGGACTGGCGGTGGCGGTGGCGGCGATTCTCGGCGGAGGCGTCTTCGGCGACCACTGCTCGCCGATCTCCGACACGAGCGTGGTCTCCTCGATGGCGACGGCCTGCGACCACGTCGATCACGTCAAGACACAGCTGCCCTACGCCGCCGCCTGCGCGGCGGGGGCGTTCGTTCTCTACCTGATCGCGGGGGCGCTCTTCACCGGTTGAGGCGGGAGGGCGGTCCGTCGCGCGATTCCTTTCGTTGACGGTGCCCGCCGGTCGGGCCAATACACCTCCGACGTTCCACCCCGAGCCGTTCTCCATGTCCGACGACCGCCCTCTGCGTTCCGCACTCAGTCCCGAACAGTACGCCCGGATGACGGAGGTCACGTCGGGCCGCGAACGGGAAGGGGGCCACTTCGTCGTTCTGGGCGTGCAGTGGAACCCGCCCTCCGCCGAAACCGTCAAGGCGTTCGCCGAGGGTCTCGGGTACGATCCCTACATGGCGCGCCAGCGCCTGCTCGCGCCCTGCCCGCGCGTTCTGCGCCGCGAGGAACACCGCCAGAAGGCCGAGGAATGGGTCGCGTGGCTGGTCGATACCGGTCTTGCCGGGTTTGCCGTGTCGGAGGAGCGCATCGCCGGATTCGCCCCTTGGCCGGCCGCGAGCGCCTCGCACGCCGGGGAGATCCTCTCGTTCGTCCACGACGACGGAACCGTGCGGCGGATTCCGAACGCCGACGTCCGGTGCATCGTCGTCGGCCGCGTGCAGCGCCGCACGACGCAGCACAAGACCGGCGCCGACATCGCGGGGTTCTTCCAGCCGGGCACGACCGACGTTCTGAGCAGTTCCGTCGAAGGAGTGATCGACGTCCACACGAACGAGCCCGGCGAAGCGGTGCGGCTGCTGGAGAACTCGCTGAAGTTCGGCGGGATGTCGCTCGAACACGGCGACGGCCGCGCACGCATGCGGCAGGTCGCGGACTTTCTGGCGAAGGCCGTTCCGGGCGCGCCGGTGATCGACGACTTCGCGCGGGCGTCCGCCGCCCTGGGCGAGTCCTGCCAGATCGTGGCGCGGTCGCTGGACATCGACTACCGCCCCGCCGGCGCGCCGATGCCGCGTGTGGGGCTGGCGAAGAGCAGGACCGTCGAGCAGTCCGACGCCTCCGCGTTCGATCTCTACTCGCTTCTCTCCTCCCTGCAACTCCAGCGGTGCTGACCATGGGGCCGACCGGCGAAATCCGCTCCGTCCTGATCGTCCGCCTCTCGGCCATCGGGGACGTGATTCACGCGCTGCCGGTGCTCGACGCGCTGCGTAGGGAGCTGCCCGACGCGCGCATCGGATGGGTCGTCGAGGAGCTCAGCGCGCCGCTGCTGGAAATGCATCCGCAGATCGACAAGCTGTACGTCGTTCCGAAGAAACGGTGGCGCGGGAAGTTCCTGCGCAAGTACCTCTCCGAGATCCGCCCCTTCTACGCGCAGATCCGCCGCGACGGATGGGATGCCGCCATCGACCTGCAGGGACTGACCAAGTCCGGCCTGGCGGCGTGGTGGAGCGGTGCGCGCATCCGCGTCGGATACGGCGACCGCGACGGGCGCGAAATCAACAAGCTCTTCACCAACGTCAAAGTCGAACCCCCGGCGGAAGCGGTTCACGTCGTCGCGCGCAACCTGGCACTGCTTCGCGGAATCGGCATCCGGCCCGGCGAGGAAGCCGCCGGATCGCTGGGGATTCTTCCCGCCGAACGGGACGCGATGCGCGCGCGGCTGATCGACGCCGGATGGAACGGCAGCGACCGTCTGCTGGCGCTCAATCCCGGCGCGGGCTGGATATCCAAGCAATACTCGCCGAAGCACCTCGCCGACGCCGGCGCGCGGCTTCACCTCGACCGCGACTGGCTGCCGCTGATCCTGTGGGGCCCGAAGGAGGAGCCGCTGCGGGACCAGATCGCGAGCCATCTGGCATCGCTCGACGTTCCGCACCTCGCCGCTCCGCCGACGACCGTGCGCGAGCTGGCGGTTCTGATCTCCGTTTGCGAGGGGTATATCGGCGGCGACACGGGACCGACGCATCTGGCTGGAATGCTCGGCTTGAAGACGGTTGCCGTATTCGGAGCCAGCGACGGCCGGCGAAACCGGCCCTGGCCCGTCGGGAGCGCCGCTCTCGCCCAGCGCACCGATCTGGAATGCGTGCCGTGCTGGAAGACGCAGTGTCCGCTCGCCGGCGACGCCCACATGGCGTGCCTGCGCGGACTCGATCCCGCGCGGGTCGCGGACGCGATGCCGCGCTGAGGCGAAGAGCCCCCTCGCCTACGACTGCCTCTTCGCGTCGAGCCCGCACCGCGCGAAGATCGCCGCGACGTGCTGGAGGTACGGGCGGATGTCGAAGGCCTCCTCCAACTGGGCGCGGGTAAACGTCTTCGCGACGGCGTCCTCGTCCAGCAACTCGTCCACGAACTGGCGTTCGCCGTGCCAGGTGCGCATGGCGGCGCTCTGCACCGCGGTGTACGCGTCCTCGCGGGAAAGGCCCTTCTCCACCAGAAAGAGAAGCATCTTCTGCGAGAAGATCAGACCGCGCGTCACGAAGAGGTTCTTCTTCATGCGGTCGGTGTTGACCGTCAGGTTCTCGAGAATGCCGCCCAGCTTCGCGAGCATGTAGTTCACGAGGATGCACTGGTCGGGCAGGGCGACGCGCTCGACGCTGCTGTGGGAGATGTCGCGCTCGCTCCAGAGGGCGACGTTCTCCAGCGCGGGAATGACGCTTCCGCGCACGACGCGCGCGAGCCCCGTGAGCTGCTCGCACTGTACGGGATTGCGCTTGTGGGGCATGGCGCTGCTGCCCTTCTGGCCCTTGCGGAAGGGCTCCTCCAGCTCGCGGATCTCGGGGCGCTGGAGGTGGCGGATCTCCGTCGCGATCTTCTCGACGGTCGCGGCGATATTCGCGAGCGCGCACGAGAACGCCGCGTGACGGTCGCGCTGAAGAACCTGCGTGGAGACGGGCGCGGGGGACAGGCCGAGCGTCGCGCACACGGCCTCCTCCATCTCCAGCCCCGTGTGGGCCAGCGTGCCGACGGCGCCGCTGATCTTGCCGACGCTCATGTCGCGCAGGGCCAGGTCGAAGCGCTCCTCGTGGCGCTTGAACTCCTCGCGCCAGACGAGCGCCTTGAGACCGAAGGTCGTCGGTTCGGCGTGCATGCCGTGGGTGCGCCCGACCATTTCGTCGAAGGCGTGCCGGGTGGCGAGCGCCGTCGTCGCGGCGACGAGGCGCCGCAGGTCGTCGCGGACGATCTCGCCGGCGCGCTTGAGCCGCAGCGCCAGCGACGTGTCGACGACGTCGCTGCTGGTCAGCCCCATGTGGACCAGACGCGACGCCGGGCCGATTCTCTCGGCGAGCTGCGTGGTGAACGCGATGACGTCGTGGCGGACCTCGGCCTCGATTTCCTCGATGCGGGCAACGTCGATCGCGGACTTCTCGTGGATCGTCTTCAGGTCGGCGGCGGAAATCCGTCCGACGGAAGCCCAGTAGTCGCACACCGCCAGCTCCACATCGAGCCAGCTTCGGAACTTGGCTTCCTCCGTCCAGAGGTCCTTCATCGGCGACAGCGAGTAGCGATCGATCATGGGGGCGCGCGTCTCCCGGCGAAATTTGGGGCCAGAGAGGGGTCGCGCGGCGGGACGGGGCAACCCAATCCGCGCACGGCGGATCAGTCCCTCGAAGCGCCCAGGATCGCGGCGAACTGCACGGGGTCGTATCTGTCGAGGGAGAGAATGCCGGTGTGGACGCGGTCCGACCGCGAATCGACGAACATCGCGCCCGGCAGCGGCACGTATCCGATTTCCGTCATATAGCGCACTTCGTCGCGCGGATCGTGATGGAGCTGCGCGACGACATCGGGGCGCAGCACGCCGACGCTGTGCGCGAAGTCCCACTTCGCATGGCCGGGCCGGAGATAGTCGAGCCGGTGCGGCGGGAGTCGCGCGACGACCGGATCGCACTTGCCGAGCAGGTCGACGGCGTTGCGCTCCATGAAGTAGGGAATGGCGCCGGCACTGGTGACGGCGATGGTGGCGTCGCCCGCCGTTCCCGCGCGAAGCTGGCGCGCGTATCGCACCGCATCGCTCATGATGTGCGACCAGGTACCCAGGTTCGCCGCCCATTCCAGGGCGTTGGCGTTCATGGCGACGATGGCGATCGCGGCCAGAAACCGACCGGCAACGCGGGGGCGGGCGGTGCGGATGGACATCGCGCCGAGAACCACCCGACGCGCTCCGAGTCCGGCCGCGATCGCGAGCGCTCCGAACAAGGCGGACATGATGGCGGCCCTCGCCACGACGGGAAGCGGATTCCCCGCCAGCGCAGGGTAGAAGTCAGGGAGAATCGCCTTCCAAAGCGTGCGAAACAGAACGGCCGCCGTCAGCAGTCCTGCGAGCGCCGCCACGGGCCTGGTGTCCCTGCTCTCCCAGACGTCGAGCGCTCCCCGGACGAAGAGAAGCAGCACGCCCGGCATGGCGACGATAAGATAGCGGTTGGGAAGAGCCTCCTCCTCCCATGCGTCCGCACCGACGTAGACGGAATATGCGGAGCAGAGAAGAAACAGCGCCACGAAGAACGCAGCCAGCGGATTTCGCGCGCGGAGCAGCGTCCCTGCGCCCATGCACGCGGGAAGCGCGATCAGCCAAAGATGATCGACGAGAAGCTGGAACCCATACCCCAATCCCATGAAGAGGCGCCTGCCCAGGGGAATTCCGGCGAGTTTGAGGTAGTACGTGTTCGGCATCGGGTCGCCATAGTACGCGATCCGAAAGGCGGCCTGCGCCCCGTACGGAACCGCGATCGCGGCAGCGAGCAGAAGAGCCGTCGCGATGCGGCGCGGGCGACGTTCGCGCACGACCGCATAGGCAAGCAGTGCCGCAGCGGGAACGACTCCGTCGGGACGCGTCAGCACCAGCAGCGCGAGCGCGCACGCCAGAACGCCGCGCGCGCGAAGCGGCTTTCCGCCGGCGAGCTCTTCGATCCCGAGGCAGCCCGCGAGTATCAGGAACGTCACCAGCCCCGTTTCGAACCCGCCGATCGTCCAGAACGCGAAGGGATAGTAGAGCGCGAGTGCGATCATGCCGAACGACGCGAAACGCCCGTCGCCCGGAGACAATCGCAGCGCGAGGCGACCGCCCAGGAGGACGTTCGCCACCAGCAGCAGGGCTCCGGTGGCCTGGACGACGAGCGACGTCTTCGCCGCCGCGACCGGCATCGAATGCACCGCCGCCATCGCCAGCACCCAGAGGAGGTTGCTGTAGCCCTCGACCGGCGCCCCCCCCGGATTCCAGACAAGGCCATCGCCCGCCGCGAGGTTTCGGGCGTACCGCATCGAAATGAACGGGTCGTCGTGCAGCAGAAAGTGCCGGACACCGCCGATCTCGTTCGAAAGCATGACCGCGACGAACGCCGAGACGGCCAGCGAAAGCATCGCCGCCAACGCAAAGGACTTTCGGAACTGGAGCGGTTCTGCCGTCACGGGGGCCCCGAATCGAAGTGTCGAGCTGGCACCGGACCACCGGACAGCCGCACGGGCAAGAGGCGAGAGGGCTCCGCCGGAAAAGCTTGAGTTGGCGAGCGCGGTGGCGGAGTGAAACGGACGGTAGCGTTCGGGAAGCGAGCTCCCCCGTTGCCAGAAGCCGAATCGATGTCAGGAGGCTCTTCCCAATGTTCGGACTTTTTTCCGTCGTGGCCGCCGTGGCCCTCACCGAGGTCGTCGCCATCCTGGTCGCCGTGGCCATACTCGGTCTGATCTCTCTGATCGCGATGCGCCCCGCCGAGTTCCGCGTCACGCGGTCGGCGACGATGGCCGCTCCGCCGTCTAAGCCCTTCGAACAGGTCAACGACCTGCGCAACTGGGAGGAGTGGTCGCCGTGGGCGAAGCTCGACACGGGAATGAGCCAGTCGTACGAGGGCCCCAGGAGCGGCAGTGGCGCGAAGTACTCGTGGTCGGGAAACAAGAAGGTCGGCGAGGGACGCATGGAAATCACGGAGTCCCGCCCGGACAAGCTCGTGGGAATACGGCTCGAATTCCTTCGGCCGATAAAGGCCACCAACGACGTCGAGTTCACCTTCTCGCCGACAGGCGACGGGACGACCGTCACATGGACGATGACGGGGCGAAACAACTTCGCGGCCAAGGCGTTCGGCCTCTTCATGAACATCGACAAGATGTGCGGCAGCGATTTCGAGAAGGGCCTGGCAGGCATCAAGTCCAGGGTGGAATCCTGAGCGAAGGCCTCCTGCGGCGGCGCTTCGAACGAGATCCACACGAACCTCCTCCTTGCCCCCGGCGGGCGGCTCTGCATGGGTTCGCTCCAGCATACGATCCGACGAGGCCACCCCGATGCATCCCTGGCACGATCTGCGACCCGGCCCCCAGTCCCCCGACATCATCAACGTCGTCGTGGAGATTCCCAAGGGCTCGCGCAACAAATACGAACTCGACAAGGAATCCGGCACCTATCATCTCAGCCGCGTTCTCTATTCGCCGATGATCTATCCCGGCGACTACGGTTTCATCCCCCGTTCCTACTACGAGGACGGCGACCCGCTGGACGCCATCGTGCTCATCAACGAACCGACGTTTCCGGGCTGCATCATCGAGGCCCGGCCCATCGCCATCTTCAAGATGCTCGACAAGGGCGCGCCCGACGACAAGGTCCTCTGCGTTCCCGCCCACAACCCCTTCTTCAACCACATCCTGGACATGAAGGACGTGCCGCCGCACTTTCTCCGGGAGGTCGCGCATTTCTTCGCCGTGTACAAGGACCTGGAGGGCCAGCGCACGCTCGCCCTGGGATGGGAGGACGCCGTCGAGGCGAAGAAGCAGGTCGTCCACGGCGTGGACCTCTACCGCCACTCCCGCGACCGTCTGCCCGGGTTCGACAGTTCCGACACGGCGCAGCGCGAGGTGCTGCTGAAGCGGAAGAACCGGGGCGGGGGAAGCGCACGCATCGTCCCGGTGGCGGACACCGCCGCGAAGAAGTCCGCGAAATCGGCCGCCCGACAGGCTTCGCCGAAGAAGACCGCCGCGAAGAAACCCTCCGGAACGAAACCGGCGGCGAAGAAGTCCGCCGGAAAAGGCGCGCGCCGCCGCAAGTAACCCTTCGCCGTTGACGCTCCTCCGGCACGGGCGCTGCCATCGCGCCCCCGGAGGCAGAGCGAAAGTCCCCATGTCCCAGCCCGCCATCACCGTCGCCGAACTCTGCGACCGCATTCGAGTCCAGCCTCCCGCCACCATCGCCGGTGTCGCCATCGCTGGCGTCACCACGCTTGAGCTGGTTGGCGAGAACGAAGCCAGCTTCGTCCTCAAGCCGCGCTACCTGAAGGTCGCCGCCAAGTCGAAGGCCGCCGTCGTTCTGGTGCCCGAGGGCATGAAGACCGACGACCCGCGGGCTCTGCCCGTCCCGGACGTCTGGATGGCGGTGCTGGCGCTGCTGGAGCATTTCCATCCCGCCCCCCGGTCTTCCGGGACGGTTCACGACTCGGCGGTCGTCGACGCTTCGGCCCGTATCGGCGCGAACGTGGAGATCGGCCCCTGTGCCGTGATCGGGAAGGACGCCCGGATCGGCGACAACACGATCGTCGACGCCCACGCCGTGATCGAGCGCAACGTCTCCATCGGCGCCGACTGCCAGATTCTCGCGAATGCCGTCGTCCGCCACGGAACGCGAATGGGCGACCGCGTGATCGTCCATGCCGGCGCCGTGATCGGCGACGACGGGTTCAAGTACGAGCTCGCCGGCGGAAGGCTGCGCAAGGTCCCCCAGGTCGGAATCGTCGTCATCGAGGACGACGTCGAGATCGGCGCCAACACCACGATCGACCGCGCGGGGTTCCACGAGACGCGCATCGGCGCGCGAAGCAAGATCGACAACCTGGTCCACATCGCCCACAACGTCGTCGTCGGCAGCGACTCGATCATCGTCGCCCAGGTGGGCGTGGCCGGCTCCACGAAGATCGGCCGCGGCGTCATGATCGGCGGCCAGACCGGCATCAAGGACAACATCACGATCGGCGACGGGTCGAAGATCGGCGCCAGGTCCGGCATTTCATCCTCCGTCAAACCGGGCTCGGAAATGATGGGATACCCCGCCATGCCGATGCCCGACTACCTTCGCAGCCTCAAGGCGCTCAAGCGCCTCCCCGCGGTCATGGAGGAGGTCCTTCCCCTGGTGCGGGAAATGAAGCGGCAGCGCGAGGAAAGCGATGAAGACGGCGACTGGTAGACGGGCTTCGCCCCCGCCTCAGCCGTCCTTGCGGTTCCAGTCGTAGGGAATCTCGCCGCCGTGCGGATCGACGCGGAACTCGTCGGGGTTCGCGTAGTCGTACGTGTTGGTGGTGATGTTGACGACGGTCGCCTCGTGGTCGCCGATGCACTTGAACCCGTGATAGACGAGGGGCGGAATCTCGACGACCATCGGATTGTGGTCGCCGATGAAGAACTCGTTGATCTCGCCCCTGGTGGGCGAGTCCTCCCGCGCGTCGTAGAGCACGACCTTCATCATTCCCCGGGTGCAGACGAAGTGGTCGGTCTGGGACTTGTGGTAGTGCCAGGCCTTGGTGACTCCGGGAAAGGCGGTGGTCATGTAGACCTGGCCGAAGGTGACGTCCATCTCGGGATCGTCGCGGCGGAGCATTTCCATCAGGCGGCCGCGTTCGTCGCAGTGCACCGTCAGTTTGCGGGTCTTTACGCCGTCTATGGGCTGTCTGGCCATCGGTCGGTCCGTGGTCTTCGGGCTGGGAGGGTTCAAACCGCCCTGCCCGCCGGGTGGCAAGGGCTGAAGCCCCCCGAATCGCGCGGAGGGTGGACCGGGACCCGGCCCGGGAAGGGCGCTCCGGGGGGAATCGAGGGCGCTCCGGGGGGAATCGAGGGCGTTCCGGGCAGCATTTCCGTTGCCACGGTCGCGGCGGGGTCTGGACGATCCGCTCCGTGGAATCGGCAGCCGAAGAATTCGGGCCGCATTCAAGGATTTTAGGATCGAGGGATTTTGCCCGCGCCTCCCGCCAGGCCGCGCCACGCAAGGGCGCCCCGGGAGACGGCGCAGGGTTTCCTGACCAAAGCCGGATGACTCGAATCTTCCACGCCACATTTTGCGAACGTTCGCGCCGGTCGCCCCGAAGAGCGGGACAGGCCCGTGGCAGCGCGTTCGCCACACAAAGGATTACAACCAACGCTTATGAAGCATCGCGTCATCATCAACGCGGGCGACACCGACATCCGTGTCGCATTTCTTGAGGACGGCCGCCTCGTCGAGTACCACCGCGAGCACCTGGACAGCAAGAGCCTCGTCGGAAACATCTATCGCGGAGTCGTGAAGGACGTCGTGCCCGGCCTTCAGGCCGCGTTCATCGACATCGGTCTCCCCCGCAACGTGTTCCTGCATTTCATGGACGTGCGCAGCGAGTCCCTCGTCATGCACGAGAAGGACCTGGACAAGGCCCTCCAGGATGCCTCGAAGAAGGTTCTTCCCGGACGCATCGTGAAGAAGGGCCGCCGCGACCGCCCCGACCCGAAGGCCGGCAACGTCGAAGCGCCCATGAAGGCCGGCGACACGATCATCGTGCAGGTCGTCAAGGACGGCATCGGCGACAAGGCCCCCCGCGTGACCGCCAACCTGGCGATTCCAGGCCGCTATCTGGTGCTGCTTCCCTTCCCGAGCCAGGACGGGGGCATCTCGCGCCGCGTGCAGTTCGGCGAGGAGCGCTCGAAGCTGCGCGACCTTCTGAGAAAGATCAAGACCGACCAGCACTCCTTCATCGTTCGCACCGCCGGCCTGGAAGCCGAGGACGAGCTGATCCTGAAGGACTGCGAGCGCCTCGTCGGCAACTGGAACGACCTGACGGCGCGCTTCCGCAAGCTGAAGGGCCCGGGCCTGGTCCACACCGACCACGATATCGGGGACCGTCTGGTGCGCGACGCGTTCTCGACGCGCATCGGCGAGGTCGTCGCCGACGACCGCCAGATCGCCGAGGAGCTGCGGAACGCCCTGCGGATCCACATGCCCAACCTCGTCGAGCACGTCATCGAGTACGACGAGAAGGAACCCGTCTTCGACCGCTACAACGTCGAGACGCAGCTGCGCCGCGGCCTTGACCGCAAGGTGTGGCTGAAGTCGGGCGGGTATATCTACGTCGAGGAAACCGAGGCGCTCGTCGCCATCGACGTGAACACCGGGCGCTACACCGGTTCGCGCGACCAGGAGAAGACCTCCCTGAAGATCAACATGGAGGCCTGCGCGGCCATCGCCGAGCAGATCCGCGTGCGCGACCTCGGCGGCATCATCGTCGTCGACTTCATCGACATGCTCTCGCACGACAACCGCAACCGCGTCAGCGACGAGTTCAAGAACGCCATGGCCAGCGACCGCGCGAAGTCCACCGTCGGCCGCATCGGCGACAGCGGCCTTCTGACCATGACGCGCAAGCGCAAGTACCAGTCGCTGAAGAACCAGCTCTTCGACGACTGCCCATACTGCGCCGGCGAGGGCTACGTCCTCAAGATGGAGGAGGTCTGGCGCCGGCTGAAGAACGACCTGATGGCGATGCTCCACGCCCAGAAGCGCTACCCCGCCGTGCTGGTGGTCTGCCAGCCGGACGTGGCGGCGTTCCTCGAAGGCGAGTTCGCGCGCCATCTGGACAGGTTCCAGGAGGCGAACGACGTGGAAATCGTCGTGCGCGGCAACGAGGAGTTCCACCGCGACGACTACACGCTCGCCGGCGTCGAAGGCCCACTCAAGGGCGCGCCGAAACTCCACAGCAAACGCATCGCCCAGGAAGACGTGTTCGCGCAGCCCGTCAAGTACGCCGATCTCGAACCGGCCGAAGACGACGTGCGCGAACCGGTCGTCGCGAAGGCAGCGCCAGCCGCCAGGACTTCCACCAAGGCTCCCGCCGACAAGCCGGCCGCACCCGCCGAAGAGGCGGGCGCGGAAGGCGAATCGACCGGTGGCCGTCGCCGTCGCGGACGTCGTGGCGGACGCGGTCGCCGCCGTGGCGGGGAGAAGGCCGCGGATCAGCAGCCTGTCGAGGCGGGCGCGACGGAGAGCGCCGTCGAGGACACGCCGGATGCACCCGTGGCGAAAGCCGCAGAGCCCGCACGGAAACCGGCCGCCCGCACACCGGCGCCCAAGCCCGAGCCGCGCGAGCAGCGGCGGCCGGAACCCGCTCCGCAGCGCGTCAGTCCGCAGAGCGACGTGGCCATCGTTTCGAAGTACGGATCCCGCTCGAAGACCGGCGATCCGCTAAAGGGCATTCCCGTCCGTTCCATCGACCAGAAGAGCACCGGAGTGAAGGTGATCTCGGGCTGGGGCGAACCGGTGACCATCAAGCCGAAGCCCGCGAAGCCGGAACCCGTCAAGACGCCGCTCGCCGAAGTCTCCGAGCCTGCCGAACCGCGTTCGCACAAGCTGCGCATCGTCGCCGTTTGGGGCGGGGGCGGCGCGTCCAGGCCTCCGATCGAAGAAGAGGAAGCGACCGTCGGAACGGCGGACGATGCCACCGAGACCACGAAGCCGGTGGCCGGCAAGAAGGCCGCGAAGAAAGCGGCGAAGAAAGCCGCCAGGAAGACGACCTCGAAAAAGGCTGCGTCTCCCAAACCCGCCGCGAAGAAGGCGGCGAAGAAGGCGACGGCCAAGCCCGCTGCGAAGAAGGCCGCAGCAGCGAAACCTGCGGCGAAGAAGGCCTCTTCCAAGAAGGCGGCGGCCAAGCCTGCGGCGAAGAAGGCCGCCAGGAAGGCCACGAAAAAGGCCTCGAAGAAGAAGTCAGGATAAAGGAACAGCGACTGCCCGAAGACGAAAGGTGCCGGACCCATGCGATTCGAAACGGACAACGAAGCCCACAAGGCCCAGGTTCGCGCCCGCATCGACCAGCGAGTCGGTGCGGCCCAAAAGACGATGACCGGCGCATTCTTCGCCGGTCTGGTCCTGGCGGGGATTTCGACGCTCGCGCTGGTGGGCACCTGGCTGGCGGGCCACGGCGGACACTGATCAGGAGTCGCGGGGCTTGATGTCCAGGCCCCGCGCCTTCCTGCACCGGTCGATACGCGACCCCGGCCGGGGAGCGCCCGACCGCGTGCGCGTGCGAACCGACCGGCGAATCTGGGCCAGCAGCGCCCGCAGATGCGCCCGCACGCCGACGATTCGCTCGTCGTGCATTCGCGTCTCGAGCCCTTCCATCAGCCGACAAAGCTCCCTGGCCTCGAAGTCCGGCTCCTCCTGGATGCGGCGCGTATACTCCGCCTGCTCTGCGCAAGGCTTCTCGACGTAGCAATTCCTGCGGCTGACGGCGGGGAACTTGACCGCGACGAGCCGCCGGACCTCCCGAAAGACGCAGCCCGAATCCCGCAGCCGCAGAAAGTAGTCGCTGTCGGGGTTCTGGTACCCGTCTGGAATGTCGCGCGACATGCGCCATCCGCCGATCGCTCGCGCCGCGTCCGTGCGAATGGCCACTCCCGACGGACAGAGAAACCCGCCGCGATACGCGCCCATGCGCCGGGCCCCGGTCGTCGGATGACCGGTCGTCGATATCTGGGTCACGATCCCGTGGGCGATGTCCGCTCCGCTGTCGATCGCCGCGCAGAGGACTTCGAGATGCCAGGGCAGCATCAGATCGTCGTGTCCGAAGTGCACGACCACGGGCGCGACCGCCTGGCGAATGCCTTCGTTGTTGGGCCCGGTCTGCTCGCCGCAGTTCTCCGGCAGATTGATCCACCGGACCCGCGGATCGGCAAAGGAGCGGACGACCTCTCCGCTGTCGTCGGTGCAGCCGTCCCCCACGACCAGCAGCTCGAAGTCCTCCATCGTCTGGCGGAGAACGCTCGCCACCGAGTACCGCAGCACGGAGCTGTAGTTGTATGTGGGAATGACGACGGTCGCGCGCGGCATTCGGCCTACCTGAACCGATAGGGAACGATCTCGTTGTCCAGCGGCAGCAATTCCTTGTCGGGATCGTCGTGGTCGTACGAACAGCTCGGAAAATTCACGAAGAAGGAGTCGTGGACGTCCACGTTGCGCAACGCGTGCCAGACGCCCACGGGAATCGAGACCAGGGAGCGGTTCACGGTTCCGAAGCAGAACTCGTTGACCAGGCCGCAGGTCGGCGAGTCTCCGCGCCCGTCGAAGAGGACGACCTGGATGGAGCCGTGAAGAAACGCGATGCGGTCGTCCTGCTTCGCATGGCGGATCCAGCCCTTCACCTGGTTCGGGCGGATCGTCACGAAGTAGCTGTAGACGAGGGGCAGCGGATGGAAGTCCCACCGCAGGTCGTACAGTTCCGTCAGCGAACCGCGCCCGTCGGGGTGCGTCACGAGAGGGCGAACGGTCACGCCTTCGATGCGCCGGCGAATGTCCCTGCCGGACTTGTCCACCGTTTGCGTCACCCGAACGGGCCGCGACGGATCCAGCGGAATCGCGTTTCTGTCGGATACCGTCACTTCGTCTCCTCTGCCGTCGGTGCGCGACGACTGGTGCGGCGGACGGAGAATGTCAACGCCGAGTGGCTCCGCAGGCGGTCAGTGAAGAATCCAGAGGTCCGTCGCGGGCGGATCGCCGAGAAGAACGGAGAGGTAGCTCGCGCCGATCACGGGCGGATAGATGGCATCGTAGTCCTCCAGATCGGTGCGCTGCGACAGGGGATCGGCGGCGAGATCGAAGATGTCGGGATCGGATTCCGCCGCGATGCCGCCGCCGGGCTCGAAATTGCCGGTGGCTGCGGAGACTTCGCGCATCGAGCCGAAGACCTCCAGGCCCGTGTACACCACGAAGTTCAACCGGTGGCCGTCGGCGATGTTCTCCAGATCGAGCGCCGAGCGCGGGACGGAGATTTCCACGACACCCGTCGACGAGGAGAACGCACCCGATCCGGCGAACACGACGTCGCCCGCCGCGTCGACGACCGTCATGCCGTTCGGCCCGGCGAAGACGATCTCGAAGTTCGCCGCCGCGTCGGGTCGCAGCAACGCGTCGGCCACGCCGTTCGCGCCCGTCTGCGCGTCGTGTCCCAGCTCGCGCCGCCCGCCCTCTCCCGTGTCGATGGCGATGCCGAAGTACGGCGTGAAGAAACTCGCGCTCGGATTCACCGCGGCCGGGCGGATCAGGAATTGCAGATCCGTCGCCGTCCACGCGAAGGCGAACGTCGCCAGGTCCGCTTCCGCGCCGCTGAAGACCGCGTTCGTCGGGTAGGTGTACGTTCCGGGGCCGTCGTCGTCCCCCGCGCTGTCGCTCCACACGAAGAGATCTCCGCCGGGAACGTTCGCCGTGTCGGCGGGAAGCGCGCCGGGAATGCCCCAGTCGGCGTCGCTGCCGTCGATCGCGAATCCGGTGTCGCGCCGTGCGACGACGAGAGGAGCGGGCAGTGGCGGGAGCGGGCGCGGCGCGCGGTCCGTCACCCATGTGGCGACGCTCGCGACGGCCAGCGGCGCTCCGGAAGCCGTCTCCGCACCGGTGCCGATCGTGACGGTGTGGAGCGTGCTTTCCGCGAGCGTCTCCCCCACCGTCATCGTGAGGACCGTGTCGCCGTCGCTCCACGAGGGCGTGAGAACGAGTTGCGGAACGACGTCGAAGGAGGACTCCGTCAGCGTGCGGTTCATGGGCTGCGAGAAGCGAATCTCGATTTCCTGCAGACTGGTGGGAACGCCGCTCTCTCCATCGGCGGGCGACTGGGCGAGCACCGTCGCCGGAGGCGGGGGAATCAGTTCGGGATCGAGGAAGATGGAGGCGCCCTGCGGGGGGATTTCGCGCGCGGGTGCCGAGCCGCCGTCGTCGAAGACGATCGTGTTCGACGGTTCGAACGCGTCGGCGAGCGTCATGTCCTCGAGACCCGGGATGTGCAGCGAGGGCAGCGTCCGCGTCTGTGTGTCGGTGTTGATGACGACGAGAACGCGCTGGCCGCCGAATGCGCGCGAGAAGGCCATGACGCCCGGGCCGTTGGATTCGGCGAAGTGGGCGTCGAACGAACCGCGGCGCAGCGGCGCGACCTCGCGGCGCAAGCGCGCAAGCTGCGCGACGAGGCGGTACTGCGGCGACTCGGTGTCGAAGTTGTCGCCCGATGAGGGGCCCGACTCGAACGCGCCGTCGAACATGTCCTCGCGGTTCTGCGGATCGTGGCCGCCGTCGAATCGCTGCTCCGTTCCGTAGTAGACGATGGGCGGGCCGGGCGCCGTGAAGATGGCGATCAGCGCGAGCTCCAGCCTCCGGACGCGTTCCGCCAGTCCCCCGCCGGGTACGTTGCGGGCCACGTTCAGGAAGCGCGGCACGTCGTGGTTGTCGAAGAAGTTCGGCGTCCTGAGATGGTGGCCCGGCTGGGCCGCGGCGCGGGCGGCGATCCGCCCGGTCCAGTCCGTCGGCGGCTGGTCCGCGCGGGCGAACACGCCCTGCGACGCGTAGTAGTACTGGAAGTCGAGAGCGGCATCGAGCTTGTACGGCGCGCCGTTCAGTTCGCCGACGTAGACGCGCATGAAGGAGTCGTCGGCGCCGAAGATCTCGCCGAACGTGAAGTAGTTCGCGCGGCCAAGTTCGTCCGCCTTCGCCTGCAGCGCCGGGAGAAACGTCTCCCAGAATCCGAGATCGACGTGCTTGACGGTATCGATGCGGAATCCGCTGACGCCGGTTTCCTCCATCCAGAACTCCCAGACGTCCCGCATCTGGCTGCGAATGAAGGGCGTTTCGGTCTTCAGGTCGTCCAGCCCGGACAGTTCGCCGAGTTCCTGCTCCGGGGCGGAGAAGTTCCCGATATGACCGTGCGCGTGGAACAGATCCAGGGAATCGAAGGGCGGCGGATACTGGAGTCCCGTCCGCCAGCGCAGCGCGTAGGTCTGCGGCGGCGGCCGGTATCCCGGATAACCCGGTTCGGCGGAATCGACCAGGCCGCCCATGTGGCCGGCGACCATGTCGAAGTAGACGGCGATGCCGGCGGCGTTGGCTTCGTCGATCAGCGCACGCAGCTCTTCGATGGTGCCGAAGTTCGGATCGACGTTGTACCAGTCGAACGCCGCGTACCCGTGGTAGTCGCTGACGTTCTCGACGAAGGGAGAGAGCCAAATCGCGTTCACCCCGAGACCGGCAATGTACGGCAGCTTCTCCCGAACGCCGGCAATGTCCCCGCCGTGCCAGCCGAAGCCGCTGGAGGGATTCGGGGAGGAGCGCGGATTGCCGTCGTCGTTCGAGGGGTCGCCGTTGGCGAACCGGTCGAGAAAGACGTGATAGAACATGAGGTCTTCGTGCTCGGGCGCGACGAACGGATCGCCGGCGGCGGCGAGCGACGCGAAACAGAGAATCAGGGCGGCAAGCGGACAGCGCACGAAAACCCCCTCCGGGGCCGTCCAGTCAGGGGACGGCTCCGGGGGCGGTCAAGTCGCACGGGCGGGCGGGCGATGTTTGTGGGATAAACGCGATAAAACTTCGCCTGCGGGCTCAGTACATCAGGTACTTGGCTCTCAGCGCCTTGAACTCGCTCAGGCGCGGTTCGAACGTCGCGGCGATCTCCTCCGCCGATTTGCCCTCCAGGATCATCTGGCGGACCTGGTTGTTGGCGAGGACCTTGTCGATGAGCGTCGAGCGCGCGGCGCGGTCGTCGAAGATGCTGACCTTCACGGTCTCGCCGTTCTCCTCGATCTCCACCGGAGCCGGGTAGAGGCGCTGAAGCACCTCCATGATATGAAGCTGGACCGTGACGGGGCGGATCGCCTGGTAGTCGCTGATGACGATGTGGACGCCCTGGCAGGTCTCGTCGGCGTAGCTGGCGTACTTCGGCGTGAAGGTGATGGGGCGGAAGAGCACGCCGGGCAGGTTCTCGGCCTTGAGGGCCGCGACCAGTTCGTCGCGGTCGATCCACGGCGCGGCGATGCACTCGAAGGGCAGCGTGTAGCCCACGCCGATGTTCACGCCCTTGCGCAGTTCGCCGATGACGCCCGTCAGGCTGAAGTACACCGCGTGCTGCGCGTGGGGACTGTGCGTCGAAGTCGGAACGAAGGGAAGCCCCGTGTCCCACTGGCGCATCCACCGCTCGTAGCCCTCCATCGGAACGACGTGCAGCTCGCACGCCTCCCCGTTGAACTCCTGGTTGAAGATCGCGGCGGTCTCTCCCGGCGTCATGCCGTACATGTACGCCATGTCGTAGAGGCCGACGAAGGACTTGTGCTGCGTGGTGTCCAGAACCGGCCCGTCGACGTAGTCCGCGCCGCAGGGGTTCGGCCGGTCGAGAACGACGAAGGGAATGCCGGCCTCGGCGCACGCCTCCATCGCATAGGCCATCGTGTAGATGTACGTGTAGGAGGTGGAGCCGACGTCCTGGATGTCGTAGACCATGACGTCGAGTTCTGCGAGCCATTCCGGCTTCGCGCGGCGCGTCTTGCCGTAGAGGCTGTGGACGACGATGCCCGTTTCGTCGTCGACGTACTCGTCGACGTGCTCGCCGGCGTAGGCCTCGCCGCGAACGCCGTGCTCCGGCCCGAAGAGGGCGACGAGCTCGATGTCGGGATGGCGGTGCAGCAGATCGACGGTCGAGACCAGACGGCTGTCCACGCCGCTGGGGTTCGTGATCAGGCCGACGCGCTTGCCCTTGAGAAGAGCGAGGTGTTCGGGGCTGTCGAGCAGGACTTCGATGCCGGGTTTCACGCGGGGATTCTCCAGATTCATGGGATCGACGGTCGGGCCGGCGGCGCAGGCGGCGACCAGGCACGCAAGGCCGAGCGCCAGAAACGGAACGCGCAGCAGAGACTTGAAGGTCATGGCGGTACTCCCCATTCGGTTGTGGTGTGGAGCCACCGTGGCCGACTGCGGGCGGGGGCACAAACGAAACCCGCCATTCCCGGCTTGACGTTCGGGCGGCGGCGGGCCCCCTTTGCCCCCGCCACGGCGACAGGCGCCGGGAACCACCGAACGGAGAGCGGCTTCATGAAGGACGATCTGACGAAAGCGACCGTCTATCGCGTCGTGGCGACCGGCGGCCAGAACAAGCTCGCGCAGTTGATCGCCATTCTCTCCTCCAATCCCGGCGAGACCCTCAACATGTGGCTTCGCCACGCCAGCGTCGCCGTCGTCGAAGAACCCAAGCTCTTGCCCGGACTCGACGGGACCGCCCAGGGAATCGACCATATCCTGCGCTCGATCGACAAGCCGCCCTACTACACGCTCGTCAACCGCCTCGAACAGTCCCCCTTCGAACGTCTCCTCGTCCACCGCGACTGAGACGCGGCTACGACTTCCCGCGCGACTCGGTCTCCAGCAGCCGCCGTTTCCATTCCGCACCCCAACGATAGCCCGCCAGGGAGCCGTCGCTTCGAATCGCGCGGTGGCACGGCACGACGATCGCCACGCGGTTGGACGCACACGCGTTCGCCGCGGCGCGCGTGGCCGAGGGCCGGCCGGCCCGGCGCGCAAGCTCGCGATAGGTGACGGACCCGCCCGGCGGAATTCTCCGCAGTTCGCGCCAGACGGCCTGCTGGAAGTCCGTCCCCATCAGATCGAGATCGGGCCGGAAGTGCGGAACGCGGTCGTCGAGCCAGTCCACGAGCTGGTCGGCACAGCGCTGGAGCGCACCCGGATCCTCGCGCAGATCGGCGTTCGCGAAGTCCGACCGCATCATCTCCAGGCACTTCGCCGCCCCGACCGCCGCGCAAAGATGAAGCGCGCACAATCCGCGGGCCGTCGCCGCCATCAGCACGATCCCCAGCGGCGTGTCGAAGAAACCGAACCGAACGGCGACGCCCCTGCCGCGAACGCGGACCTCGCCCGGAGTCAGCCCGCGCTCGCGCACCATCGCGTCGTGCAGGCGACCAGGCCCCGAGTATCCCGCCCGCACCGCCGCGTTCAGCACGTCGTGGCCATCGCGCAGAAGACGCTCGGCCCGCGCAGCCCTCGCCTCGCGAAACAGCGCGCCGGGAGTGCAGAGAAAAGTCTCGCGAAACCGGCGGTCGAGCTGTCGCCTGCCCGTTCCCGCGAGCGCGCAGAGCGAATCGTAGTCGAGCGGGCCCTCGCCGTCGGCCTGGCGAAGAACCCCGGCCCGTACTGCGGCGAGACCGCCTGTCTGTTGCCCGATACCTGGCGCGTCCATGAACGGCTCCTTTCTGTCCGGCGAATCCCTCGCCGATTCTCCCGGAAGGGGGACACCCGATTTCGGACACATCCGGCATCGAGGTCGTCAGCGCCGACCCCGAAGCGGTGGGTTTTCCCTTGTCTGCGGGGGCTTGGACGTATACGCGAATCGGCTCGCAGTCGCCCGGATGAGGGCGGCTTGTTTTTTGTGGTCCATAAATTGCTAGGGAGGCGCCTCCCCACCCGCGCGCCCTCCAAATCCAAGCACAGGTACCGATTCCCATGATGAAGTTCAAGAAGGGCGAAACCATCGTCGAGCCCACCATCGGCATTTGCACGGTCTTCGGCATGAAGCTCATGAAGGTCGATGGCAAGGAAATGACGATGTACATCTTCGACGCGCAGAACGCGAAGGTCTATGTCCCGGCGGACATGATCGAGAAGCGCGGCGTGCGGCGCCCGATGACCCGCGACGAGGTGAAGCGCATCCTGGCGAACCTCAAGCAGCCGGCCGCGCCCAACCGCAACGACGCGCGGCTGCAGTACATGAACTACAAGGAAATCATGAAGTCCGGCGACCCGGGCCAGATCGCCCGCCTGCTGCGCGACCTCTACATCCTCGATCAGAACGACGATCTGAAGGGGAAGGAGAAGGAGATCATGGAGCAGGCGAAGAAGTTCCTCTGCGACGAGATCGCCTTCGTCCGCGAGACGAGCAAGGCGCAGGTCATGGAAACGATCAACGACGCGCTCCGCCAGATGTTCAAGAAGAAGCAGGCGAAGGACAAGGAGAAGGCCAAGAAGTCGGGCGTCGGACTCTCGATGGGCATCCTCGGATACGAGGACGACGAGGTCGAGGAGACCGAGGAGGAGGCGGCGGAAGAGTCGAAGCCGAAGCCGAAGAAGTCCGCCGACTACGAGGACGACGACCTCATCGACGAGGACGAGGACGAGGACAAGGACAAGGACGACGACGACGACGACGAAGGCTCCTCCCTCGGCGAGAAGGAAGAGGACGACGACGAGGAAGAGGAGTTCGTCGACGAGGAAGACGACGACGAGGACAACTGACGGGGGAGCGCGCTCCTCTCCGTTACGAAGCCCCGGCCCGCGCGGTCGGGGCTTTTTTCGTTTCCATAAAGCGGCCCGGCGGCTCGACGGTCAGCTGGGGGTTCTCCATGCTCCTGCGGCCCCTCACGAGAAACGTGTAGAGCTCGACGTGGCCGTCGTAGTGCCAGTCGGTCCGGTCGGGACATGCGAGAACGACACTCGCCCGGAACCGGCCCGGAACGAACGGCATGCGGGCGACCTCCATGCGTACGGTATAGGTGCCGTCGAGGTCGGCGAGTTCCACGCCGGAGAGCCGCGTACTCCAGTAGGCGGCGGAGACTTCGGCGTATCCCGAGAGGCCGATCTGAAGATCGATTCCGGGCACCAGTCCGGTCGTGGAAAGCGTCACTTCGAACACCGCGGGGCGGCCCTGATCGAAGTATTCCGTTTCGTTCCCCTCTTCGTCCAGGAACCGGACCCGCTCGATCTTCGCGCCCTTGCTGACAAGCCGCGCCCCTCCCGGCGACGCCGTGTAGATGTGCCGGGAGCGGTCGCCTTCCTCGACATCCTCGACTTCGAGGGGCTTGGTGTCGTAGCCGACGAGGGCGCGGGCGATTCGCGTCATCGCCCGGTCGGCGGGTTCGTGGGCGAGGACCTTGCCCTTCTCGAGCCAGAGCACGTCGTCCGAAACCATGTGCACCTGGT
>JAJFLJ010000302.1 GCA_021772755.1 Candidatus Sumerlaeota bacterium
GGGAACTGGACGGGCGCATGCGCCACCTCGAACGCCTGGAGGCGCTCTTCCTCTCGGAACTCTCGAAAGCGGGAACGCCCTTCCGGATCAACGGCGACGCGCCCCGTCTGCCGGGATTCCTGAACATCAGTCTGCCGGGCATCGAAGCGGCCGACGCCGTCATCGCGCTCGACCAGGCGGGACTGAGCGTTTCCCCGGGTTCCGCTTGCTCGACGGGCGTGGTGGCCGTATCCCCCGTATTGACCGCGATGTTCCCGGACGACCCGGAACGCGCGGCCGGTGGAATTCGCGTGACCTTCGGCATGCCGACCGGCGAGAACGAGGTCGCTTCGCTGGCGGACGCGGTTTCCCGCCTCGGGATCTGACGGAACCGACACTGCCGCAGCCCCGAAGGAGACGACGATGGAGAAGTGGCTTGGACCGCCGGTCTACCTCATGACGTCCTGGATACTGGGCACCGTCCTGATGCTGCTGGGAATACTGATCGGAAAGTCGAACATTCGGATCGGGAGCTCCGCCACGTGGGTGGTGGTGATTCTCTTCGGGTCCGTCGGAGGATTCGCCGCGTGGCCGCTGATCGTGCTTTGCAACATCGGGGTTCAGTTCGCCCTGCCCTATCTGGCCATCGCGTTCCTCGCCTCGATCATCGTGATCCACTGGCTGCTTCCGAACTTGGCGCCGGACTTCCAGATTCGCACCCTCGGAGCCAGCATGATGGTCGCGTTCCTGATCGGCATCGGGTTCATGGGGTCGGCGATTCTGGTCGGCGAGGCCCGGTACATCGTTCCCGCCGAAGCGCTGCAGCCTGCAAACATTCCCACCGAATAGGAAGTCCATTGTCCGCCAGCCCCATGCGCCCGACGCATCGGAACATCCCTGCGGGAAGGCGCGAGCGGTCCGCCGACCGCCCCACACGATTCATGACCTCTGTTCGCAACCTCGCACTCGCGACGCTCCTGACGGCATCGGCCGGTCCGGCCCCCGCGCAGAACCTGTCGTTCGACCGGAAGCTCTACCAGGCCGCGCCGGGCGAAACCATCCATCTGAAGCTCTTCGTGTCGGAGTGCAACGACTCCGTCGCCGGCGCGCGCTTCGCCCTGCGGGTCCGCAGTGCCGATGCGGGGGAGATCGACATCGCCCGCGCGGCGGGCTTCGCCGGCGAGAGTTTCGCAGGCTTCGACTACGCAGAGAACAACGCCCTTCCGGAACTCGCCGCGACCTCGGGGGAACTGCGCGGCGCCGTTCGCGAGTATCGCGGCGCCCTCTTCACCCAGGACGATCCCCCGACGCGCGTCCTCGCCCGCCAGCCCAAGCACATGGCGACCGTCGTCGTTCCCCTCGGTTTCGGTGCGACGGGCCGCTACGTCGTGGAGATCGCGTCCTCGATGGACAAGCACGGCGAACCGCTGACCGCTCTCTACGACGAGGACGGCGCCATCATGAATCCGCCGGGGCGGAGTGCTCCGTACACCTCCGTGGCGGGAATTCTCGTGCACGACGGTCGTTCGCCTCTGGCGACCAACTTCGTCGGCGGCACCGCGGAAGGCTGGGTGTTTCTCGGAGAGCCCGGGGTCGACGGGTCCAGCCCCGCCGTCGGACTGGCGGAACCCGCTTCCGGACTCGCGATCGCCTCGGAGGACCCCACGGCCTACGGCACATGGAAGTGGAACAGCGACCGGCTTGGTCCGTGGCGGCGTCTCGGCGCCGAAACGCTCTTCGTCTCCGACTGGGTTCTGGGTGCGGGCACGACCATCGACGCATCGGTCTCCGCGCTGCGCGAAGGCGTGAACCAGCAGACGATCGCCAACATGAACGGCGTGCGTTCCGTCCGCGTGCTGTCGGGCAGTCCCTTCGCCGCCGCCGAGAGCGATCTCGACGTGTCCTTCACGCTGCTGCCGGGATTCGACGCATCCGCCGGGCGCGCGATGGTGTCGCTTTCCGGAGTGACCGAGCGCGTCGTAGCCGTGCCCGCGGGCGAGCGGAAGCTGGACTACCTGCGGGTCTTCAGTCGCGGCCAGGACGGCGGATGGATTCCGGCGGAGGACGCGGAGTTCGCCTTCTACGACTCGTCGCGAACCAATACGACCGACGGCATCGGCGTCTCGCTGGACTGCGAGGACGGCGGGTTCTGCATCGGTTCCTGGAAGACTCCGCCCGGCGTGTCCGGCATCATCGCCGATCCGGGGCGGTGGTACCGTTTCGAAGCGGGGCTGGTGGTTCCGGAGAACGGCGCCAACCCGCCCGTCGGGCGGCTTCGCGTTCACACGCGGGACTACCGCTGGATGTCCACCTATACGTTCCGGCCGGATGCGGGCCAGACGACCTTCGCCGGATGGTTCGCCCCCGCTGCGGACTCCGAAGGCGAGGAGCTGTTCCTCTCCTTCGACGTGCTCGACACCCTCGACGAAGCAGCCGGGGGGGAAAGCCCGGCCCTCTTTCTCAAGCAGCTCCGCGTGGAATCCTGGCCGGCGGTCCCGTAACCGGGGGCGGCGGCCCGTTCCCGACTTGCGTTCCCGCGCGGCCCCGCCCACTCTGCCCCGGTCCCGGAGATTCGCGCCATGAGCACTCAGAACACCCATCTGCATTCCCGCCACGAGGCCCTCGGCGCCCAGTTTACCACCGTCGGCGACTGGGAGATTCCCGACTTCTACGAGTCCGTCGATTCCGAGTACGAGGCCATGCACAACACGGCGACGCTCCTCGACTGCTGTCACGATGGCCGCATCCGCGTTTCGGGCCGCGACACCGCCGCCTTCCTGGACGAGGTGACGACCACCGTCGTCGACACCATCGAGCACAACACGCTGCGGGACACGCTCGTGCTGAACGAACGCGGCGGCATCATCGACACCGTCGTGCTCTTTCGGTCGGAGAAGTTCAGCACGGTTCACTGCAGCGGACTGATGCGCGGACGGGTCCTGGCATGGTTCCAGGAGGTCGCCGCCAGGTTCGAGGACCTGGAGATCACCGACAACACCACGGCGCAGGGATGCGTGGAGCTGCGCGGCCCCATGGCGCGCAGCATCCTGGAGTCGGCCATTCTGGACGGATCGATTCCCAAGGGCATCAACAGCTCCGTCATCATTCAGATCGGCCAGGCGCGCTGTCTCGTCACGTTCCGCCACACGATGGGGATGGACGTCTTTCGCATCGAGACAGGCGGCCTGTACGTCGAGCAGGTCTGGGACCGGCTGATGACCGTTGGAGAACCGAGGGGAATGGTGCCGGCGGGGTGGCGCTCCCAGGAGATCGTGCGTGTCGAGGCCGGCGTGTCGGGCGTCGGCGCCGAAATCGACGAGGAAACCACGCCCTTCGAGGTCGGCGCCACGATGCAGGTCAGCTTTCAGAAGGAGCGGTTCGTCGGCAGGCGCGCCGTCCTCCACAGCACCATCCGCGAGTTCGCCCGAAAGATGGTTTCCCTTCGTTTCCAGGAGGGCCAGCCGCCGGAACCCGGCGACACGATCGAGATCGACGACGTTCCCGTCGGCTACGTGACCAGCGCCGCGTTCAGTCCGAAGCTCCAGGCCGCGCGGGCGCTCGGATTCGTGGACGTCATCAAGTCCTCGCGCGGCACGCAGGTGCAGGTGCGGTCCCGCAGCCGCCTGATGCAGGCGGTCGTCGCGCAGGATTGACCCGCCCGCGCGACCGGGCTTCGCTTTCGGCCGGAGGATGGACCGGCGACATGACGCTACCCAACAAACTGAGCCTCAGCAGGATTCTGGTGATTCCGCTCTTTCTGCTCTGCGTGCTGTACGGGGGCGAGAATCCCGCGTCCCCCGCCGTCGCCGGATGGTTTCGCCTCGTCGCGCTGGTGCTGGTCGTCGCCGCGTCGATTACCGACTGGCTGGACGGAAAGATCGCCCGCGAGCAGGGCCTGACGACCAATCTGGGCAAGCTCCTCGACCCCCTCGCCGACAAGCTGCTCGTCACCTCCGCCTTCGTGGCCTTCGTGGAACTGAACCTCTTCCCCTCCTGGCTGATCATC
>JAJFLJ010000303.1 GCA_021772755.1 Candidatus Sumerlaeota bacterium
GGGCCGTACTTGTGGGGGTTGTACTCGTAGCTCACATCGACCGGAATGTCCTCGATGCGCGGGTTGGGCAGCTGCTTCCCCCAGCCGCTTTCCAGGTCTTCCGTGCCCTCGATCGTGTAGAGATAGTACTCGGAAACCGCCGCCTTGACGATCGCCTTGGCCTCTTCCAGGGCGGCGGGCGCGGCCATGGCGAAACCGGAGTCAATCGAGAACATGACCTCGCTCTGGTCGCGCATCATGCTCTTCGCGGCGCGCTGGCGGAATTCGTCCTGCTCCTCGCGGCCGCCCAGAAGCCCGCGCTGCGCCAGGATGCGGATCGCCTCGACGAGATTGATCTCGCCGACCACCAGCCGCGTCTGCGCGTTCTCGAAGTCCTCGCCGCTGTTGTTCGAGATCGTGAAGTTCGGCTCCAGCCGCACCGCCGTTTCGTCCGCGTTCGCGAACGCGGAGTAGTCCGCCTTCCAGCTCAGCCCCGACGCGAAGTAGGTGATCTCCACCTGCGCCGTTCCCTCCTTCGCCGCCTCGATGTTCCACACGATCGTGTTCTGCGTGTTCGCCGGGTACTTCGCGTCGAGCACCCGGAAGTCCGGCGAGTTCCTCACCATCCGGATTTGCAGCGACGTCGGGTCGATCAGCGTGTTCGCCCACGAAAACTGGATTTCGTTCCGTCCCTGGTCGAAGGTCAGCGAACGGATCTCCCGCACCAGCGTGAGGTCCTCGCTCTTGTAGATCGAAAGCTGCGTCGTGTCGCGCCCGGGCAGCGTCACGAGATCGATCTTCCCCTGCGTCGCGGCGGGTACGAGAAGCCCCGCCGCCAGCAGCACGCTGCCAAGCGCCCTTGCCGGTCGTCCTCTCATGTGTCTGTCACCTGCCTATGGATTCCCGGGGGCGAAACGCCGCCCCGCGGGTGACTGCCGTGTCAGGTACGCGGGCGGATCTGGCGGTAGCGCTGGCGGGACTTCTCCACCAGGCTTCGGACGTCCGCATCCGGCGACGATTCGAACTCGTCGATCAGCATCTTGTAGTACACCTGCGCCTCTTCCGGCCGCTTCAGCTCGTCCAGGCTCTTGCCCCGGCCGTACAGCGCCATCATGCGCACCGTCTCGTCCTCCGGCCAGCGCTGCAGAACGTGGTCGAACCGCTTGATCGCTTCCGCGTGCCAGCCCAGTTCCTGCTGGAGTTCGGCGATCTTGAACGCCGAAACGGGGGTGAACTGCGTGTCGTCGGGAAACCGCTCTTCGACGGTCTCGTACGCGAAGATCGTCTTCTGCAGCTCTTCGCTCCGGACTTCCTTGTCGTAGATGCCCTTCGCGTCGCGTTCCTGCGCCGTGGCCAGCGCGAACTGCTCGCGCACCGTGTCCTCGTGCGGAATCAGCACGTCCTCCCGCGTCAGCGTCTTCGCCCCGCCCCTGCAGCCCGCCGCCAGGAAGAGTCCCGCGGCGAGAATGAACATCGTCATCGGTATGCGACTGCCGTACTTCGTCATTGGTCCGATTCCTTGTGCCCGGTGATGTGACAATGCCGCGCCCGGGGAGTGTTCCCGCCCGCGCTATTTTTTCGACGACCCGTTTCCGCTCTTCCCGTGGTCCAGAAACTCCTGGAGGATCACCGCCGCAGCCACGGAATCGACCCGCCCGGCCGTCTCCGCATCCCCTCCCAGAATCTCCTTCGCCTCCGCCGAGGTGTACCGCTCGTCCCAGAATTCGACCACCAGCTTCGGAAGCCGCCGCTTCAGCGATCGGGCGAACGCCCTCGTACGCTCCGCCTGGTCCCCCTCGCTGCCGTTCTCCAGCAGCGGAAGCCCCAGGATCACCGCCCGCACCTCGTGCTGCCCGATGACCCGCTCCAGCGTGTCCAGCGTCGCCCGCCGGCCGTTCCGTTCGATCGCGGGCAGCGTCGTCGCGATCATTCCCGACTCCGATACCGCCATCCCGATTCTGACATCTCCCACGTCCAGCGCCAGAACCGACCCGTCCTCCGCCACAGCGACGGAAGCACCACTCGTTTTCGCCATTGTGTCCGCTCCTTTCCCTGAAAGCCCTACACGCAGGGGCCCTTGGACTCAAGCGATCCCTTGCACTTCTTCGGAAACGTCGCACACTCGTGGCCGGTCTTCGCGAAACCCGCCTCTCGGCCCGGGTTTCGCTTGAAGTGCGCCGACTCTCGCGACCCCCGGCACCCCGGGCGCCCCGAACGGACAGGCCGAATGGACAGGAACCCTCCGACCCGTATGCACAGGCTTCGCGATATGGCCCCGATCGGGGTCCTCCTCGCGATCTTCGCTCTTCTCTACACGCTGAACTTCTCCGACCGCAGTTTCTGGAGCGAGAACGAGGCCTACTACTCCCTCGGGGCCCGCAGCGTCCTCGAAGGCCACTTGCTCGTCCCCCTCATCAACAGCGACCTGCCCGCCGACAAGCCTCCCCTGATGTTCTGGTGGGTCGCTGCGGTTTCCCTCCTTGCCGGGGGAGAGGTCCACGAATGGGTCGCCCGTCTGGCGAACATCCTCGCATCGCTTGGGGCCCTCGCCGTTCTCTATACGGTCGGTCGCAGGAGCATCGGTCGCTGGGCCGCGCTCCTCGCCGTGCTCGTGCTCGGCACCTCCTACGAATACTGGGAGACCTCCACCGGCGTGGGTACCGATATGCCCCTCGTCTTCTTCCTCGCGGCATCCTGGGGAGCGATGTACCTGCTCTTCGAGGAACCCTTCCGGTGGCGCCGCTGGGCCGTTCTGTGGGGCGCGATGGGTCTCGCGCTGTTGGCGAAGGGCCCGGTCGCCCTTGTCCTCTCCGGCCTGATCGCCCCCGTCTACTGCCTCTGGCGCTTCGGACCGCGGGGGGCGTGGCGCGGTCTGATGCGTCTCAGACCCTTCAGTGGATCCGCAGCGGCGGTGGCCCCGTTCCTCGCATGGATGGCGGCCGTTTGGACGAGCTATGGCGCCGAACCGCTCCGCGTCATCCTCCTCAAGCACAACCTCGAACGCTTCGTCGATGCCTTCGACCACCAGAAGCCCTGGTACTACTACCTCACCGAGCTCCCGGTGAATTTCCTTCCCTGGTCGCTGCTCGTTCCGGTCGCGGTGTGGGTCGGCGCCAGGCGCATGCGGCAGGCGGGGAAACGCCCCGAGCCCGCCCCGAACATGCTGGTTTTCGCGTTCTGCGTCGCCGGCACGGTCTTCCTCTTCTTCTCCTTCTCGACCTCCAAGCGCGACTACTACCTGTTGCCGCTCATGCCCTGGATCGCCCTCCCCGTCGGGCACTGGATCTGGGCGAGGCTCAACTCGGCGATCACGGCGGGAACCGGCATCGAGCCGACGCTTTGCGAGTTCCGCCGAATCGTCACCGGCTCGAAATGCGGCAGGGGATTGCTCGCCGCCACCACCGCCATCTTCGCCGGAATGGCCCTCTACGGCGCCTTCGCCACCGAATGGCTGGACATCCGCAAGTCCCCCGAGCCCTTCGCCGACGAGGTCTCCCGGCACGTCACCGCCGACGAACGCCTGATCATCGTGGACGACGAAGACCCCCGCGTCTGGTACTACCTGGAGGACCGCTTCACCTTGGAGGACGACAGCCCGGAAGGCCTCCAGCGGATCGGCGACCTGATCTCCACCGGCGCCAACGTCGATCTTCTCGTCGATGACGGCGATCTCGACGATTTCGAGGCCATCGACGCCCGAACCCCCCTCTTCGTCGAGGCGGTCCTCACCTATCGGCAGAAGCCCGTCTGGCTTCTGACCAACGTCCGCGAGGGAACCATGCACCCCTACTCCGGAGCCCGCGGAACCCGTCGTTCCGACGGATAGCCAAAAGTAGGCACGCCAAGCGAATTGCTTTGGTCTTGACCGAGATGAAGCCCTGCCGAACGCTCCTTCGGAAGCGTTCTGTCCATGCGAGCCGAGGCTTGAAAGGGCAAACCGGAGGAGTGTGTCGGTTGAGGGACTGGCGAAATACGCAACGAAGACCGTCCGGATTGTCAAGGATGGTTTCCTGTGGAATATTGATGCCAAACGACTTGCATCATAAGTCGGCCCGCCCGAAGAGCGCCTTCACGCTCATCGAGCTCCTCGTTGTCGT
>JAJFLJ010000304.1 GCA_021772755.1 Candidatus Sumerlaeota bacterium
GCCGCGCGAATGCCACTTCGGTTCGGGGCGGTCGGCGACGACGAGAGCGGGCGGCGACGTTTGAATCGCCGAGTAGACCAGGACTTCGTCGTCGATCTGCGCGCGGCCCGATGCCGGCCAGTCGGGCGCGACGTCCAGCGCGATCGCGGTCGCCGTTTCGGAAACGTCCGCGGCGAGTTTCAGCGAACCGGTTCGGAAGAGCGCGGGCGCGGGCACGCCGCGGTTCTCGCCGAAGACCTGGGGAAGCGGCGTCGGTTCGGCGATTCCGGCGGCGGCGCCTTCGGGCAGCGCGGCCAGGTCGCGGCAAAGGAGCCTGCGCGCGTCCCAGGGAAAGCCGCGTTCGGCCACGACGACGAGCGCGCCGTCCGCACACCGCCATCGCGAAACGGATCCGGCGAAGAGCGCGACGCTGTCGTCGTCCACTTCGAGAAAGAGGCGAATCGAAGCGGGCCGCCATGCCTGGCGCGTGGCCGTTTCGAGGAACAGGATCGCAGCCGGCGAGTCGTGACGAAGCGCGATGGTGGCGCCACCGTCGGCGAAGGGGGCGATGCGGCCGCTCCAGCGCGCGCCTGCGGAAGTGTCGAAGCGGGGCTGGCCGGCGAAGTCGGAAGGAACCGCGCCGATCTGCACGGTGCCCCAGTCGATCGCCGCGCTCCAGCGCGTCATGTCGGCGACGGAGCGAAGGCGGGGCTCGGGTTCGGCGGAAAGCGTCATGCGCCGATCGCCTCCAGGTCCGCAGCGTCGGCGATCGGGCGCAGATGGAACCGCACGTCGAGACGGCGAAGCATGCCGCGCGATGCGGAGACCCGGAGATCGTCTGCGGGCAGTGCGGCACGAACGGCGCCGAGTTCGTCGCAGTGGACGAACTCGCGCGCGGTGCGGCGCGTTTCCAGCCACGCGATCCAGGCGGCGGCGTCTTCGGCGGCGACGGGATCGAAACGCGTCGTCTCCGTATCGCGCGACGCCGCGAGAATCACGGGATGGCGGCCACCCAGAAGGTCGTGATGCGCGCGGACGTTGCGCACGCGAACGCGCTCGCGGTCCGAAGGGGTCACGGGAAAGCGATACGCGCCGACGAGGCGAAGGACGGCGCTGCCGGCGGGGAAGGGAGAGGTCGCGGAACGTTCCGTCGCGGCGACGGTTCCGTCGATGGAGAGAACCGCGCCGATGAACTCGATGCGCGACTCGTCCGCAGATCGCAGCACGATGGCGTCGCCGGCAACGGGTTGGGGATCGAGCGCGGAAACGTCGAAGGTTGCCGCCGACACGGGAGTGGCGAGCACGCCCAGCGGTTCGACGCCCGTCGCGACCGCCGGCGGAACGAGGCCGGGTGCGGGACCGTAGTCGAGAAACGTCTCCTCCCAAACGGCGGAGGGATCGCCGGCGGCGAGCAGCCGTCCTCCGCGCGCGACCAGCGGCGAGCGGTGCGGCAGCAGCACCGCGCCGGCGAGTCCCGCGCGAAGGATTTCCGCGATCCGCAGAATGCCGCTGTCGGGAAGCGATGAACTGCCGATGCGGCGAAGCGACGGCGAACGCAGTTCGGAATCGACGATGCGCACGGTCCAGACGTCGGCACCGCCGGGCTGGCCGAATCCGGGCGAGGCGGGTTCCCAGCCGCCCGCGGCGATCAGGATGGAGCGGTGCGCGGGGACGCCCCGGCGACGCGTATCGTCGTGCGAACCGAGCGCACCGGCGACGGGCATGCCGGGAACGAGGGCGGCGATCGCGGCGGCGAGGTTCTGCTCGCGCTGGACGATGGTGGTCATCGTGGTCGCTCCGGAAGTGTGTCAGAGGTTGTCGAGGGTGTCGCGCGTGGCGTTGCGGCGTTCGGCTCCGGGCGAGAAGCGAACGGCGTTTCCGTCGCGCCATGCGGCGAGCGTTTCGCGCGCGCGGTTTGCGCGTTCCCGCCACGGGCCGGGCAGCGTTTCGCGGCGGCGTTCGTAGAGCCGTTCGATGGCGAGCGTCACGACGGTGTCGTGGAGCGCGGCCGGCAGCTCTCCGACGATGCGGGTGGCAACGCGCACGGTGCGGTCGGCCGCATCGATGGCGGCCTGAAGGACGGCTGCGTCGGGAACGCCGTCGAGATCGTCGTCGGCCAGGCCGGCGATGACTTCGGGAGAGAGTGCGTTCTGGAGATCGGCGAGAGTGGGCATAGGTGAGTAGTGGGTGGTGAGTAGTGGGTGGTGAGTGGTGAGTGGTGGGAGAGAGTTGATAGTTGGGAGTTGATCGTTGGGAATTGGGAGGTGGGAGTTGGTGGAGGCTATTGGCTATCAGCCGTTGGCTGTCGGGAGGCGCTGTCGCGCCGATAGCCGATCGCTTTCGGCTGATAGCTGGTAGCTTCCGGCTGCTTGCCGTCAGCTGACGGCGTTGCGGATGAGGTATGCGGCGGCGGGCGCGACGAGTTTGAGGTCGTAGTACTTCTGGACGCGGATCATGGTGGCTTTGCGGCGTTCCTCGCGCCATGTCTGGACGCCGGTGCCGCGGCTGCTGGCGGGGGCGTGGCTCCAGACGAATCCGAGAACGGGGGCGATGACCTTCAGTCCGGCGCGGGGCGGGACGTAGAGGAGCAGCGCGTCGTTGCCCCAGACGGTTTCGAGCACGGGCGCCTGGCCGCGGGCGGCGACGTTGCGCACGGCGCGGGGAACGACGACGCGCTCGACGTCGAAGAGCTGGGCGAGTTCGGCGGGACCGAAGACGCCGAGACGCGAGTAGGCGACGCGCGAGACGACCTTGGGGTTGTTGCGGACCTTCTGGTAGACTTCGAAGGGAAGCACGAGGGTGTTGGGCGCGGCCTGGGTGGCGCCGGTGACCGCTTCGCGGGCGGTCTCGACGTCGTCGACGGGATCGACGGTGTCCTGGTCCCAGCGGTTGGCGGGCGATGCGATGTCGGTGCCGGGAATCCTGGCGGGATCGCGAAGGATGGCGGCGAGAGCGATCTCGCGGTTGAGAAGGATCTTCTCGGTGAGGAACTCGGTGCGGTCGATCTCCGGCTGCAGCGGCGAGTCGGCGTTCTCGCGCTCCTCGTCGGGAATGACGGAAACGAGAGCGTGGTCGTCGCAGAAGTAGGAGTCGGCGGAGAGGTCGAAGTCGACTTCGGCGGCTTCGGCTCCCGGCGCGCGGTGGTCGGCGGTGGAACGCGCGGCTTCGCGGTTGGCGTCGTGGACGAAGTACTTGTTGCTCTGGCGGCGGACGAGAACCTCGGGGGCGATGTCCGAGGCGACGAAGGCCGCGTTGCGGTACGCGATGGAGACGTTGGCGAGGGCCACGTCGTGGTGCACGGTGCTGACGTCGGGCATGGTCTACTTTCCTTTGGAGGTCTTGCGGCGGGGGGTGGCGGAGCGGGGCGATGCGCTGCGGCGGACGGAGGGCGCGCGCTTGCGTTCGGCCTCCTTGCGGACGATGGCGAAGACGACTTCGACGATGGCGACGACGGCGTTGAGGATGAGGTCCTTGAGGATCATGGTGCGACGAGGACCTCCACGATGTCGCCGGGAGCCGTGGCGGCTTCCTGCGCGAATCCGACGATATTGTCGCCGCCCTCGCCGCCGGCGAAGGATGCCTCGCCGGCGGAGGCGAGAAGACCGGTGCCGTCGCTGCCGGTTCCGTTGGAGGCGACGAGGAAGGACGAGAGGTTGGCGTCGGCGTTGATGGCGTCGACGAGCTGCTGCGCGGTGGTGAGGACGCTTCCACCACTGTCGGTGGCGAGGGTGACGGTGAGAAGTCCGCCGACGAAGGCGAAGCCGAGGGGCACGTCGGATTCGCTGTCGTCGAGAACGATGCGGAGCAGGTTGCCGACAAGGCCGGGAATGCGGACGACGATGTCGATGGCGTTGTCGGCGGGTGCGCTGCCGATGGAGACGGAAGCGCGGGGCGCGGACGCGATGCGGCCGGTGGAGTCGGCGACGACGACGGGATCGCCCTTGGCAATGGCGGACGCGGCTTCGGCGAGGGCAATGCCCGCGCGGCGCACGGCGACGGCGCGGTCGGCGTTGGGCTGGGAGTGAGTGGTGACGCCGAGGACGCCTCCGCGGCCGGCGGCGCCGGGATAGCGGCAGCCGCCGTCGGTCTGGCCGAAGACGACGGCGCGGTAGCGCGCGACGCCTCCGGATTCCTCCACGCGGTATGCGCGGTCGAGTGTGGTGGTCATTGCAGGTCCTCCTGAAGATGAGTGGTGGGTGGTGGGTGGTGAGTGGTGAGTGGTTGAGAGTTGACAGTTGATCGTTTGGCGTTGAGAGTCGTGGATGGAGCCTTTTCATCGTCGAACAACGAACAACGAACAACGAACAACGAACAACGAACAACGAACAACGAACAACGAACAACGAACAACGAACAACGAACAACGAACAACGAACAACGAACAACGCTGTACGAACTTGTGGTCATGAGGGCTTCGACGTAGCTGACGGTGGGGTGTTGCGCCATGAAGGCGATGGCGCGCTGGTGGCGTTCGACGGATTCGGGTTCGGGAATGCCGTTGAAGTCGTTCGGTTCGGCGGCGGCGGGTTCGTGGCGGGTTTCGCCGAACGCGACGGGGGCGGGGACGCACAGGAGAGCGGTGACGAGTCGCTCGAGGTGTTCGCCGGGGCCGAGGTGGCGGAAGACAGCGAGCAGTCCGTTGGTTTCCCAGGCGGGGTTCCAGCGGCACGCGTCGACGAGTCGCTGGCGGGCGGCGAGCGCGGGGTCGTATTCGGGTCGCTCTTCGGAAGCGGTGTTCGGTGCGTCGCCGGCGTCGAGAGCGAACGCGATGGATTCGTCGCCGTCGGCGAAGACGGGGTCGGGAAGGCCTTTCACGGCGGGGGCGGCGGCGCCGAGGAAGGAGACGGCTTTGAGATAGGGACGTCCGGTTTCGGCGTGACTGCGGTAGAGTTCGACGCTGCGTTTCTTGTAGGCGCCGGCGGCGATGCGCTTGCGGAGTTTGGGACTGAGGCGTTCGAGAGTCGCGACGAGCCGGTCGCCGGCGCGTCGCAAGCGGCTGACCCAGCCCTCGGCGGGACCGTCCTGGCGGTGGTCGATGGTGACGGGGGCCTCGTGAAGCCCGGGGCTGTAGTCGGCGGCGATGCGTTCGAGGTCGTCTTCGGCGAAGACGCCTTTCCCGCCGTAGTCGCCGGTGCGGAAGATTTCGATGTCGAGCGTGTCGGGAACGGATGTGGGCATGGGAAAGACCTTGGAGTGGGTGAGTGGTGGGTGGTGGGTGGTGGGAGTTGAGGGTTGGTAGTTGATAGCTATTGGCTATTGGCTGATAACTGTTGGGTTCCGGGCGGTGATGGGGGAGTTGGTCGTTGGGAGTTGGGTGGCTTTTGGCTGATAGCTGATAGCTGGCGGCTGATAGCTGGCGGCTGTTCCCTTCTCTTACGGTTCGTAGGGTTCGGTTTCGGGGGCTTCGCCCGGGTCTTCGCGAGTGGCGGATGCGAGTTGGTCCTCTCTGCTCGGACCCGGGCGGGGCGCTCCGTCGGCGGGGCGGCTGGACGTGGCGTCGGAAGGATCGGCGGTGGGGCGGTCGCCCCAGGGCACGGGGGGAAGGCGGAGTCGCTGGCGGACTTCGTTGATGGTGAGTACGCCGTGGCGAAGGTGGTACTGGAAGAGGTTGCTGTCGTCATAGGTGATGGTGGGTTCGTCGCCGGCGGGTGCGGGGCGTCCGTAGCGCTGGCGCATGTGGGAGATGGGAAGGGGAACGCCGAGGGTGACGAGTTCGCGGTCGATGCGAATCTGCTGCTCGAGATCGGCGGGCGGCGTGGCGTCGATGGTCCAGAGGGGTGCGGAAACGGCGGTGCCGGAGTTGAGATCGACGATCCAGCGAACGAGGGTGGAGTTGACGACTTCGGCGAGGAGGCGGGCGTCGGCTTCGACGTAGTCCTGGCGCACGGCGTCGTGGACGGTGCCGAGGGCGAGAGATCCGCTGCGGCGGCCTTCGCCGGTGGAGAGGGTGGCGCCGAGAACGATGCGGGAGATTTCGTCGTTACACCAGTCGGCGAGGGCGCGAAAGGTGCCGCCGTCGGCTCCGGCGCGGGCGGCTTCGACGAAGTCGATGCGCACGTTGTCGGGGACGACGACGCCGGCGTCGGTCTGGAGGGATTCGAGGGCTTCGAGAAGGCGGCGGCGGTCTTCGTCGGGCGTGCCGGGGGCGCAGGTGGCGATGGCGGTGGGCGCGCCGAAGCGTTCGTTGAAGATGGCCCAGTACTTCAGGTTGTTCTTCTTGAACCAGTAGTACCAGTAGGCGCGTGCGCAAAGTCCGCGGCCGAAGGGATTGCGCGCGTCGCGCCCGAAACGAAGGACGACGAACTTGCGTGCGGGGGGACGGGCGGCGCGGTGAAACGGGAGCGGTGTGCGTCCGAAGGCGGCGGCGGGAAGGTCGTCGTGGTTCTGCGCGGCGGAGGGAGCGAAGGGCGGGGCGAGCAGCAGGAGGCGGCCGCGAGCGTCGAAGAGAAAGTATTCCTGGGGATGCGCGATCCAGTCGGCGACGACGAGACGGCCGGCCTGGTCGTAGGACCAGACGAGTTCGATGGCGGCGAAGCCGCGGGCGATGCCGTCGAGCAGTGCGCGGAGGAACTGGTCGAATCGGGGAAAGACGCGGAGTGCGGCGGCGACGATGGCTCCGGCGGGGGTGTCGGCGGATTGCAGGGAGTGGGGAAGGCCGAGGAGGCCGTTGAGGCGCGTCTGGATGACGGAGTAGAGGTGTCCGTCCTTTTCCTCCATCTCGGCGTAGAGTTCGTAGACGCTGCGCTGCCAGCGGCCGCCGGAGGCTTCGGTCTGGAGAAGGGCGCGGGGGCTGCGGACGTCGACGGGGTCGAAGCCGGCGCGGGCGGCGG
>JAJFLJ010000305.1 GCA_021772755.1 Candidatus Sumerlaeota bacterium
TGCCGGATGTAGAACACCCGCGTGAACAACTGCACGTCGATCTCCCGGATCAGCCGCTCGATCCGCTCGATCACCTCCGGCAGGTCCATCACGATCAGCTTGTTCGTCCGGTCGTCCGCCGTGATGCTGCTGATGCCGCTCGTCAGCATCGGGCTGATGGCCCGTTCCAGCTCCGAGGCCTTCACATGGTCGGGCCGGAAGATCTTCTGGATCACCTGCTTGGGCAGGATGTTCTGCTTGTACCAGGCCTCGTCCGAGAGGCCGTAGCCCCCGTCCTCCTGCTTGAACCACACCCAGCCCTTCGGCTGGGCGATGCGGTTCAGCAGGTCCTCCAGCTCGACCTCGCGCTCCGCCAGGCTGATGCGCTCGCCCGGGACCTTGCCCAGCGGCGTGATCGAGACGTTCGCCTGCTGGCCGATCACCGTCAGCGCCTGCTCGATGCGCATGTCGTTGAACGTCGCCATCGCGACCATTCTCTTCGCGCCCGGTGCTCCGCCGTTCTCCGGTGCTCCACCGTTCTCCGGCGGCTGGGCCGCCAGTTTCGGCGGCATGGCCATCAGAACGGCCAGAAAGAGAAGAAGAACCCGCGCCGAGGACGTCGCGACGGAAGTCGGCGTCTCCTGGTCCCGGCGTCGGTGGCGATCCGTGCGATCTGGCATCGAGTGTCTCCGCAAGCTCCAAAACGTCGTGGGGGTGTGCGTCCGGCGCACACGCCTCGGCACCCTCTGCCCGACCCCGTAGGGTGTCACGCGGAAAGTTCCCGCACCACGGCCCCGGAAAAGGACTCTTCCCCGCTCCCCCGGGTTTGTGCCATCTCGAACGAAATCAACGTCTCGCGAATCGTGAAATCGCGGTTCCCAAGGCGGGAATTCGCCTGCTTCAGGGCTCTTCCGCCGCTTGCGGTTCCCCTGATTTGTCACTCACGGCGGCGCGTCTCTCCTGAATGATGCTCCGGACGCGTTCCTCGTGACGACGCAACCGCTCCTCCCTGCTCAATGGCCCCTCCTGCCGCACAGTCTGGTCGTCGTTCCGTTTCGCGGCTTCCGTCTTTGCCAGGTCGCGCGCCGGCACCAGCAACTCCTGCCACTCGCTCCAGCGCCGCTCCATTTCCGCGACTCGTTTCGCGCCCTCCGCCGTCGGGACCTCGACGTCCAGTTCCGCCAGAAGGCGCTCGATGTGCTCGATGGCTTCCGGCAAGTCCGCCACGATCATCTTTCCCGTCCGATCGTCCGCCGTGATCGAGCCGATGCCCTTCGTCAGCAGGGGAGAGAGCGCGCTCTCCACATCCGACGGACGAAGATACTCCAGCCGAAACACCTTCTCGACCGCCTTGTCCGCCAGCACGTTCGCGCGATAGTACGCACCGTCGGCGACATAGATGGTTTTCTCGTCCTGCCACCATGCCCACCCGTGCGGGGCGCAGATGCGGTCCAGAAGCGTCTTCAGATCGACATTCCGATCCGACAGCGAGATTCGGAAGCCGGGGACCTTTCCCACCGGCACGATGGCGATGCCCGCCTGCTGGCCGATCACCGTCAGCGCCTGCTCGATGCGCATGTCGTTGAACGTCGCCATCGCGACCATAGCCGTCGTTTCGCCCGCGGCGGGCGCATTCTCCTCCGCCATCGAAACGAGCGGGGTCGCGGCCAGCAGGGCCGCCATCGCGATTCCCAACCGTATGGTCATGAGCTTTCCCCTTCGTGCGTGTTCGGACCGGCGAGACAACCAGACCGTCGCCATTCCATTCGGTTTGGCCGGTCGGTTCAAGGGGAGTTCGGGGGAGCCGCAAGTTCGCGGTTTCAGGAGAGAGGCCGGTGCGCCGTCTACGCCGGTTCGGCGAGCTGTTCCTCCAGCTCCTCCGCGGCGATCTGCAAGTCCGTCCACTGCTTCTCGGCGGCTGCCTGTCGCGACCGCACTTCCTCCATCGTTCGCGCCAGACGGGCCAGCTCCTCCGCGTTCGTCGCGTTGGCGGGGTCGTGAAGGCGGTTCTCCAGTTCGCGGCACTCCTCGTCCAGGCGCGCCACATCCTCTTCCGCCGCCTCCAGTTCCCGCTGCGTCCTCTTCAGGTCGTTCGCCAGGCGGTTGCGGTCGGAATTGGCGCGCTTGCGCTCGTCCCGCGCCGTCGTCGCGCCCGCGCCGTTGGCCGGTGCGCTCGCGGCCGGAGCCGCCGCCGCCGGCTGGGCGCCGCTCTCCGCCAGCCCCTTCATGTGCAGATAGTCCGTGTACTTGCCCGGATACGAACGCACCTGCCCGTCGCTGATCTCGATCACCCGCGTCACCACGTTGTCCAGGAAGTACCGGTCGTGCGAGACGAGGATCACCGCCCCGTCGTACTGGCGAAGCGCGTTCTCCAGCGTCAGGCGCGAACCGATGTCCAGGTGGTTCGTCGGCTCGTCCATCAGCAGCAGGTTCGAACTGCCGCAGAGCATGCGCGCCAGGCGCAGCCGCGTCTTCTCCCCGCCGCTCAGCACGGCGATCTTCTTCTCGACGTCGTCGCCGCTGAACAGGAACGCGCCGAGAATTCCCCGCGCACGGTCGGAAATCGAGAGCGGCGCCTTCGACAGGAACTCGCCCAGCACCGTGTTGTTCGGATGCAGGTCCTCGGAATCGTACTGTGCGAAGTATTCGTACTCCACGTTGCTGCCGTAGCGCACCGTCCCGGTGGTCTGGTCCAGGCGGTTCGCCAGAATCCGCATCAGCGTCGACTTGCCCGCGCCGTTCACCCCCACCAGGGCGATCTTCTCCCCCCGGTAGACGGTCGCGTCCACGCCTGAGAATACGCGCTTTTCGCCGTAGACCTTCGAAAGCCCCTCGCCCACGATCACCTCCTTCCCGCTGCGCGGCGCCGACGGGAACTTGAAGTGGATCGTCGACTGGTCGTCCTCGGGGCGCTCCACGACCTCGATGCGCTCCATCTGCTTGATGCGCGACTGCACCAGCGCCGCCTTGCTCGCCTGGTAGCGGAACCGGTCGATGAACTTCTGCATCTGCTGAAGCTCGATCTGCTGGTTCTCGTACGCCCGCCGCTGCATCTCGCGCCGCTCCTCCCGCTTCTGCAGAGACTCGGTGTAGTTGCCCCGGTACACCACCACCCGCCCCCGGTCGATCTCCACCACCTTGTTCACCAGCCGGTCCATGAAGGACCGCTCGTGGCTGACCATCAGGATGCTGCCCTCGTGGTTCGAGAGCCACGCCCCCAGCCACGTGATCGTCTCGATGTCCAGATGGTTCGTCGGCTCGTCCAGCAGCAGAATGTCCGGGTTCGAAAGCAGCAGCTTCCCCAGCGCGATGCGCATCTGCCACCCGCCCGAGAACTCCGAGCACTTCCGCTTCAGGTCCGCGGGCGGAAACCCCAGCCCGTTCATCACCTTCCCGATATTCGAGTCCATCGAATAGATGTCCCGCCGCATCGTCTCGTGCAGCAGATAGTCGTACCGGTCGGCCATCTGCAGATAGGCTTCCGACTCGTGGTCCTCCGCCTCGCCCAGTTGGTGCTCGATGTCCCGCATCTCCTGCTCGTGGGCGAGAACCTCCTCGAAGACCAGCTTGCACTCGTCCTCCACCGTCCGGTCCGACTTCAGATCGATCTCCTGCGGCAGATACCCGATCTCCGTCGTCTTCGGATAGGAAACGCGCCCCGACTCTGGCGCCAGGGACCCCGCGATGATCTTCAGCAGCGTCGATTTGCCCGCCCCGTTCGGCCCGATGATCGCCGCCCGCTCTCCGTCGTCCACCTTGAACGACGCGTCGCGGAGCACATGACGGGCTCCAAAATGAAGATTTACGCCTGAAACGTCGAACATCGAAGAGGCCTGGAAAAAAGGGATCGGCTCGCGGAACGGCACACTGCCATCCCCGGAGCGGCGGGAGCTTTAGGGGGAGCGCCCCCGCCGCTGCAATGGGGAAGACGCGCGCCCACCCCGCTCCCAGTTCTCCCCCTTTCCCCTTGTCTCTGCCGGGTGCCGTTGCACGATCCGCCCTAGGGAGACGAAAAGATGAACAATTCGGCGATCGCAGGAATCACCACCGCCTGGCTGCTCGCGGGCGCCGCCCTCGGCGCCCAGCCCGTCGCGCCCCTCATTCGCGAGGAGCCCAAGGTCCAGGTGACCATCAAGTCCCGCGACGACGCCAGGGACGAGAAGAAGCGCGAGGAGGAGGCGAGCGCCCCCGCCCCCGACCCCGAGACCGTCATCGTCGCCATGGTCAACCGCCACACCATCACCCGCGCACAGCTCGACCGCCGCGTCAGCGCCCGCCTTCGCGGTAACGCACCGGGCGTTCTCAGCGCCGACAAGCCCGGCGATGCCCTCCCGCTTCCCATCTCCGGCGATCTCGAAATCATCCAGTGGGACCAGGAATTCGAGTACGACGACGCCGTTCGCGAGGAGGAGGGCGCCGTCGTCCAGCAGTGGATGGAGCAGATGATGCTCGCCGACGAAGCCCGCCGCCAGGGCCTCGTCGTCTCCGACGCCGAATTCCGCGACCGCCTCCGCAAGGTCGACGACGAATTCCGTCTCGCCAGCACAGAGGTCGCCGGCATGCTCGATTCCATGGGAATGCAGCGCGAGGAACTCGAAGGCCACATCTACGACGCCCTGCTGATCGAGAAGCTCCTCGCCCGCTTCGTCGCCCTCAACTTCGACGACGCCTATCTCCACACCCGCTACGAGCAGAACCCCTCGCTCTACCTCACCCCCGAACGCCACGAAATCGCCCACTTCACCATCTCGCTGACCGGCAACGAATCGCCCGATGCCGTCAAGCGCCAGAAGAAGGACGCCGAATCCATCGCCAAACGTCTCGAGAACGGCGAATCCCCCCAGGTGCTCTTCGACGAGAACAACCGTCTGGAGTTCGGTCTCTTCGGCGCCGTCGTCACTTGGAACATCAAGAACCCCCGCCTTCACCCCCAGGTCTCCGCCGAAATCGCGAGGCTCAAGGAAGGCCAGGTCACCGACGTCATCGAGGCCAAGCGCATGCAGGGAAGCCTCGTCGTCACCGAGTCCCTCCATGTCGTCAAGCTGCTGAAGATCCATCCCGCCACGGGGCTGACGTTCGAGACCGCGCTCCCCAAGCTGCGCGAAACGGCCCAGGAGGCGGCCCGCGCCCAGCTGCTGCGCATGCTCGCCGAAGCGCGCACCCACAAGCGCCTTATGAACCTCAGCGGCCTCCCTCCCGAGAAACTCCGCAAATCCGTCGAAGGTCTCGGCGACCGGCCGCCCATCAAGCTCCACATGTAGAACCGGGGCGTTCCAGATGGAACACCCCTGAACCGATCCGTCCGCTCTCCGCTACCAGTCCGGCGGAAGCGGCGGCAGGGGAGCGTCGCTCCATTCCTCCCCGTTCGCGTCCGAATCCCCGTCCGTACCCTCGTTGAGCGTCGCCAGCTCCGACTCCAGTTCCGCGAGCCGTCGGCGCAGCAGCAGGATCTCCCGCTCCACGCGGTCCGCTCGGCGAAGGTGAGCCTGGGGCTGTCCGAAGCGAAGCCCCTCCGGCGCCAGCCTCGCGAAATGGTCCAGATGCTCGCGGAGGCCTTCCAGCAGCTGTTCGTCTTCCTCCGGGGGGGCCGCCAGGAACGCCTCGAACTCGTCCATGCGGCTCGCCGCTTCCGACAGAAAGCGGCTTGGCGCGGATCGGTCGGAGGTCGCGCGGCGAAGCCGGTCCCGCGCCTCTGCGATGCGCCGGCGCACTTCCGGAATGTCCTCGCGGGCGGCCTTCGCCCACTCCGCGACATAGGCGTCCAGATCCCCGCGCGCAGCCTGAATCCGTTGGCGCCGTTGGCGAATCTCATCCTCCGAGAGCGTCTTTCCCTCTTCCGCGACGGAAAGCTCCGTCTCCGCGTCGGCGATTCGACGGCTGCGCTCTTCGATTCGAAGCAACGCAACGTGAGCTTCCCGGGCGCGGGCCGCGAACTCGAACCCCCGCCACGACGAACGCCCCTTCGTCTCGGAATCGCGCTCGCTCTCCGAACGCCCGAAACCCGGTCCGCGCTGCCCCTGCGCATCTTCTTGCCGGTCCATCGGATGAACGTCGAACCGCGTTCGGCGCAGCTGGCCGGCGAGGTCCGTGCGGCCCTGCGAATCCAGGAACTCCGCAACCCGTTCGATCTCCTCGGGATGCACCGGAGGCGGCCCGCCGGGTCGCAGATGTCCCTGGATTCCTGAAGAGGGGTGGGGTGGCTGGGCGTGGGAAACGGCGATGCTCCCGGCCAGGGCGGCAGGGAGCAAAGCGAAGGCGAGTCGGCGGCGAATCATGGCGCGAGGCTGGTTCATGCGATCGGGAAGCGCAAGCCCCGCGCCAGGTCTCCGGTCAGTTCGCCACCACGTTCGGCTGGCGGTATCGCAGCCGGACCTCCACGACTTCGACCTCCTCGGAATCGGCTGCCCGTGCCGGCAGGTCGATCTCCAGTTCCAGCTCCGAGCCGCTCTTGCGCTCGTAGGTCGCGTTGCCCGCCGTCACCTCCTCGATCACGGCGTCCGCGGGAATCGTCTCCAACACGCGAACCGCCGCCGCCTTGTCATTGCAGTTCTCGATCTCGTAGCGCACCTCGACGACGCGGTCGAAGAGCACTGTCTTGCGCGACGTGTTCCGCCGCTCGTTCTCGCGGCGGTCGGCCATCACGTGCCGCTTCAGGAGCACGTCCTTGACGGTGCCCAGCGCCAGCTCCGCCGTCTCTCCGCTCGCCGTCTCCTCCAGGTTGTCCTCCCCGATGAAGATCGTCGTTCCGTCCGGGTCCTCGCTGTAGATGCGCGACTTGCCGCCCCTCAGCAGGAACTCGCCGATGCCGCTCGCCTCGTCGTTGTCGATCTCGTAGACGAGCGAGATGATCTCGCCCTCTTCGCCGCGCGTCGAGTACGGCTGCGGGCGCGCCACGTACACCTTGCGGATCGGAAGTTCCCGGTTCTCGAACGCCAGAAAGCGCCGCGTCTCGCCCGACTCCACCGAACGCGTCCAGTCGTCGCTCCGGTGAATGCGAATCGCCGTGTCGTCCAGGTCCTCGCCGCTGCCGTTCGACATCTGGAAGTACTGCTGGAACACCGCCTGCGTCTCTTCCGGATTCACGGTGAACTCGTAGCCGAACTGGCGGCCGATTCCATAGAGCAGGTACGAAACGCGGATGCGCTCCGTCCGCGCCTCCGGAGAATATATCCGCCACGTCAGCGCGTCCTCGTTCGGGGGAAACGCGACGTTCACGATCTTCGTCGCTTCGGGGCCGTCGCCCGGATGCCCGAGAAGCTGGAGCTGGATCGAGTCGCGGTCGATCGACACCCCCTGCCACGAGAAGTCGATGTGGTTCGTGCCCTGCTGAAGCGTGATGTCGCGCTCTTCCGACAACAGGCTGTAGGACGGGTGCTCGAGATTCACGAGCATCGCGTCGCGACCCGGAAGCGTGACGAGCTTGGTCCGCGCCTGCGCGGGGCCCGGCAGCGCGACCGCCGCCGCGAAGAGTGCGCTTGCGATGAAACGAAGGGTTTTCATGGTGCTGCTCCTGTCGAAACGACCGGTCTGGAGTTGGGGCTCGCCCCGAATCAGTTGGCGCGGCTTCGCGTACCCGTTCGCTCGGTGTACTCGAACGAAAGGACCCTCTTCGACAGCGGATCGACGTCGAACTCCCACTCGACCGTCGACTTGTCCACGATCTTGAAGTCGTCCGAAACGTCGGTAATCGTCCAGTCGGAGTGTCCCATCGGACGGGTGATCTTGATGGGAACGGTTCGGTCCTTCGAGTTCCGGACTTCGATCTCCACCTCGCGGGTGATGTCGTATCCGACGACGTTCCCGCTGGAATCGAAGTCGAACTCCGAACGCGCCTCGCTCATCGTCCGCTCTTCCAGGATCACGAGCCCGTCCGAACCCAGGTTCAGTTCGACGTCCTCGCCGACGGGAATGTACTTGTGCGTCGTCGTGGCCTGGAACCGCAGCCCCTCGCGCCCGTCGCCGCTGTAGACGTACCACGCGCCTTCGGGCAGCGGCGTCTCGCCCAGATCGTGCGACTCGTCGTTCCTGAACTTGTAGAACTTCA
>JAJFLJ010000306.1 GCA_021772755.1 Candidatus Sumerlaeota bacterium
CGACGACGGTGCGCCGGTCGATTTCCTGGACCTCGGCGAATCGGAACACGACGCGATCTGGCGCTCGGGCATTGGTCTCGCCGAATCGCGCCTTGGCCCTTTCTCCGCGGCGGTTCTCGCGCGGCACGCGCAGTCGCTCGCCGAACCGGACTCCCCCTTCGGCGCCGAGATGAGCGCCCGCATTTCGGAACTGATGAAACAGGCCATGCCCGGCGCCGATCCCGCCATCCGCGAATGGAACAACGAACGCGCGGCTCTCGTCCTTCGATTCTGCGACCTTCTGACGCTGATGCCGTGCGCGGGCTGGCCGGGGCCGACGGAATCCCCACTGATGGACGTGCAGGGCTCGCATCACGATCCGACGATCGCCGCAGCCGAACCGTGGCTGGTGGAACTGGATGTCTGGCCGTTCACGCGACCGGTTCTGGAACTGGAGATCGGACTGGTGCGCGTCCGCGACGGCCGGTGGGGGGAAGGACTGGAGCGCTCGCTCGCCGGCGAACGGGACCGGGCGAATCTTCTTGTCCGCCCGCGTCCCCAGGCTCCGGGCACGGGAGGTCAGTGAACCTCGATGCGCACGATGTCCTTCACGCGCGCGCAGTTGTCCAGGACGTCCTGGCCGCATTGGGCGGCGCCGGGGATGTGAAGACGGAAATGCGACAGCGGGCGGCGCTCGTGGGAATGGGCCAGCATCGCGCGTTCCAGCAGGGCGCCGAGCGGGACGTCGACCGAGTAGTCGTCCCTCCCCACCAGGCGGAGCGTTCCGCCCCCTTCGCGGAAGTCGTCGGGGACGACGGCCGCCAGCATGACGCCCTCGAATCCCCCGTCCTCCATCTTCGCGAAGCGCGGCATCGCCCGCAACATGGTCTCGCTCAGGGCGATGGTGTCCCCGTCGCGGCTGACGACTTCGAGCGTGGCTTCGTTCATCGGATTCCCCCGGGACTCGGCGGTCGCGAACCCCTCTGGCCAACCGGCTTGCGACGGCCCGATTCTTCTCTTGTCACTGGGTGGCGCGCAACCGACCATTTGATCCATTCGACAGGAAGGCCCTGGAGCAGGACCAGCCGGACATGCGCGTACTGATTGCAGACCCGGATACCGAGCACGCCTCGACCGTCATGACGCGGTCGCGCCTGGAGATGCGCCACACGACGGGCGGGGACCTGCTGGCCGAGCACGCCGCGTTCCAACCCCAACTCGCCCTCGTCGATCAGTCTCTGCTCGCCGGCGCGCCCGGCGAACCGCTCCCCGCCGAACGGCTCCGCGCGGCGGTGCCCGCCTGCGTCGTCGTCGCAATGATTCCCTCCAGCGAGGACTCGCACGCGATGGCCGCGCTGAGGGCGGGCGCTGTGAACTACCTCTGCAAGCCGGTGAACCTGGATTTTCTCGATCTGCTGGTCCAGAAGTACAAAGGCCGCGCGCACGAGATGGAGCGCAACGCGCTGCTGCGGGAACTGATCGTCGCCCGCCAGGCGCGCATCGTCATGCCGACGGACGGGAAGCTGGTGACGCCGGTTGTCGAACACATCCTGGCGCGGGTCACGGAAATCATCCCGGACCTGGAGACCGCGGAAATCCGCCTCGGGCTGGAGGAGATCCTTCGCAACGCCGTCGAGCACGGCAACCTGGAGATCGGTTTCGAAACGAAGGCGGAGGTCCTGGAATCCCACGGGCTGGAGGCGCTCGTCGAAGCGCGCCGCGCCGACCCCAGGTATTCCTCGCGAACGATCTCCGTCGATTTCGACATCGACCGCCAGCGGTTCCGCTGCGTGGTGGAGGACGAGGGCCCCGGATTCGACCACGGCGAACCGTGGAATCCGGTTTCCGACGCCGGACTTCAGCGGCTCAACGGCCGGGGAATCTTTCTCACCAGGGCCTTCTTCGACCAGGTCACCTATCACGGGCGCGGAAACAAGGTGGAACTCGTCAAGCGCATCGCCACCCGGAAACCGGCTACTTCCCCAGACAAAACGTAGAGAAGATCGCGTCGAGCACGTCCTCGTCCAGCTCGCCGCGACCGGTGATCAGGTCCAGCGACGCGACGGCTTCCGTCAGATCCACGACGATGAACTCCGGGCTGAGCGAAGAAGCGACGCCCTCCCCGGCGCGCTGAAGCGACGCGACGGATTCCGCCAGCGCATGGACATGGCGCCTGCTGGTGACGAGAGCGCCGGCATCTTCCCCCGACGCGCCGATCGCTTCGAGAATCGCCGTCTCCAGTTCGCCGACCCCCTCCTTCGTCTCGCAGGAAATCCGCACGACGCGGCGGCAACCCGGTCCGCGCGCGACGTTCGGTTCCCGCGAGTCCGGCAGGTCCGTCTTCGTGAAGACGAGAACGTGCGGCACGGCGCCGTGAAGCGCGTACTCCGCCAGCGCATCGTCGGGACGCGAGCTGTCGGCGAGAAAAAGCGTCAGGTCCGCACCGGCGAGTTCCGCTCGCGCGCGGCCGATGCCCATTGCCTCGATCTCTTCCGCGTCGTCGCGGAGGCCCGCGGTATCGACGAGCGTCACGGGAACGCCGGCGAGATCGATGTCCGCCTCGATCGTGTCGCGCGTCGTTCCTGCATGGGGCGTGACGAGTGCGCGCTCGCGCCTGAGCAGCAGATTGAAGAGGGAGGACTTGCCGGCGTTCGGCGGTCCGGCCAGAACGACGCGTGCGCCGTCCTTCAGGCGCATGCCGCGCGTGGAGGACTCGATCAGCGAACGCACGCGGCACGCGCAGTCGTCGATGGCGGCACCGATGCGTTCGCGCGTCGCCGTTTCCAGGCCTTCGTCGGGAAAGTCGATGTGGGCTTCGAGTTCCGCGACGACGGGAACGAGCGCGTCGCGAATCGCGTGCAGCGTCGCCGACAGTCCGCCGGACAGTTGCGCCAAGGCCGCGCGTCCGGCGGCTTCCGTCTGCGACGCGATCAGGTCGCAGACCGCCTCGGCCTGCGCCAGGTCCATCCGTCCGTTGGAATACGCGCGGCGCGTGAACTCGCCAGGCCGGGCGATGCGCGCCCCGGCGGCGACGCACGCTTCCAACAGGCGCCCGACGATCGCGGGCGAACCGTGGGTGTGGAACTCGACGACGTCCTCGCCGGTGTAGGAGTGCGGCGCTTTCCAGAGAACGGCGAGCGCTTCGTCGAACTCGCCCTCCGCATCCGCGAGGCGCCCGAGCACGAGTCTGCCCGGTTCCGGTCTGGCGGAAGACGAAGGCTTGAAGAGACGTTCGAGGAACGCGTCCAGGTCCGGGCCGCTTGCGCGCACGATGGCGACAGGAGCCTGTCCGGCGGCCGTCGCCCTGGCGACGACGATGTCGCTCCCCGATTCGCTGGAAACGGCGCGGGCCATCGGAGCTATTCGGGGGAAACCAGGCGGTCCAGCGCGGTCGCCAGTTCCGAATCGCGGCCGCCCCGGTGGCAGATCATGCCGCCATCGAAGCGAATCACGCGCTCGGGCTTCGGATCGGCGGCACCGCTCCCGAAGGAACGAACGGTGCACCCCGCTTCCCGCGCGATCACCATTCCCGGCATGTGATCCCAGGTGACGTCGGTGCCGCCGTCGTCGCGCGACTTGCGCAGATAGGCGTCGATGGCGCCTGCGGCGACGCCCAGGTACTTCGCCTGGCTGTCCATGCGGACGGGCGCGAAGGTGTCCTTGAACGCGTCGGCCACTCCCCCGCCGTGTTCGAGGGAAACGGCGACCTTCCAGGGACGGGCGCTCGCGCCGCTGCCGCCATCGAGCCGCTCGAACCCCAGTTCGCCGTTCTCCGCGACATCGGCGATCCACGCGCCCTTGCCGACCACCGCGAAGGCAACCTTGTTGTCGATCTCCGTCCGCTCCGCGCGGGGCGAATGCGGCACCGCCATCGCGCCGAAGACCGGCGCGCCATCGACGAAGAAGCCGATGGCGATGGCGTAGTAGCGGCCGGCGAGATAGCCCTTCGTGCCGTCGATGGGATCGAGAATCCAGGTCACGCGTCCCGAATCGGGCACGTCGGCGATCTCCGGACGCAGTTCCTGGCCGTAGAACTCGCGCGAGACCCGGCTGGCCTGCTCGACGACCTGCTCCTGCATGGAGCGCGGTTCCTCGGAAATCAGACCGTCGCCGGGAAACTCGTCGGCGAGCATCTGCTGAACCTGCGACTGGTGCAGCAGATCGGCGACGGTGACGGGGGACTTGTCGTCCTTCGTCCAGGACTCGACGTGCTGGCGGTATCGTTCCGATCCGACGGCCTGGCGGGCGATCAGCCCGATCGCGGACTCGATGCGGCGGGCGGTCTGCGGGTCGAAGGCGGAAACGATGTCTGCGAGATTCATGGCACTCCATTCGATCGGTGGCTTGGGCGCGCAGAACGTCCGGCCCGCGCGCCCGCCGGGCAAACGGGAATTTGCCGCAGGCGCGGCTTGCGCCTTGCCCACCTCCGGCGGCGGGCGGATTCAACCTCCTCCGGAGGCACTCCCATGCGAAGTATGACAGGTTTCGGCTCGGCGATTCGCGAAACACCCCACGGGCGTCTGACGGTGGAGCTTCGCTCGGTCAACAACCGCTTCCTCGAACTGAACTTCCGCCTGGGTTCGACCTTCATCCACATGGAGTCCGAACTTCGCAACCGCCTTCGGAGCAGGCTCGTCCGCGGCAAGGTGGACGTCACGCTGCGGTTCGATGCCAGCGACGACTTCAACGCCGGAGCCCGCGTCAACAAGACCCTCGTGCGGACGCTGCTGGCGGAGCTGAAGGACGCGTCGGGCGGCCAGGAGATACGCCCCGAGGGGTTGCTCTCGGTTCCCGGTGTTCTCGTCGGCCAGACCCATGACGAACACCTCAAGGAACTGGCCGCCCCGATTCTCGAACTCGCGGACGAGGCGGCGGCGGCGCTCGTCGAGCAGCGCGAACGCGAGGGCGAGGCGACGCGGAGCATTCTCTCCGGCCACCAGACGGCGATGGTGGAACTGGCCGGGCGCATCGCGGCGGGGCGGGGCGATGTCGTCGCGCGCTATCGCGAGCGTCTCTCGCAGAGGATCGCCGAACTGCTCGGGCCGAACTCGCCGCCGCTCGATCCCGGTCGTCTGGAGCAGGAGGTCGCGGTCTTCGCCGACAAGGCCGACATCGCGGAAGAGTGCGCGCGCCTGGAAGCGCACCTCGACGAACTCTCCCGCCTGCTCGCGACGAACGGCGAGGCCGTCGGAAGAAAGCTGGAGTTCCTCTCGCAGGAGATGTTGCGCGAGGTGAACACCACCGGCTCGAAGTGCCGCGATCTCGACATCGCCCGCGACGTGCTGGCCCTGAAGAACGAACTCGAATCGCTGCGCGAGCAGATCGCCAACGTCGAATAGGTCCGTCATGAAACGACTCGAAGACGTCACGGCCGTCTTTCTGGATGCCGACGACACGCTGTGGGAGAACAACATGTTCTTCCTGCAATGCATCGAATGGCTCAGCAGGACGGGGCGAAGCATGGGCTTCACCGACAAGGCGGTGCTGACGGTTCTCGACTCGTGGGAGAAGCGCCACATTCGCCTGATGGGATACGGCTACGCGAGCTTCGAGGAGTCGCTGCTGGCGACCGTGCGCCAGTTGTCGCTGACGAGCCGGTACGTCGTTCCGCACCACGCCGGCCTGCGGCTGCGCGCGCTGAAGTGGACCCGCTTCCTCCGCAACCATCCGATGGTTCTCATGCCGGGGGTTCGCGAGACGCTCCCCCGCATCGCCGCGCGGTACCGCACGATCATCGTGACGAAGGGAAACCACGACGACCAGATGAGCAAGGTTCACCGGTCGGGCCTGCTGCCGGCGGTGGAAGGCGTGGAAGTCGTGCATCGCAAGAACGTGCAGGAATACGTCGATGTGCTGGCGAAGTACGGACTCGCGCCGGAAGAGGTCGTCATGGTGGGCAACTCCCCGGCGAGCGACGTCAACCCGCCGAAGCGCGCGGGGATGCGCACCGTCTTCGTTCCACACCCGAAGACGTGGCACTTCGAGGTGGAACACATCCAGCCCGGCGGACCGGAAACGGTTCGCATCGCGCACTTCGCGGCGCTGGCCGGCGTGCTCGGTCTCGACGCGTAGCGCCTACCGCGCGGTCCGTCCCATCGCGACGGCGCGCAGACAGTCCGGCGGCGGTTCCGCACAGCGGGAGTCGAACTCGCCGGGGGCGTAGTACCGGGGTTCGGAAAGCCCCGCGTCCTCGAAGAGGCGCGCCACTCCCTCCGGCGAATACACCGCGAGTTTCCCCGCGCGCCGCGCGCACCGTTCTCCCGATCGCACGCGAATCTCGAAATGCACCGCCGTGAAGTACCCGTTCGACTCGGCCGCGTCCAGGTAGTCGAACCGGTAGTCGCCGCCGTCGAAGTCGAAGGACTCCCGCATGCCCTGGACGCTGCGGACATCGTGGCAGACCGGCAATTCCAGCAGGATGGCGCCGCCGCCATCGAGCCGGTTCGCCAGTGCGGCCAGCGCCATGCGGGCGGACGCGGGATCGCCGAGTTCCGCGAAGCCCAGCAGCGGAACGAGAGCGCCGCCGAAGCGTTCGTTCGCGAAAGGCGGATCGACGAGGTCGCCGGCTTCGTACCGGCCGGCCGGATCGTTCTCCGCGGCGCGGCGGATCATTTCGCCGGAGAGATCGAACCCGGAGACGGAGTATCCCGAATCCGAAAGGGCGCAGCTGACGCGCCCCGCGCCGCACGCGCCCACCAGCAGCCGCGTGCCGGGCGCGAAGAAGCCGCCATAGAAGGCCGTTTCCTCCGCGTCCGCGATAGCGCCGAAGGCGGCTTCGTAGATGTCGGGGTGATCGTAGAGCGACGCGTCGTCCGTCACCGCAGCCGGGCTCATTGCGCGATGCCTGCGGTTTCCCTCTCGCGGGCGGACTCCCCCGCCGTTTCCGAACGCATGCCGAGACGGGCGAACAGCGCGTCGTCGCGCTCGCCGGGGTTCTCCGTCGTCAGCAGCTTCTCGCCGGCGAAGATGGAGTTGGCCCCCGCGACGAAGCAGAGCGCCTGCAGCTCGTCGCTCATCTGAAGCCGGCCGGCGGAGAGGCGCACCCGCGACGTCGGCATGAAGATGCGCGCCGTCGCCACGCAGCGCACCAGCTCGATCGGGTCGATGTCCTCGGCGTTCTCCAGCGGCGTGCCCTTGACCTTCACGAGGACGTTGATCGGAACGGATTCCGGCGGCGGGTTCAGCGTCGCCAGCGAATGCAGCAGACCGATCCGGTCCTCCCGCTCCTCGCCCATGCCGATGATTCCGCCGCTGCACACCGAGACGCCGGCGTTGCGGACGTGGCCGATGGTGCGAAGGCGGTCCTCGAAGGTGCGCGTCGTGATGATCTTGTCGTAGTACTCCGGCGACGTGTCGAGATTGTGGTTGTAGGACGTCAGCCCCGCTTCGGCGAGCCGCGCGGCCTGGTCGTCGGTGAGAAGACCGAGGGTGACGCATGCCTCCATGCCGAGGCTGCGGATGCCGCGAACCATCTCCAGGACGTTCTCGAAATCGCCGTTGTCGCGGGGTCCGCGCCAGGCGGCGCCCAGACAGAACCGGGTCGCGCCCTGGGCCCTGGCCTGGCGGGCCGCCTCGACGACCTCTTCGGCGTTCTTCAGTCCGTGGGACTCCACCTCGGTGTCGTGATGGGCGGACTGGGGGCAGTAGGCGCAGTCCTCGGAGCACTTGCCGGTCTTGATGCTGTTGAGCGTGCACTTCTGGACCGCGAGGGGGTCATGGTGCTGGCGATGGACCGAGGCGGCGCGGAAGACGAGTTCCGGGATGGGAAGTTCATAGACCTGGCGGATGTCCTGGCGGGTGGGGGTCACGGGCGGCCTCGGAGAACTGGGATACGTAACGTCCGCATTCCCGTAATCCCTGGGCGGCAGCGTGTAAAGGACAATGGGAGCGGTTGGAGCGATTCCAGTTGACCGGCAGAACGGAAGTGGGCTTGTTTGCCTGTGCAATCAGTTGCGCCACCAGACTTTTCAAAGGGAGAAGCAAAGAATGAAACGGAACTTTCTTGGAATCGCCGCTCTTGGAATTCTCGCGATCGGAAGCTCGGCCAGCGCCCAGCTGACCGCCACGTTTACGACCGCCATCGACGTCTCGAGCCAGGTCACGAACTCGGGCGCGAACAACGGCATTCACCTCGCGCACATCGCGGTGGACGACTCCGGCGTGACGCCGGTCATCTACTCGACGACACTGAACAACTCCGCCGGCGTCGTGAACATCCCCGCCCTGAAGATCGTCGATCCGCTTGGAACTCCGGTCGTCACGACGCTCGACACCACCGATGGCCTCGCCAGCGCCGGCGTTTCGCTGACGCGCGGCTACGGCGGCGTCGCCGTCGATGGCGCTGGAAACGTCTTCGTCGCGTGGTCGGGAAACGGAAACGACGACTCCGCACGCGTTCGGCGCTATGACACGGCCGGTGCCCAGACGGGCGAATGGCTGTTCGCGACGCTGAACGACCGGCTCGCCGGAATCGACACGAACGCGGCCGGAACGGGACTCGTCGGAGCGCGCTTCTTCAGCACCGCGACGAAGACCGGGCACTATGCGATCACCGACGCGAGCACGCTCGTTCGCACGACGGCGGCCACGCCCGCGACGGTACTCGCGGCGAACCCCCGCGACGTCGCCTTCGACGAGACCAACGATATCATCTACATCAACGCGAACGGAAACCTGGAAGCCATCACGGCGGCGAACCCCACCGATGTCGTCCCCGCGACGGAATGGGCCGGCGGCACCAGCGCGGTTCTCCAGAACGTCGGAGCCAACTCCTTCGCCGGGCATGGCGTGGGCATCAACGCCGACGGCAGCCTGATCGCCTTCTCGCCCGACCAGAACGCTACGTTCGGCGCGAACACGCTGCGGATCGTCAATCCTGCCGGCACCACTCTGGAGACGATCGGCGTTCTCGACACCTCCGGCACCTTCGGAAGCGACCCGAACCTGTTCCGCCCCACGGATGCGGCGTTCTTCAGCACCGGCGGAAACGACTATATCGCCGTCAACGACACGGATCTGGACGACCAGCACCGCATCGCCATCTACCAGCTGACGGACCCGTCCTCGTCGGTGGCCGACTGGGCGGTTTACGAGAACTGAGTCCGGGCACCGGACACTGAATCGACCGGAATCGACGCCGGGGCCCTTCGGGCTCCGGCGTTCTTCTTTGGCGCCGACTCGCGCGCGCCCTTCCCCTTGACAGCCCGGTCCGCTGCGACGACCGTCCCGCCTCGCTTTGGGCCCGGGGGTTCGATCCCTCTCCGACGACCTGCTGAGTCCATGGCGCATCACTGAAAGACGGAGAGTTATCCGATGTCGATCACAGCCGAGAAAAAGCAGTCGGTGATTACCGAGTACGCCACGAAAGAGGGCGACACGGGTTCGCCGGAGGTCCAGGTCGCGGTCCTGACGGAGCGCATCAACAACCTGACCGAGCACCTGAAGACCAACAAGAAGGACCACCACAGCCGTCGCGGACTGCTGAAGATGGTCGGCCGGCGCAAGAGCCTGCTGGAGTACCTGAAGAACAAGGACATCGAGCGCTACCGCGCTCTGATCGCCCGTCTGGGTCTGCGCAAGTAGTGCGGACCGCGCAGGCGAAGCGAACCGGTCGGGAACGGCGCACGCCGTCCGGCCCGAACACGATGTGAGAACCGCGCGCCTTCGTCGATCTTCGCCGAAGGCGCGTTTCGCGAGAACCACCGACACGAGGAGACGAAGAACGAACCGGCGGTAACGGCGATCGCACAAGGGAGCCGACCTCGGGATTTTCATGCGCTATCGAAGCGGTGCCGTTTCGATGCCGGATGTGAATTCCGCAGGCATGCACGCTCCCCGCCGTCCCGGCACCGCGAACCCCCGACCAACCACACAGGGAGCACATGCATCCATGGCTAAGAGCAAGGTCACACAGACGAAGGGTCTGAACTTCACGGAATCGAAGGTCGTCGTTCCCTTCGGCGACGGCAGGGAACTGGAACTGAGCACGGGCAAGCTGGCGAAGCAGGCCAGCGGCGCCGTGATGGCGAAGATCGGCGGCACGTCGGTGTTCGCCGCGGTCGTGATGTCGGACACGCCGACGGACCGCGACTTCTTCCCGCTGATGGTGGACTACCGCGAGAAGTTCTACGCGGCGGGCCGCATCCCCGGCGGCTTCTTCAAGCGCGAGGCGCGCCCCAGCGACAACGAAACGCTCCGCGCGAGACTGACGGACCGCACCCTGCGGCCAATGTTCCCCGACGGCTTCCGCCACGAGGTCATCGTCTCGATCACGGTGGTCTCGATGGACCTGGAGAATCCGGCGGACCTCGTCGCGATGTGCGCCGCCAGCGCGGCGCTCCACATTTCCGACATTCCGTTCAAGAAGCCCATCGCGGGCGTCCGCGTCGGCCGCGCCGGCGACGAGTTCCTCGTGAACCCCACGGCCAGCGAGATGGACGAGGTCGATCTCAACATGCTCGTCGCCGGACACGCCGACGGCATCAACATGGTCGAGGCCGGCATGCTGGAGGCCAGCGAGGCCGACACGGTCCGCGCCCTCGAAGTCGCGCACGACGCGATCAAGACGGTCTGCGAGGGCATCGAGCAGCTTCGCGCGAAAGCCGGCAAGGAGAAGATGGTCTACGACGTGCCGCAGAAGGACGCGGACCTCGTCAAGAAGATCGAGAAGCTCGCCGCCCCGCACAACAAGGACATCGCGAAGACGCACGAGAAGAAGGCGCGCGACCTGCGCGTGAAGCAGGCGGTCGCGGAAATCCGGGAGAAGCTCGGCGAGGAATACGCCGAACGAGCCGGCGAGGTCTCCTCGATCTTCCACGACATCGACGAGCGCGAGATGCGCAAGCAGGTGATCTCGAAGGGCGTTCGCGCCGACGGACGCAAGCTGGCGGAGATCCGGCCCATCTGGTCGGAGACGGAAGTCCTTCCGACGGTCCACGGCTCCTCGGTGTTCACGCGCGGCCAGACGCAGGCGCTCGCCGTCGTCACGCTCGGATCGACCGACGACCAGCAGATGATCGACGACATGACGGGCGTCTCCCACAAGCACTTCTTCCTGCACTACAACTTCCCCGGATTCAGCGTCGGCGAGGCGAAGCCCCCCCGCGGACCGGGCCGCCGCGAAATCGGACACGGCGCCCTGGCGGAGCGCGCGGTCAGCGTCATTCTCCCCGACCGCGAGACGTTCCCCTACACGATCCGCGTGGTCGTCGAGATTCTCGAGTCCAACGGTTCCTCCTCGATGGCGACGGTCTGCTCGACGTCCCTCGCGCTGATGGACGCCGGCGTTCCGGTCAAGCGCCCCGTCGCGGGCATCGCGATGGGCATGATCGCGAGCGAGGACGGCAAGAAGACGGCGATCCTCAGCGACATCCAGGGCATCGAGGACCATTGCGGCGACATGGACTTCAAGGTCTGCGGCACGTCCGAAGGCATTACGGCGCTGCAGATGGACATCAAGATCGAGGGCGTTTCGAGCAAGGTGCTCGGCGACGCGCTGGAGCAGGCCCGCCAGGGCCGTCTGCACATTCTCGACAAGATGGCCGAGACCCTCGCCGAGGCGCGTCCGGAGCTCAAGCCCCAGACGCCGCGCATGACGATCCTTCAGATTCCCGTGGAGAAGATCCGCGAGGTCATCGGGTCCGGCGGCAAGACGATCCGCTCGATCCAGGAGGCCACCGGCGCCAAGATCGACATCGAGGACGACGGCACGATCTACGTCACGTCCGCGAGCGCCGACGCCGCCGAGCGCACCATCATGATGATCGACGGTCTCGTTCGCGAGATCGAAGAGGGCGAAGTCATCACGGGCAAGGTCGTCCGCATTCTCGAAAGCGGCGCCATCGTCCAGATTTCGCCGAACAAGGACGGCATGGTCCACATCAGCGAGCTGGAACACCGGCGCGTCGAAAAGGTCGAGGACGTGCTCAGCGTCGGAGACGAAGTGACCGTGAAGGTGCTGGAAGTCGATGGCGCCCGCGGCCGGATTCGCCTGAGCCGCAAGGCTCTGATCGAGCGCGAGGGCGGCGCCGGCGAGGAGAGCGGCGGCGGCGGCTACGGTGGTGGCGGCGGACGCGAACGCCGCAGCGACGGACCCCGCTCCGGAGGCGGCGACCGCGGAGATCGTGGCGAGCGTGGAGGCGGTGGCGGACGCCAGCGCCGTCCCCGTCCGCCGCGTCGCGAAGACTGAGCCGCGCCGACACGAACAGGAACACACCGGGAGCCGGGCATTTCGCCCGGCTCCTTTTTCGTGCACCCTTCCCTACCAGAAGTTGCAGTTGGCCTTGTAGACGATCGTGATCGCGATGTTCAGCGTCGCGAGACCGGTCGCGGAGAGGACGAAAAGTCGCTCGCCGGCGGCGCTCTCGCCGCCGGACGCTCTGCGATCCAGCAGGCCGTTCCAGTACGAAGCCGCGGCGATGCAGAGCGCGGGCATGAAGAAGAGCCAAAGCCTGGCGACCTCCGACTTGTTCCTGCCGAACAGTGCCACGACGAACCACGTCACGAAGACCGCCGTCACGATCACGTCCCGATCGCCTGGCCGCGCGCGAACGACCGCCACCAGCGAACCGGCGACCGCGATCACGCAACCGACAAGCGCCGCAGGGCCCATCCACCACGCGAATTCGAGAACGTTGCGGGCGGCCCAGACGACCGTCTCGCGCGGACCCGACTGCCAGTCCTTCCATGCCGTGTGCCATGCCATGGCGCGGCCGTACTCCGCGGGGAAATCGAACTTCAGCGCGAAGTGGAAGATGGCGTACAGAAGCGCCCCCGTCGCGCAGAACGCCGCGAAGGCGATCGTCTCCGAACGCCCGACGCCTTCCCTTGCGCGCAGCCGCCCGATCGCGGCGAGCAACGCGATCGCCAGAACCGCGAGGATCGCCGCGCAAAGACCGAAGCTCATGTAGACGCCGAGGAATCCCACCACGCCGGCCAGCGAACCCGCCGCGGCTCTGCCCCGCAGAATGCCACAGGCGCCGAGCAGGAGCGTGGTGGTGTAGAGAGTCGGAAACAGGACCTGGTCGAGATGGAGAATCACGAGGAGAAAGGCGGGCGAAGTCACCAGAAGGAGCGTGCCGAGAAACGCGGTCCGCCTCGAAAAGAACGCGTCACCGAACAGGAACGCCGGCACGACGACGAGAGCGGCGATGAACGGCCACACGAGCGCCGCGAACATGGAGGAAGCCTGAAGCCGGCGCTCGGGATCGGAGGCGTCGAGCAGCAACGCGTCGGCGGCGTTGGCGGACAGGACGTAGAAGATGGCGGTGCCTGGCGGCTTCGAACGGCCGAACTCGGTCAGTCCGCCGGATTCGACTTCCCTGTCGTAGTCGAAGACCGTCCTGCGAACGGAGGGCTGGACCGCCGCGAACCGCGCGAACTCCTTGTGCCCAGAAAAGCTTCCGAACACGTACGCGTGTGTGTTCAGGCCGTGTTCGCCGAGCACCGGCATGGCGAACTGGAGGAGAACCGCCCCCAGATAGAGAACCGACACGATCAGAAGGCGCCTGGAGAGGCGCGCGCACGCGTATGCGATCGCGGGAATCAGGACCAGCAGACCCAGCGAAACGGGCGCGAGATGGGGCAGCGCCCGCGACTTGTACCGGAACAGGTAGTATTCCGGGATGAGAGCGTGGGGAAACGGAACCCGCAGAAGCGGGAACGCGATCATGCACGCGGCGAGCACCCCGAGTATCCCGAGAACCGTGCGGTCGCGAACGCGGAATCCCGGCATCGGAACGGCCGCTACGCGGAGAGGTGCTCGCGCACCCAGCCGACGATCCTGTCGGCGCCGATGCGTTCCTGTTCCATCGTGTCGCGGTGGCGGACGGTGACTGCCTGGTCCTCGAGGGAATCCACGTCGACGGTGATGCAGTAGGGCGTTCCGATTTCGTCCTGGCGGCGGTAGAGCTTTCCGATCGCGCCGGTGTCGTCGTAGACCGCGTTGGTGTGCCGCTTGAGGTCGGCGGCGAGCTTGCGGGCCATCTCGACGAGATCGGGACGGTTCTGCAGCAGCGGGAGAACGGCCGCCTTGATGGGGGCGAGGTCGTTGTGCAGGCCGAGAACGACGCGCCTGCTCTCCTTCCCTTCGTCTCCCCGGGTCACGACTTCCTCGCGATAGGCGTCGCAAAGGAAGGCGAGAACCGCGCGGTCGGTCCCGGCGGCCGGCTCGATGACGTAGGGAACGTAGTGCTGTTCGACCTGCGGGTCGAAGTAGCGCAGATCCCTTCCGCTGTGCTCCATGTGCTGGCTCAGATCGTAGTTTCCGCGATGGGCGATGCCTTCGAGCTCCTGCCACCCGATGGGATAGAGATACTCGATGTCGGTGGTGCCGCGCGAGTAGTGGGAGAGCTTCTCCTTCGGGTGGTCGTAGAACTTCAGGTGGTCGCGGTCGATTCCGTAGCGCACGTACCAGTCGAGCCGCGAATTGCGCCAGTAGTCGAACCACTCCATGTCGGTCCGCTCCCCGTTGCGGCAGAATTCCTCCGGCTTGCAGAAGAACTCCATCTCCATCTGCTCGAACTCGCGCGTGCGGAAGATGAAGTTGCGGGGCGTGATCTCGTTGCGGAAGGACTTGCCCTGCTGCGCGAGGCCAAAGGGGAGCTTGCGTCGGGCGGCGGCGCGGGCGGTTTCGTACGCGATGAAGATTCCCTGCGCCGTTTCGGGGCGGAGAAACACGCGGGCGGAACTGTCCTCGACGGGGCCGAGAGCCGTCGAGAGCATGAGGTTGAACATGCGCGGATCGGTGAGCCGGCCGCCGTCGTCGGGGCTGAAGCGGCCGGTGGTGGCGGAACCCTCCACCTCTTCGAGCTTCACGCGGCGCCCCTCCAGTCCGAGGTGCTTCTCCCACCACGTCTGGTAGAACTCCTTCGCCTTCTTCTTCGCGGGTGCCCAGATTTCCGCGCCCTCGACGGGCTTCGGCTCCCCGTCGGTCACGTCGGCGATGCGGTAGAGGGAGCACTCCGTTTCCTCGATGTGGTCCGCGCGGTAGCGCTTTCGCGAGGGGCCGAGGCTGTCGCAGAGGGGGTCGGTGAAGTTCTCGACGTGGCCCGAGGCCTTCCAGACGGAGGGATGCAGCAGCACGCAGGTGTCGACGCCTTCGATGTCGAAGCGCTCCTGCACCATGGAGCGCCACCAGGCGTCCTTGACGTTGCGCTTCAGCTCCGCGCCGATGGGGCCGTAGTCGAACGTGCCCTGCAGGCCGCCGTATATCTCCGAGCCCGGAAAGATGATGCCGCGCCTCTTGCAGAGCGAGACGATGGTGTCGAGAGTCACGTCGGAACGTTGCGATTTGTCGGCCATGGCCAGTGTCGGGTCCTTCGGGAAGCTGGCGGGGGCTTGTCGCCACCGCAGGGAGGCGGTGTTCTGGCGACGGGCACCGGCGGTGCCAACCGGGAAGTTGGCGGCCGGATTAGGGGTTGAGGCTGCCGGGCCTCCGTCATTGACTGCCGTCCGGTTCAATCTCGCCCGAAACGGGAGTGTCGCATGTCTCCGGACGCCGCCACGGTCTCCGCATCCTTCGGCCCCGCCGACTGGATCGTCGTTCTGCTCTACATGGCCATCGTCACGGGAATCGGTCTCTGGACGGCGCGCGGCCAGAAGTCCCAGCGCGACTACTTCCTCGGCGGGCGCTCGCTCCCCTGGTGGGCGGTGGGCTTCTCCATCGTCGCGACGGAGACGAGCGCGCTGACCTTCATCGGCATTCCCGCGGGAGTGATCGGCGCGCTCGCGCTGACGGAATCCGGCGCCATCACGGCCGGCGGCGGCACCATGTTCTTCATGATGGTCGTCATCGGGTACATCACGGGCCGGCTCGTCGTGATCAAGTACATCATCCCGCACTACTTCAAGGGAGACGTCTACACGACGTACGAACTCATCTTCAAGGCGTTCGGCAACCGGTCGCGCATCACGGCGTCGGCGCTGGCGGTGGTGGCGATCACGCTGGGCGCCGGCGTGCGCGTCTACGTCACGGCGATTCCCATCATGATCGTGATGCGGACGATTCCCGGGCTCGAGAACTCGGGCATTCTGGAGGCCGTGACGATCATCATGGTGGCGGCGATGCTCTACGTGGCGCTCGGAGGCATCAAGGCCGTCGTCTGGACCGACATGCTCCAGTACTTCATCTTCGTCGGCGCCGGACTGCTCGCGCTGCTCTACATTCCGTCGCTGCTGCACGGCGACATGGCCGCGCCGGGTGGCGAGACCGGATGGAACGCGGTCCGGTCCGTCGCGCCGGAGCAGCTGCGGTGGTTCAACCACGGATTCGTTGGCGCGGCGGCCGTCGCCGAAGGACTCGGCAGGGAGCCCGGCCTGTGGGAGCTCATCAAAGCCAACGTCGCCAGCATCGTCGGCGGACAGTACAATCTGATCTCGGGAATCCTGGGCGCGCCGATCGGAATCATCTTCGCCTTCGGATTCGACCAGATGAACGTCCAGCGCGTGCTGGCATGCAGGAACACGCGCGACGGGCAGAAGGCCATGGGACTGAGCGCGGTCATCATCGGCCCCCAGTTCCTTCTCTTTCTCCTCATCGGCGCGGCCCTCTTCGCCTACTACACGATCAACGGATGGGAGTTCGGCGCGATCAAGCCGTGGGACCCGAACCTCGCCACCCCGTCGCCCCGGTCGGACTTCGTGTTCCCCATCTTCATCCTGACGCACATGCCCGTCGTGGCGAAGGGATTCCTGATCGCCGCGATTCTGGCCGCCGCGATGTCCAGCGTCTCCTCGGCCCTCGGCGCCATCGGCAGCATGGCGGTCATGGATTTCTATCGCCCGTTCAGAAGGAAGAAGACCGACGCGAAGACCGAGATGCTGCTCTCGCGCGGCGCCGTCGTCCTTGCGGGCGTCGGTCTCATCGCCGTCGCGATGGCCTGCCGCGCCGCGCCGCTCATCTTCGACCTCGCGTTCCAGCTCGCGGGACTCACGACCGGCGCGATCATGGGTGCGTTCATCTGGGGACTGCTTCACCGGCGCGGGCGTTCCGGCCCTGTGATCGCGGGCATGGCATGCTCGTTCTTCTTCATGATCCTCTTCAACTTCATCCTGAACCATACGGACTATGCCGTGAACTGGGTCTGGCACGCGCTCGTCGGAACGGTGGTGTGCGTCGCGGTGATCGCGCTCGCCTCCATCCCAGGCGAGGGCATCGGCCTGGACGAGACGATCGACCATGACGCGTAAGGCGAAACGGGCATGAGCATCGATCTGGAAACGCTGCGCAGCGCGGTCGAAGCCGATCCCGCCGACCCGATGATGCGGTTCGCGCTGGGACAGAAGCTCTACGACGAGGTGCAGACGCGCGAGGGGCTCGCCGAAGCGGCGGAGCACCTGCGCTACGCGTGGGCGCACGGACGGGAGAACGCCGTGTACGGCTACAAGCTGGGGCTGGTGCTTGCGGATCTCGGCGAGACGGAGGAGGCGCGGACGGTTCTCGGCGCGGCGCTCGAACGCGCCCGCGCGGCCAACGACGCCGAAGGACACGATCTCGTGCCCGCCATCGAAGACGCGCTTGGTTCGCTGTAGCGCGAGGAACGATTTGTCCGACCCCTGCCGGGGTCGGTTTTTTTCAGGTGGCGTTCGAATCCCCGGACTGCGTCCGGGGCTATGATTGAGGCGTCCCTGCCGGGACGCCTGGTTCGCGAGGTCCGCCGGTGAATGCAGTGTAGTGTCTGCCGGGACGGCGCCGTCAGCACGGTGCGCGGGTGATTGCGGTGTTCACCCCGGCGCGCGCGATGGACCACGTGACATCCCGTCTTGCCGGACGCGTCCAACGATCGGGGCAACGAGTGCATCGGGGATTCCACGCGCGATGCGCCGACCGTCCTTCCCGGTTCCCCCGGCGCATCCGCGACCGATAGCCTTGACGCATGGTGTCCCGCCAGGGACACGACAATACAAGCCCCGGACGCAGTCCGGGGAAAACGGCCTCCAGCCTTCCCCAACCCCGGCAGGGGTTGCAGGCGACCCGGATCGCATCATGGCCCACACGCACTCGTCGCTCTACTACCATCTCGTTTGGTCGACGAAACGCCGCGAGCCGTGGCTGACGCAGGACGTTCGGCCACGCCTCTACTCGTATATGGCCGGCATCTTCGAGAAGCGCCATGCGAAGGCGCTGCTCATCGGCGGTGTCTCGGACCACGTTCATGCGCTGTGCTCTACCCGCCCGGCCATCGCCGTTTCGGACATTGTCAAGGAAGTGAAACAGGGTTCGTCCCGATGGTTTCACGAGACGTACGGGAAGTCCGCCTTCGCATGGCAGGAGGGTTACGGCGTCTTTACCGTATCCCCAACCCACCGGGAAGGGGTCTACGACTATATCGCGAAGCAGGAAGAGCACCATCGGCAGGAGACGTTCGAAGAGGAGTACGTCCGGTTTCTGCGGCGGTACGGGATTGAAACGGACGAACGATTCGTATTCGATTGATGGTGGGATGTCCGACCCCTGCCGGGGTCGGTTTTTTTCAGGTGGCGTTCGAATCCCCGGACTGCGTCCGGGGCTATGATTGTGGCGTCCCTGCCGGGACGTCTCGTTGGCGAGGTGCGCGGATGGTTGCGGTGTCCACCGGGACACCCCGTGACACAGCGCGCCCGATTCGCCTTATACTTCGTCCGACCCCTGCCGGGGTCGGTTTCTTCTTGGTGGCATTCATAGCCCCGGACTGCGTCCGGGGCTATGATTGAGGCGTCCCTGCCGGGACGTCTGGTTAGCGAGGTGCGCCGGTGAATGTAGTGTCTGCCAGGACGCCCCCGTCAGCACGGTACGCTGGTGGTTGCGGTGTCCACTCCGGCACGACGATGGACCACGTGACATCCCGTCTTGCCGGACGCGTCGAACGATCGGGGCAACGAGTGCATCGGGGATTCCACGCGCGATGCACCGACCGTCCTTCCCGGTTCCCCCGGCGCATCCGCGACCGATAGCCTTGACGCATGGTGTCCCGCCAGGGACACGACAATACAAGCCCCGGACGCAGTCCGGGGAAAACGGCCTCCAGCTTCCCCAACCCCGGCAGGGGTTGCAGGCGACACGGGCTCAGGTCTCGTCGCGACGGTCTTCGAGCTGCGCTTCGAGTTCCTGGATCTTCCGCTCGAGGGCTTCGAACCGGTCGCGCACGGGGTCGGGCAGGTGGATGTGGTCGAGCTGGCTGGCGGGGTGGATGCGCTGGCCCATGTGGCGGACGATGCGTCCGGGAATTCCGACGACGGTCGAGCAGTCGGGAACGTCGCCGAGCACGACGCTGTTGGCGCCGATGTAGACGTCGTTGCCGATGACGATGTTGCCGAGGACCTTCGCGCCCGCGCCCACGACCACGTTGTCCTTCAGCGTGGGATGGCGCTTGCCGGATTCCTTGCCCGTGCCCCCCAGGGTGCAGCCCTGGAAGAGAAGGCAGTTGCTGCCGACGACGGCGGTGCCGCCGATGACGACGCCCGACCCGTGATCGATGAAGAAACCCGGTCCGATCCGGGCGCCGGGATGGATCTCGATTCCCGTCACCCAGCGGTTGAGCATTCCCATGAACCGCGGAAGGATGGGAACGCCGAACATGTGGACCGCGTGGGTGATGCGATGCAGGACGATGGCGTGGAAGCCATGATAGCAAAGCGCGACTTCGAGCCACGCGAACGGCCCCTGGGCCGCCGGGTCGTTGTCGACGGCGGCCCGCAAGTCGCGTCCGATCGTCTGCAACAGCGAGAGCTTGCGCCCCATAACGGCTCCCTTAGCGCAGCGTGGCGCCGTGTTTCGACTGAAGCGCCGAGACGATCCTGTCGCACGCCTCGCTCACCTGCTCGTCCTTGAGCGTCTTCTCCGGGTTCGGGTCGCGGAACGTCAGATTGAAGGCGAGCGACCGCCTCCCCTGCTCGATGTTCTTTCCCTCGTACAGATCGAAGAGGCCCACGCTGTCGAGAATCTGGCCCCCGGCGGAGCGAATGGTGCGCTCGAGCTGGAGCGCGGAGGCCTTGCGGTCGGCGAGGATCGCGATGTCGCGGCGCGAAGCCGGGGTGCGCGGCAGTTCCTTGTACTTCGCGACGTCGCCGGCCTCGGCGATGGGACCGTCGAGCGGGCACTCCAGCAGCAGCACGCGCTTCTTCAGTCCGAGTTCGTGCGCGATGGCGGGATGCAGTTCGCCGAACCAGCAGAGGCGCTGGCCCTTGCGAAGCAGCGCGGCCGACCGACCGGGATGAAAGAGGGGATGATCCGTCATCGGCTCGACGACCGTGCGCCGAATGCCGAGTCGTGCGACGGCCTCCTCCGCCACGCCCTTGATGTCGAAGTAGTCGAAGTCGCGGGCGGGCGTTCGCCAGTCGCGCTTCTCGCTGCCGGTCATCGCGGCGCAGAGCCAGGGGCGCTCGGTGGTGAACTTCTGCAGCGGGTCGCCGTCTTCGCTCTGTTCCGCCTCGGCCCACTCGTACGTGCGGCCGATCTCGAAGAGACGCACGGCCTCGACGCTCTGGTTCAGGTTCGTCGCGACGTTCTTCAGCAGCGAGGGAACGAGCGACCGGCGCATGACGGCCTGGTCCGCCTGAAGCGGATTGCCGACGCGGACCTCGAGACCGTCCTCGTCGAAGCCGGCGGCGGCGTTGTCGTCCGCCGCGACGAAGGAGAAGTTGATCGCCTGGGAGAATCCGAGGGCCACGAGTTCGTCGGACAGGCGCTCGCCGGTCGCGCGAACGGGATCGACCGCGTGCGACGCGCTGCGAATCGCCGGAATCTCGGCGGGGATGTGCTCGTACCCGTGAATGCGGGCGATTTCCTCCACCAGGTCGGCCTCGCATGTCACGTCGGGACGGTGCGGCGGCGGAATGGCGACGAGGTGGCTCTCCGCCGCGCTGGTGATTTCGAAGCCGAGGTTCGCGAGGATGTCGGACATCTGCCGGCCGCTGAGTTTCAGCCCCGCGATGCGGTTCGCGCGCTCGATGCCGAGACGGATGGGCTCGCGCTGCGGCAGGCCGGCGGAAACGTCGATGGCGCCCTTGAGAATCTCGCCGCCCGAAAGGTCCGCGATCAGCTGCGCGGCGCGGTGCAGCGCGTTGAGCATCCGCTGATAGTCGGTGCCGCGCTCGAAGCGGTACGACGCGTCGGTGCTCTTGCCGATGCGCCGCGATGTGCGGCGGATCTTCGAGGGCAGGAAGTAGGCCGCTTCGAGAAGAATGTCGGTCGTCCTCTCGGTCACTTCCGTTTCGGCGCCGCCCATGATCCCGGCGATGGCGACGGGCTTCTCCGGATCGGCGATCAGCAGGTCGTCCGGTTCGAGATCGACGTTCGTTCCGTCAAGCAGGGCGATCTTCTCTCCCGCCTTCGCATTGCGCACGACGATGGTGCGCGACGCCAGCGTGTTCAGATCGAACGCGTGGAGCGGATGGCCCAGTTCGTACATGACGTAGTTCGTGACGTCGACGACGTTGTTGATGGGGCGAAGTCCTGCGGCTTCGAGACGCACCCGCAGCCATGTCGGACTCGGGCCGGGCTTGACGTTGCGGATCACGCGGGCGGCATAGCGCGGGCAGTCCGCGCGCGACTCGACGACGACGCGCGCCGCGGACTCCGCCTTCTCGGCGGCTTCGGTGAACTTGACCTCGGGAAGGCGGAACTTCCCTCCGGTCTTCGCGGCGAGATCGCGCGCCAGGCCGGTCAGCGAGAGAACGTCGGGGCGGTTCGGCGTGACCTTGATGTCGATCAGCGCGTCGAAGGGCTCGCCGGCCTTGAGCTTCGGATCCTGGATCCAGATGCCGTCGGTGTCGCTCTCGATGCCGAGTTCCTCCGGCGAGCACATCATGCCCATGCTTTCGACGCCGCGAATCTTCGTGGGCTTCAGCTTGAATCCGTCGCGCGGAATCGTCGAACCGATCCTGGCGAGGGGAACCTTCTGTCCGACGGCGATGTTCGTCGCGCCGCAGACGATCTGGAGAGGTTCCGCGTCGCCGGCCCTGACCTTGCAGAGCGAGAGCTTGTCCGCGTCGGGATGGCGGCCGAGTTCGACGATCTCGCCGACGACGAACTCGCCGTTGCCGGCCCCGAGGTCGGTTTCGCCCTCCACCTCGTGACCCGCCATCGTGATCGCGTCGAGCAGTGCCCCGTAGTCGAGGTCGGTTTCCAGATAGTCTCGCAGCCAGCGCAGGTTGAATTGCATCGTCTTCGTCCGTTGGAGTCTTCCGCCGCAGGGGCGTCGGTGAAAAGGAACGAACCGCGCGGGCGGCTCGTTCGGCGGTCGTCGTGCCTGGAACGGCGGGTCGACTTCGCGCCGAAGCGAACGCCGATCAGGTCCGTCGCCTCGGGCAGGCGCTTGG
>JAJFLJ010000307.1 GCA_021772755.1 Candidatus Sumerlaeota bacterium
GCGATCTTCAGGTCGTCGAGACCCGTCTGCGCGACCGCTACCGGTCCGACGTGGACAACGTCAGCGACGCCAGCCTGAACCTGATCGTCGGAGAGCTGAACCCGCTGTGGGACCGCGCGACCTCCCCCGCCGCCCGCCAGAGAATCCTCCTGCTGGTCCAGGAGACATTCGACTCCCGGACGCGGTCGGCGCTCGTGGCGAACGGACTGAAAGCGACGAACTGAGCGGCGCAACTCCCCCGCCGGTGGCTCCCGGGCCGCGCCAGGGCGCGAAAAGCACTGGCGTCCGCCCGGCCCTCTGACCACCATCCCGCCGCCAATCAGGGAGCCCGCCGTGCCGCCAGCCGCGACGAAAGACCTTCACGCCAGCCTCATCGAAAGAATCGAAAGCCGCACCGCCGTCGTTGGCGTGGTGGGCCTCGGCTATGTGGGGCTGCCGCTCGTGCTGGAGTTCCACCGCAAGGGCTTCCCGCTGGTCGGACTGGACATCGACTCCGAGAAGATCGAGAGCCTCGCCGCGTCGAAGACCTACATCCGCCACATCCCCGACGCGAGCCTGGCGGAACTGAACGCGTCGGGCCGCTTCCAGGGAACGACGGATTTCTCGAAGGTCGCGGAGTGCGACGCGGTGCTGCTCTGCGTGCCGACGCCCCTGACGGCGAACCGCGAACCCGACATGCAGTATATCGTCAGCACCTGCGAGGCCATCGGCCCCCACCTGCGGCCCGGAACCCTGGTGGCGCTGGAATCGACGACGTATCCGGGAACGACGCGCGAGATCATGGCGCCGATCCTCGAGCGACTCTCCGGCCTCGTGGCCGGCACCGACTTCTTCGTCGCCTACTCTCCGGAGCGCGAAGACCCCAACAACGCGAAGTACAACACCTCCTCGATTCCCAAGGTCGTCGGCGCGATGACGCCCGAGGGCCTGGCCGCGGCGGTCGCCCTCTACGACGCCATCGTGGTGCAGACGGTCCCCGTTTCCTCCTGCGACGCGGCCGAGGCGGCGAAGCTGGTCGAGAACATCTTCCGCTGCGTCAACATCGCGATGGTCAACGAACTCAAGGTCGTCTTCCACCGCATGGGCATCGACATCTGGGAGGTGATCGACGCGGCGAAGACGAAGCCCTTCGGGTACATGCCGTTCTATCCCGGCCCCGGACTCGGCGGACACTGCATCCCCATCGACCCGTTCTATCTGACGTGGAAGGCCCGCGAGTTCGACATGCCGACGAAGTTCATCGAGCTCGCCGGCGAGATCAACGCCCAGATGCCGTACTACGTGCTGCAGCGCACGATGGAGGCCCTCAACGAGCAGGGCCGCGCGCTGAAGGGCAGCCGCCTGCTGCTGGTCGGGCTCGCCTACAAGAAGGACGTCGACGACCAGCGCGAGAGCCCGACGCTGAAGCTGCTGGAACTCTTCGAGGAAAAGGGCGCGACGGCCGACTACCACGACCCCCACATTCCGGTGCTCAAGCCGACGCGCGACCATCCGAAGCTGACGGGCAGGCCGAGCGTTCCCATCGAGTCGGCGAGCGACTACGATTGCGTCGTGATCTCGACGGACCACTCGTCCATCGACTACGAACGGCTCGCCAGGACGGCGGTCCTCGTCGTCGATACGCGCAACGCGATCGGCGCCACGGCGCCCCACATCTTCAAGGCATAGCCGGCGAAGAGGAAGCACTTGAAGATACTCGTCACAGGCACCGCGGGATTCATCGGCCACCAGGTGGCCGAAGCCCTTCTGGACCTGGGCCATGAAGTCGTCGGGATCGACAACTTCAACCCGTACTATTCCGTGGACCTGAAGGAGGCGCGACACGCGCTCCTCGAAGGACGGGAGGGATACACGGGCTGTCGCGAGGACCTGGCGAACGCGGAGCGCGTCCTGGCGATCGTCCGCGAGCACAAGGTCGAGCGCATCTGTCACCTGGCCGCCCAGGCCGGCGTCCGCTACTCCCTGGAGAAACCCTTCGAGTACGCGAACTCGAACCTGAACGGCTTCCTGAGCGTTCTCGAGGCGATCCGCCACTGCGGCATCCGGCGACTCGTCTACGCCAGCAGTTCGAGCGTCTACGGCGGAAACGCGAAACTCCCCTTCAGCGAGACCGATCCCGTCGAGCGGCCCGTCAGCCTCTACGCCGCGACCAAGCGCGCCAACGAGCTGATGGCCCACACCTACATGCACCTCTATGGCCTTCAGACGGTCGGGCTGCGGTTCTTCACGGTCTACGGGCCGTGGGGGCGGCCCGACATGGCGACGTGGCTCTTCTGCGAGGCCATTGTCCGCGGCAAACCCATCAAGGTCTTCAACCACGGCGACATGAAACGGGACTTCACGTACATCGACGACATCGTGAAGGGCGTCCTGGCGGCGATCTTCGCCGAGAACCTCGATCCCTTCGAGACGATCAACCTCGGGAACCACAACAGCGAAAACCTGATGGACATGATCGGCGCGATGGCGGACGCATTGGGCATGGAACCGCAGATGGAACTGCTGCCGATGCAGCCCGGGGACGTCCCGGCCACCTACGCCGACATCGCGCGGGCGCGGGAGAAGCTGGACTTCCGGCCCTCCACGCCCATGCGCGAGGGCGTGGCGAAATTCGTCGAGTGGTACCGTGCCCATCCCGAAGTCGCCGAGGCCGTCTGGAACGGAAAGCGGGCGCGGACATGACGACCGGCTCGCGGACCTTTCTCCTGACGGGTGGCGCCGGATTCATCGGCAGCCACCTTGCCGAGCGCCTGATCGCCGACGGAAACCGCGTGATCGTTCTCGACGACCTTTCGACGGGAAGCTACGCGAACATCGAGTCTCTCGACCGCGGGCACGCGCCCTCGGGGCGCTTCAAGTTCATCTGCGACACGGTGCTGCACGAACGGGTCGTGGAGGAGGTCGTCCGCGAGGCGGACACGATCTGCCACCTGGCGTCGGCGGTGGGCGTGAACCTGATCATGAACCAGCCCGTACGCACCATCGAGACGATCTTCGGCGGAACGGACACGATCCTGCGCTGCGCGGCGAGATACCGCCGCCGCACGATGATCTTCTCGACGTCGGAGGTCTACGGCAAGTCCGCGGACGTTCCGTTCCGCGAGGACGGCGACCGCCTCGAAGGCCCCACGACGAAGCACCGCTGGGCGTATGCGTGCGCGAAGGCGCTCGACGAGTTCCTCGCGCTGGCGCACTGGAAGCAGAGCCGCCTGCCGGTCGTCGTCGTCCGCCTCTTCAACACGGTCGGCCCACGCCAGACGGGACAGTACGGCATGGTGCTGCCGAACTTCGTGAAGTCCGCACTGGCGAACGAGCCGATCCGCGTGTTCGGCGACGGACGCCAGACCCGCTGCTTCTGCCACGTGCTCGACGTCGTGGACGCGCTGGTCGGCCTGATGGAGAGCGCGGAGACGTCCGGCGAGGTCTTCAACATCGGTTCGAGCGAGGAAATCTCCATCGGCGATCTGGCGCGCGAAGTCGTCCGCCTGACGGGCAGCCGTTCGGAGATCGTCCTCGTCCCCTACGCGGAAGCCTACGGCGACGACGGCTTCGAGGACATGCAGCGGCGCCTGCCGAGCGTCGAGAAGATCGCAAAGCTGACCGGCTGGAAGCCGTCGCGCTCGCTCGAACGCATCGTCCAGGACGTCAGGGAGTCGTTCTGACTCAGAGCTCCGAAACGGGCGTGTACAGTCCGAAGTCGTAGTATCCCGCGCCGACCTGCGAACTGAACGGCCCTCCCGCCAGCTGACAGGCCGAATAGCCCTCCACCAGCATCCAGGCCGCGAACAGCGCACGGCGAAACCGCACGTCGGGAATCGCCGCGATCGCCGGAATCATCGCCAGCCAGTACCAGAACAGGGCGTGGGGCGAAGTCCGCAGGACCGCCACGAAGAGCAACGCCGGCAGGCAGGCGAACCGGTCGCGCGATTTCCACGCGCCTGCGGCGGCGATGCCCGTGACGACCCATGCGAGGACCTGCATCCAGATGTCGAGCGCCAGCGGCATCCCCTTCATGTACCTCGCGACCGGCAGCCAGTGAAAGTGGTTCACGGTCATGGGACTGCTGTACTCGAGTACGTTCCGGACCGCAGGATAGTACCACATGGCCACGCAGGTGGGAATACACCCCGCCGCGAAGCCCGCCGCGGCGCGGACGATCGAACGTGCCTCGGGCGCGCCGCCGCTCCAGAGGCTCCGAAGAAACCACGGCAGCAGCACGATCGAGAGCAGCTTCGTCTGGATCGAAACCGCCAGAAGGCCGAATGCCAGGGCGGTGCGGTGCCCGCGCAGCGCGAGAATCGCCAGGAGAGCGAAGAGCGACTGGAGCGACTCGAACTGTCCTTCGCGCGAAGTCCACCAGACTCCCGCCGGAGCGATCCACACGATCAGTCCGCACCACCGGTCCTCCGAGACTCTCGCGACGAGCCACGCGTTCGCACCCTCGACCGCCGTCAGTGCGAGCTTCGCCACGAACACGCTGGAAGGCAGAAACGAAAGCGCCGTGAAGAAGAGAAGAGCGACCGGAGGGTAGTTGTAGGGGCTCTCCGACCATGAAACCCACGCGAGGTGCGGGGCCGCGTCCGCCAGGGACCCGCCCGCGAAAGCGAGGCTCGAACCGGAAACGCCGGCGCCGTAGAGAAGATTCCGCACCACGTCGCCCGTATTGGCCGGCACCTGCATGCACTGGTACAGCCGGAGAACGAGCGCGGCAGCCGCCAGAAGCAGGAAGGCAAACCGCTTCCGGTCCACGTCAGACCAGATCGCGCAGGCGCTTGTTGGCGTCGAGGTTTTCGGCGGCTGCCGCGAAGGCCTCCACGGACTTCGCCAGCTCGGCCCTGATCTTCGAGTCCCCGCAGGGAATCGAATCCACGCCGGTCCGCTCGATGCGGTCGAGAACGTCGCTCACCCGCAGGCCTTCGATGTCGAGAGCCGGCTGGTAGGCGACCCCCCGGCCGCGGCGAAGCACGACCTCCGAAAGAACCTCCGCCTCGACGAGACGGTTCACCACCTCCGCGACGACCTGATAGGGAACCCCGGTGCGCTCGGCGAGCTGTTCCGCGCGGGGGGGCGGTTCCCCCTTCGCGAAGGGCGCGACGCACTCGCGCACGATGGAGAGCGCGGTCAGCTTGATGAAGTGCGGGCTGGCGCGCTTCGCGTCCTGGTCGAACTCGCTGAGATCGCCGAACTGGTGCGCGAAGGCCAGTTCGGCCCCCAGCAGCACCACCATCCACGACAGCTGCACGAGCGTCAGGAAGAGCGGGAGGGCCGCGAAGCTGCCGTAGATCGCGCCCGCCTGCGACGCGCCGATCTGGAACTGCACATAGGCCTGGAGCAGCAGGTTGAAGAGGATGGCGGCGAACAGCCCGCCGATGAACGCCGACGCCAGGCGGATCTTTCCGTTCGGCATGAAGATGTAGAGGAACGTCATCAGCAGCGTGATGAAGAAGAAGGGGGCGAACTTGAGAGACAGAAGCACGGGACCGGAAATGAGGCCGATCAGCCAGCTGCCGTCCTCTGCGTTGACGGCCGCCGCCACGAAGCCCTTCGCGCTGACCGAGACGATGAACAGAATCGGCGCGACGATCATGACCGAGAGATAGTCGCTGAACCGGCGCGGCCAGGAACGCGGCTGCTTCACAAGCCACACGTCGTTGAGCGACAGCTCGATGTTGCTCAACAGCTTGATCACCGTCCAAAGCAGAAAGATCACGCCAAACCCGGCGATCACCCCGCCGCGCGTCTGCTCCAGCAGATTGGTGGCGAATCCGATGGCCTGCTCGACGACTTCGGCGATCTGCCCGACATTGGCCTCCGGCGTGGCGGAACCCGTCACGTCAGCGACCACGCCGTCCTGTCCCATCGCTGCGGCGTCCTGCGGCGCGGCGGCACGGGGGGAACCGCCGGACTCGACCAGCCCCGTCACACCGCGGCGGATCTCGGTTTCCAGACGCTCGTCCATGCCGAAGCCCTTGGCGATGCCGAAGGCAAGCGCCAGAACCGGAACGATGGACATCAGCGTGTAGAACGTCAGCGCCGAAGCCCGCAGCGCGCACTTGTCCTTCTGGAACTCCCGCACCGTCAGGATGACGATGCGCAGCGGCTTGATCCAGAGGCGGCGGTTGCGCGGCTCCTGCGCCAGGCGGATGTGCCAGAGATCGTGCTCGATGAAGGTGCGGATGCAGGCGAAGTTCATGGACGTTCTCTGTCGGCCCGCGCCAGCGGTGGCAAGCCCTGGAATCGCGCCGGACTAGCGAATCGCGAACGCGTCCAGCGGAACGCCCGGCGACCGGAAGGCGAAATCCACCACGATGGGCATGTGATCGGACGCCAGGCTGTCGCCGGCCTGAAGTCCCGCCGCAGCGAGATCCGGCGCCGTCATGTCCGGCGTGAAGAGGACGAATTGCCGGAGAACGTCCGCCGAGTCCTCCGAATAGAGGACCCAGTCCAGCCTGCCCGGGCCGAAGGCAGACCCGGGACTGTACCACGTGAACGCCCGGCGCGTGTGGGTGTGGCGCGTGAGGACCTCCGCGAGAGAGCCGTCGGCGCGGCCCGGGGAAAAGTCCGGTCCCCAGGTTCCGTTGTCGATGATCAGACCGTCTCGCATGGTTTCCAGCTGGCGGCGGAAGCCCACCATGTTGAAGTCGCCGGCCATGACGACAGTGCTCCCCGGATCGATGGCGAAGGGGCCGGTGCCGTTGAGAAGATCGCGCCAGGTCGAGGAAATCTGGTCGTGCTCGAAATCGCGGCCGCTGTCGTTGTTGCAACAGGGCGTATGCGCGTTGAACAGCACGAGGTCGCTGTCCGACACGTCGTCCGGCAGATCGATGTGCACCGCGTGGTTTCCGCTGAGAGGAAGAACGTCGAGAACCGGCCACGAGGACATCGTCACGCTGTCGGAGTTCCGCGCGAGCGTCCAGACGCGGCCGGCCGGCGCGGGGTAGTGCGCGTCGAAGTACGCGTGGATGTCCGCGTCGTCCCAGTCGTTCTCGCGGACCTCCTGCCACGCGACGACGTCCGGTTTCACCGCGTTCAGAATGCGCGCGAACGGTTCGGGGTCGAACTTCGGCGCGGTGTTCAGGATGTTCTGCACCAGCAGGCGCATCCCGGTGCCCTCGGCGCGGGCGATGGGAATCACGGCCGGAGCCGCGACCGGATCGGGCGAGACGGCGTAGCGGAACGAGCCGGAGTTCGGAAACCGGTCGCTGGAAAGCGAATCGAAGAAATAGAAGTCGACGTTCGCCGACGTTCGCCAGAGGGTGCCGGAATCGGTGCGGTAGGGGACGCGGATTTCGAACGTCTCGGCCGTGTGGGTCGGCAAACCGACATAGCCGGCCTCGAAGACGGAGAGGGAAGTCCCGAAGCCTCCGCTGCTGTAGACCGTCGCCGCGCGGTCCCCGAAGCGCAGGGCGAGTTCCGCGCCGATGCCCCCCACCGACCGCCCCGTCGCCGGGTTCGCATCGCCGTCGAGGTACAGCGTCGTGTCGTTCCCCAGGCGGCCGGTCGTCGTCTCCTGGAAAAGCGTTTCGCCGGCCACCGTCAGCAGCAGGTACATCGCTTCGCCGTCGTTGGCCACCTTCAACGAGACGAAGTCCGCGCCGTTCGCGCCGGCGTCTCCGGCCGGTTCCAGGGCGTGAACCGGAATCGCGCCCCATTCGGCCCCCAACCCGTCGTGCACGACGGCGAGGGAGTCTCCGCAGTGCGCGGTGCGCGCGGCGGCCAGAAGAGCCAGAAGGGGGATGGCGAGAAGGTGTTGTCGCATGGGAACCGGAACAGGTCTTCGCCCCGGGCCGGACGGTCAACGGCTTTCGGTGTGCCGCCACGGCGTTGTGCGCTTGACCGCCCGCACCCGTCCTGCGAGGAAGGCCCATGACTCATCTGACGCAAACACCGCCCGGCGCGCGGTTTCGCAAGCCCTGGGAACTCGCCGCGAACAAGGCCAGAGCCCGAATCGCCGCGAACTCCGGCGACGCGGAGGCGCACTGCGCCCTCGCGGAGAACCTCATCACGCTCTGGTGCTACGGGTACCTCCGCCGCGAAGAGGCGCTGCCGGGCGCAAGGGCGTCCGTCGCCGCCGCACTCGAATGCAGCCCCGGAATGCAGTACGCCACGATGCTCCGCGGCATTCTGGAGTTCGGCGACTGGAAGTGGGCGGAGGCGGAGAAGAGCCTGCGCCACGCGCGGTCGCTCGACGAATCATACGCTCCCGCGCAGCACTGGCTGGCGCTCTTCCTCGCCGCGATGCGTCGCTTCGACGAAGCCATTCCGATGTCCGAGCGGTCGATGGAACTCGACGAGGCGTTCCGCCTGGGGTTCGGTTCGGTCCTGTATTTCGCGCACGACTTCGAGCGCATGGCCGTCGTCATGGAGCGCATGATCGCCGACAGCCCGGACTACGCGCCAGGATACGACTGGCTCGGGATGGCGTACGTCCAGCTCGGCCGCTTCGACGACTCGATCCGCGTCTACCGCAGGGCCGTGGAACTGGGCGACTACACCGTCGAAATCGAGGCGGGTCTCGCCCACGCCTACGGTCTGGCGGGGCGCGAGAAGGAAGCGCGCGAAATCCTCGACAAGTATCTCGAACTGGCCAAGACGTGCTACATCCCGTCGGTACAGGTCGCGTACGTCGCCTTCGGCCTGAACGAGACGGACCTCGGCCTGCGGCTGCTGGAGCAGGGATACGCGGAGAAGTCCTGGTTCCTCGCCTTCGCCGGCGCCGAACCCTGGCTCGATCACCTGCGGAGCGATTCCCGGTTCGCCGATCTGATTCGGCGCATGAACCTTCCGGAGCCGCGATGACTACCGATACCCTCGCCACTTCCTATGCGTCCGACGGCTTTCGCATCGAGAGCGACCCCGTCGTCGCCGACGAACGGGTCGCCAACGCGCGCGCAGGCATGGACATGATTCGCGCCGGCGAGTACGACACGGGCAGGCGGCCCTACGTCTCGCCGTGGAATCCCGGCGACGATCCCAACGCGCTCTGCAAGATCGAGAACCCCCAGTTCGCCAACCGCGCGATCGCGGAACTGATCCGCTCCCCGGAAATCGGACGGGTCGCCGCAGCGGCCACCGGCGCACACATGGTGCAGGCCTGGTGGGTGCAACTGCTCTACAAGCCTCCGACGCCTCCCGGAACGAAGGCCGCCACCAAGGTCGGCTGGCATCGCGACTGGGCGTACTGGAGCGACGCGTGGGAGGACGGCAGCGAGCTGTTCACGGCCTGGTTCGCCCTCTCCGACGTGCGGGACGACTCGGGGCCAATGCGCTTCGTCCCCGGCACGCACCGCTGGCGCGACACCGCCGAGGGCGGCGACTTCTTCAGCCAGGACAA
>JAJFLJ010000308.1 GCA_021772755.1 Candidatus Sumerlaeota bacterium
TCGATGTCGTAGCGCGCGGCGACGTCGCGAAAGACGCGCGCCGTCCAGTCCTGGGTGAGGGGATGGCCGGGGTCGGCGAACATGCTGCCCTCGCCGGCGGTCTCGCCGATGGCGTTCTTCATCATCGTTTCGGGGTGCGCATCGAAGAGGTGTCCGGGGGGCGGCGCGCCGAGGCTTTCCTTCCAGACGCGCATGGTGACGAGCCAGGCGTGGACCTCGATGTACTGCTTTCCGTCGGAGGTGTCGTGGCAGAGGTCGATGAGATACTGAAGCGGGTCCCAGCCCTCGGGGCCCTTGATGTTGGAGGCGAGAGGTTCGGTGCCGTTCAGATAGTAGGCGTCGCCGACCTTGCGCACTTCGGGGAAGATCGCGTTGAGGTTGGCGCTTCGGACACCGGCGACGAACTCGTCGCACTGCTCGGGCGAGAGCATTCCGTCGCCCCAGGTCGCGATCCAGACGCCGCGCAGGAAGGGACGCTCGGCGTCCGTCGGATCGATGCGGACGACTTCGGCTTCCTGCGCGAGCGCGCAGAGCGGCACGAACGCGAGCAGCAGGACCGCGAGGAATTGCCGGACATTTCCGTCGAAGGTGGATCGCATGATTGAAGACTCCCGCCAATGAAAGATGATTCGAGGATGTACGCACCGGAATGACAGGCGGGCGATCGTGCGGGCAAGCGGTGTCGTCGGGAAATCGCGGGTCAGGCACGCCGTTTTGGGTCGACATCGCCTCGTGCCGCGACCATGCAGGCGGGATGACAGGCATACGCGAACTGCTGGCCCTTCTTGTCTTATGCGCGGTGGGGTGCGCCGCGAAGTCGCCATCCACCGGCGAGCGCTACTCCGTCGTCATTCTGAACGGGACGGTCTACGCGGACGGCGACTCCGCGCCCGTGGTCGCGGACATCGCGATCGCCAGAGACCGCATCGCCGCGATCGGCGATCTGGGCACGTACGACGCCGAGAGGATCGTCGATGCGACGGGCCTTCTGGTGGTTCCGGGGTTCATCGACGTCCACTCGCACGCGGATTCCGGCGGCGCGCTGGAGGAGTATCTGCTTCAGGGCGTGACGACCGTCGTCGCGGGAAACTGCGGAGGTTCGCCGCGCGTCGCGAGAATGGCGGAGCACTACGACGGGCTGGCGGGAACTCTGGGGCCGAACTACGCGGGGCTGATCGGGCACAATACGCTGCGGGCTTCCGTCGGTCTGTCGGGGTCCACACCGACGCCGGACCAGATGGAGAGCATGAAGCGCCAGGTCGCCGAAGGCATGGAAATCGGCGCCTTCGGGCTTTCCACGGGGCTGATCTACAATTCGGGGTTCAACTCCTCGACGGAGGAGATCGTGGAACTCGCGACCGTCGCGGCCCGCCACGGCGGACTGTACGCGTCGCACATGCGGTCGGAGAACGCGGGGGTTCTCGATTCGGTGCGGGAGGCGATCCGCATTGGGCGCGAGAGCGGCGCCCGCGTCCAGATTTCCCATGTGAAGTGCGCGGGACCGACGGCCTGGAATCTGGCCGGCGAGTTCACCGGACTCGTCGATGCGGCCGCCGCCGAGGGCATCGACGTCTGGATGGACCAGTATCCCTACACGGCGTCGCAGACCACGATCAACGCGATCATCCCCGACTGGGCGGAAAACGACTGGGAGAATGCGGTCGGAAGCCGCCGGGGGGAACTCGAAGAGGGGGTGCGCGAGCTTCTTGCCGGGCGGGGCGGAGCGGAGCGGGTCTATATGGTGTCGGGACCGTTTCCGAAGCGGATGCTGGGGGACGTGGCGGAGGAACTCGGCAAGGAGCCCGAGGACGTCGTCATCGAGGACGTCGGCCTCGGAGGCGCGCGGGCCATCTACCACATGATGCAGGACGAGGACGTGAACGCGTTCATGGTGCACCCCCGTGTGATGACCGGTTCGGACGGGCCGAGCGGCACCCACCCGCGCGGGCACGGGACGTTTCCGCGGGTTTGGGGGGAGTACGGGCGGGAACGGGGTCTCCTGAGCCACCAGGAATGCGTGATGAAGACATCGACCCTGGCGGCGCGCCAGTTCCGCCTTCTCGACCAGGGGCGCGGGAGAATCTCGGCGGGATACTTCGCCGACATCGCCGTTCTGGACGCCGCGACGATCCGCGACGGCGCGACGTTCGACGAGCCGACCCGGCCGCCGACGGGGGTGCGGTACGTCCTCGTCAACGGCGAGGTGGCCGTGAGCGACGGCACGGCCTCCGGAACCTTGGCGGGCCGGGTGTTGCGCTTCCGCCCTTAGACGCCCGGGCCTTTCTCGGGACGGTCCTCCCGGCGCCGCGAAACCACGTTCGCCATGCCGCCGAAGTGCCCCGATCGGGGCATTTCTCCCGTTGCCCGGGGACGCAGGGTGCGCCTAACGTTTTTGGCCATCGAGAGGGCGGCGGCGGTCGCCCTCTCATGCTATCGCCACTCTCCGATTTGGACCCCTCATGACCGATAACAGTTTCGATGTTCGCTCGACGCTGGATGTGGACGGGAAATCCTACGACTACTATTCCCTGCCGGCGCTGGAGAAGACCGGCCTTGGGCCGGTGGGCACGCTGCCCTTTGCCCTGAAAGTCCTGCTGGAGAACCTTCTGCGCCACGAGGACGGGGTGAAGGTCTCGAAGGAAGACGTTGGGGCGATGGCGAACTGGGACCCCGGCGCGACTCCCGACAAGGAAATCGCCTTCACGGTGGGGCGCGTTCTGTTGCAGGACTTTACCGGCGTACCGGCGGTGGTGGACCTGGCGGCGATGCGCGACGCGCTGAAGGAACTCGGCGGCGACCCCGAGAAGATCAACCCGACGCAGCCGGTGGACCTGGTCATCGACCATTCGGTGCAGGTGGACCAGTACGGGAGCGAAGCGGCGTTCCTTCTCAACGTGGAGAAGGAATACGAGCGCAACGTGGAGCGCTACGAGTTCCTGCGGTGGGGCCAGAAGGCGTTCGACAATTTCCGCGTGGTGCCCCCGGGAACGGGAATCTGCCACCAGGTGAACATCGAGTATCTGGCGTCCTCCGTGATGACGGCGAAGACCGCCGGAGGAACGGTCGCGTTCCCGGACACGCTGGTCGGGACGGACTCGCACACGACGATGGTGAACGCCCTGGGCGTGCTGGGATGGGGCGTGGGCGGCATCGAAGCGGAGGCGGCGATGCTGGGCCAGCCGATCTCGATGCTGATCCCGCAGGTCGTGGGCTTCGAACTGAGCGGCAGGCTGCCGGCCGGCGCGACGGCGACGGACCTGGTGCTGACGGTGACGAACATTCTGCGCAAGCACGGCGTCGTGGGCAAGATCGTGGAGTTCTTCGGCGACGGGCTCGACGACCTGCCGGTGGCGGACCGTTCGACGATTTCGAACATGTCCCCGGAGTTCGGCTCGACGGCCGCGATCTTCCCGATCGACGACCGGACGCTGGAGTACCTGCGCTTCACGGGCCGCGAGGAGGCGCAGATCGCCCTGGTGGAGGCGTACTGCAAGGCGCAGGGCATGTTCCGCCAGTCGGGCGCGGCCCCCGCGCGCTATACCGACGTGCTGAAGCTGGACCTCTCGACCGTGGTTCCGAGCCTGGCCGGCCCGAAACGCCCGCAGGACCGGATCGAACTTTCGAATTCCCAGGCCGCATGGCGGAAGACCCTGACGGATTTCGTCGCCGACGAGAAGAACCGTTCCACGAAGGTGGCCGTCTCGAACGGCTCCTCGTTCGAGATCGGTCACGGCAACGTGGTGATCGCGGCGATCACGAGCTGCACGAACACGTCGAATCCCTCGGTGATGGTGGCTGCCGGCCTGGTCGCGCGCAAGGCGCGCGCGAAGGGCCTGACCCGCAAGGCGTGGGTGAAGACGAGCCTGGCGCCGGGATCGAAGGTGGTGACGGACTATCTGGACGACGCGGGTCTGACGGAGGACCTGGACGCCCTGGGATTCAACCTGGTCGGCTACGGCTGCACGACCTGCATCGGAAACAGCGGTCCGCTTTCGGCCCCGATTTCCGAGGCGATCCACAAGAACGGCCTGGTGGCGACATCGGTCCTCTCCGGCAACCGCAACTTCGAGGGCCGCATCAGCCCCGACGTGAAGGCGAACTATCTGGCGTCGCCGCCGCTGGTGGTGGCGTACGCCATCGCGGGAACGATGGACGTCGATCTTCAGAACGATTCGCTCGGCAACGACGGCGACGGCAACCCCGTGTACCTGCGGGACATCTGGCCGACGCCGGAAGAGGTGCAGGAGACGATTCGCAAGAGCGTGCGCAGCGAGATGTTCAGCACGCAGTACAGCAACGTCTTCGAGGGCGACGAGCAGTGGCGCGGACTTCCGGCCGGCGAGGGACAGATCTACTCGTGGGTGCCGAAGTCGACGTACGTGCGCCTGCCCCCGTTCTTCGAGGGGATGAAGATGCAGCCGGACGCCGTCGGCGCCATCGAAGGCGCGCGGGTGCTGGCGGTGCTCGGCGATTCGGTGACGACGGACCACATCTCCCCCGCCGGAGCGATCGCGAAGAACGGCCCGGCGGCGAAGTACCTGATGGAGAACGGGGTCGAACCGAAGGACTTCAACTCGTACGGCTCGCGCCGCGGCAACCACGAGGTGATGATGCGCGGCACGTTCGCGAACATCCGCATCCGCAACCGGATGGTGCCGGGCGTGGAGGGCGGATACACGAAGCACCTGCCGGACGGCGAGCAGCTGTCGATCTACGACGCGGCGATGAAGTACGCCGGCGAGGGCGTTCCGCTGGTCGTGTTCGCGGGCAAGGAATACGGTTCGGGCTCGTCGCGCGACTGGGCGGCGAAGGGAACGCGCCTTCTTGGAGTTCGCGCCGTCATCGCGGAGAGCTTCGAGCGCATCCACCGCAGCAACCTGGTGGGCATGGGCGTTCTTCCGCTCCAGTTCCAGGAGGGCGATTCGGTGGAGACGCTGGGACTGTCGGGCGAGGAGACCGTTTCGGTGCTCGGCATCGAGAAGGGCATCCGCCCGCGCATGACGGTTCGGGTGGAGGCGAAGGACGACTCCGGAAAGACGAAGACGTTCGAGACCCTGGTCCGCATCGATACGCCGAACGAGGTGGAGTACTACACCCACGGCGGAATCCTTCAGTTCGTTCTGCGCCAGCTCGCCCGCTAGCAGGGGCGCGCGGCGCACGGCCACGGAGGTGGCAGTGACATGACGGCATCGCACGACGTCGACAGTTCGGTGAATTCCTGGGAGGCCGGCTACGTCGAGTCGCTCTACGAGGAGTTCCGGCGCGACCCCGGTTCCGTGGACGACACGTGGCGGGCGTTCTTCAAGGGGTTCGAGCTGGGTCTGACGCGGCCCGCGCCGGCGACGAACGGACACGCGGGCAACGGCACCGTCTCGGAACACGCCGAAGGCGAGTGGGGCCTCGCGCAGTCGCGCCTCGAACGGCTTCAGTCGCGCGTCGATTCCCTTATCTATCACTACCGCGACATCGGCCATTTCATCGCCGACATCGACCCCCTGGGGCACCACCGCAAGTACCACGAGCAGCTGGAGCTGGCCGCGTTCGACCTGGACGAGGACATGCTCGACATGGTCTTCAACGCGGACCATCTGCTCTGGGGCGACGCGGACCTGACGCTTCGCGACATCCTGGACGCGCTGAAGAAGACCTACTGCGGCTCCATCGGCGTGGAGTACATGGACATCCAGGACACGAAGCAGCGGCGCTGGCTCCAGCAGAGAATGGAGCCGACGCTGAACATGCCGGAGATTCCGGCGGGGCAGAACCTGCGGGTGCTGCGCCTGCTGCGGAAGTCCTTCGCGTTCGAGAAGTTCCTGCACACCAACTACGTCGGCCAGAAGCGCTTCTCGCTGGAGGGCGCGGAGACGCTGATTCCGCTGCTCGACACGATCATCGAGAAGGCGCCCCTGGAGGGCATCGACGAGATCGTGATGGGCATGGCCCACCGCGGCCGGCTGAACGTGCTCGCCAACATCATCCAGAAGTCCTACGAGGAGATATTCAGCGAGTTCGAGGACAACTACCAGCCCGGCAACATCATGGGCGACGGGGACGTGAAGTACCACAAGGGCGCCTCGACGGACTGGATCACGTATCACGGGCACAAGGTCCACATCTCGCTGACATCGAACCCCAGCCACCTGGAGGCGGCCGATCCGGTGGTTCTCGGGCGGGTGCGCGCCAAGCAGCGCCAGTACGGCGACACGGAATCCCGCTCGCACGTCATGCCGCTGCTCATCCACGGCGACGCCGCCTTCGCCGGCCAGGGAATCGTCGCGGAGACGCTGAACCTCT
>JAJFLJ010000309.1 GCA_021772755.1 Candidatus Sumerlaeota bacterium
GGGGCGTCGTGATGGGGCCCTTCAGCAGCACCCGAGTGCGCCGCAGGCTCTCCCACGCCTCCTCCCCGATGCCCGAGGAGTTCCCCGACAGGAAGACCTTCTCTCCCACCTCGATCCGTTCGAAATCGATTTCCGCGCCGGCCTCCGCCAGAACGTCCACGACGGCCTGCGTGATTTCGGGTCCGATGCCGTCGCCGTACGCGAGAGTGACAGGAACGTTCGCCATGAGGGGTCTCCGGAAGGGTGGCTTGCCGCCGGCGCACCGGCGCGGGCTGGGTAGCGATCCGGCGGTGGCGGCGCAAGGCCACGTTTCCGCTTTCCCCGCACCGGGCCTTCGCCAATCTGGCGCCATGAAACGACTGTGGCCGCTCCTTTTGCCGTGTATTGCCCTGCTCGCCGCCTGCGCGCGCGGACCGGTTTCCGGCGGCGATCTCCGCCGCGGCGAAGCCCACGACCGCCGCGAGCGGCAAGCCGACGAACTCGGCGCCTTGCTGGTGGGGGAGTTCGCCACCGGCGATGCCGGCGCGGCCGCCTTCGGGGCGCCCGCCACCCTGCGAATCGTTCGCCTCCCCGAGTTCGGCCGCGGTTTCTACGCCGAGTCTTGGTGCATGGACCTGCCGGACCAGACCTTCTTCCAGGAGGTTCTGATTCCCGTCGTCGAGGACGAAGCCATCGCGCTCCAGCGCTGGCGCCTCCCCCGCGCCGGAATGTACGTGCATGTGTGGGAAAACGAGGAACTTCTGAACCGCACCGGGATGTACGACATTCGCCGCCGCGAAGGCTGCGCCTTCGGCGTCTCGTACGACGCCGACGCCCAGGCCTACCGCGCCGTTCTCGATTGTTCGACGTGTCCCCCGGAACCCGCCGACGATGGGCCAGCCGTGCTGTACGTGTCCCGCCAAGGCATCTCGCTGGAAACCTGCGGCGGACTCCGCGCGGACTTCGAACGCCTTACCCCCGTCGACGAGTCCCTTCCCACTCCCTGAGCGTCCGCTCGTAGACCGCCAGCGTACCCGCCACCATCGACTCCTTCGTGAACCGCCGTGCCACGACATCGCGGCCGGCCGCGACGAATTCCTCGCGCATCGCCGCGTCGTTCCACATCCGCATGATCGCCGAAGCCAGCGCGGCCGAATCGCGCGGCGCCGCCAGCAGTCCGTTTTTCTCGTGCTCGATCACGTCGGGGATGCCCCCCGCGCGCGTCGCGACGCACGGAACGCCCGCAGCCTGTGCGTCCAGCAGCGACGTGCAGAGACCTTCCATCCTGCTCGGCATCGCGAATACGTCCAGCGCCGCGAGGCACCCGGCGATGTCCTCGCGCCACCCCGCGAACACGACGTGCTCCATCGCGCCCAGCTCCCGCGCCCGCTCCTCCATCGCCGCCCGAAGCTCGCCCTTGCCGATCAGAACGACCTTCGCATCCGGCAGTTTCGCGACGATGTCCGGCACGGCGCCGATCAGATTCAGCGGGTCCTTGTGGTCCACGAACGCACCCACGAAACCCACCAGCGGACCCGGTTCCTTCACGCCCCACGCGTTGCGAAGCGCCTCGCGCCCCGCCCCGTCGCGGACGCGTTCGGGGTCGATGCCGCTCGGCACGATCTCGATCCGCGACGGATCGACCCCGCCTCGTTCCAGAATCTCCCGCACACCGTTCGAAATCGCGATGAAGCGGATCGCCGGATCGGTGTACTTGCGCCGCGATACCGGATTGGACTTTATCGAGAAGTCCACCCGCCGCGTCACCACGACCGGTACGCGGCCTGCGAACGCCCGCCACGCCAGCGTGTGCGCGTTGCCCGTGTGCGCATGCACGATGTCGTACCCGTTTTCCCGCGCGAGTTTCCGCAGCCCCGCCACGGTGCGCGGGTGCCACGTCTGGTGGCGCCGCAGCTCGTGGACGGCGATGCTCTCCTCCTGCAGCGCCGCGCCGAGTTCCGTGCGCTGACGCACCGCCGCGCCCTGCTCCACGCCCGCGCTTCGCAGCCCGCGCGCGAGCCACAGCACCTGGCGCTCGCCCCCGCGAAAGCCCTTCTCCGTATCGATATGCAGAACCTTCAAGAGAGAGAACGACCTCCGAACGAATCCCCAAACGAAGACCGGGGGCCAATGGCCCCCGGAGAAAGTCGCTTCGCGGCCCGTGCCGCAAGCCAATCCCGAACCGCGGTCAGTACCGCGTCTCCCGTTCGCCGGAATCCGACGGCGGATTGGACGGAGGATTCGAGGGAGTGTTTCCACCCGACGGCGCGTTGCCGCCCGACGGAGGGTTGCGGTCGCGCGGGCGGTCGTTGTCGCGGTCCCGCCCCGAATCGCGCGGCGGAGAATCGTTCTGCGTTCCGCCCGAAGACGTTCCTCCCGTCGTCGGCGGAGCCGTTCCCGACCCCCCGACCATCTGCGGCTGGAAGTTGTCGGATGCGTCTTCCGGCTCCACCGCCTCGCGGGGGGTCTCGTCCCGCAGCATCGCTTCGCTGCCCGCCTCGTCGTAGTCTTCCGCCGACAGAAGGTTCTCCGCCGACAGATCGCCGTCCTCGGAGAGCTCCGCGCCGAAGTTGATGTCGTACGAACCCGCCACCTTGTCGTATGCCGTGACCAGGCGCCCGCGCTTGCCGTCCTCGCCCGTCGGGCGCGGGACCACGTCCTCGACCACCGTCGGCGTCAGGAATATCTGGAGATTTCCGCGGTTTTCGTTCCTGGACTGGTTGCCGAACAACGCCCCCAGATACGGAATCTTCGAGAGAAACGGCACCCCACCCTCGCCGTTCGACGAATTATTGATGATCAGCCCGCCGATGTTGCGCGTCTGGCCCGAGGGAATCGTCAGCACCGTCTCGATGCTCTGGCGGTCGCGCCGGATCAGGGTCTGCACCCCGTCCGGCCCCAGGACAGGGACGGGTTCCGCGTCGTCGTTGTCGACGTTGATCTCCAGCTCCACCAGATAGCTGTTCGAGATGCTCGGGGTGATCTCGAACGTCAGACCGTCCGTCACCGTGCTCTGGGTCGACGAGCGCGTGGCGCTGCCCGTGTTGTTGTCGTTGAAGAACGTCGTCAGGTACGGCTCTTCCGAACCCACGAAGATGCTCGACGCCTCCTGGTTCTTCACTAGCAGGCGTGGCTGCAGCAGCACCTTCGTCGTCGAGTCGTTGAACGTCGCCTCCCACTCCAGGTAGGCGTACTGCGAAATCAGTGCGCCGCCGATCCGGTTTCCCGAGAGACCCACGAAATCGTCCAGCGCACCGATCGGCGCGAAACCGAAGCCCGTGTCCCCTCCGAGTTCCCCGTCCGGATTGGACGGGGATTCCGTCGAGATGTTCGGAACGATCCCCTCGCCCGATCCCATGTACGCCGCGCGCTGCACGCCCAGGCTGAACCCTCGCGTGAAGGTCGTCGTCAGGATCTCCCCTTGGATCAGCACCTGCTTCACCGGCCTGTCGAAGCCCTCCAGGATCTGTTCGACGCGGTCGTGCACTTCCGGCACGTCCTCCAGAATGAACACGCCCTGCTTGTAGTTCACCTCGAACAGCAGGTCCGGAGTCCGCACCGTGTCGATGATCGCCTGAAGGTCCTCCAGGTCCTCGCCCTCCAGGCCGATGTTGTTCACGTCGTAGATGACGATCTCCGGACCCACGTCCAGGATGTCGATCAGCAGTTCCATCTTCTTGATATTCGAGAGAAGGTCCGTCACGATGATCTGGTGCGTCTTCTCGTCCACCTCGATCGTGC
>JAJFLJ010000310.1 GCA_021772755.1 Candidatus Sumerlaeota bacterium
TCGGCTTCGGTCGCGGGGTTCCTGGTGTGGTGGCTCGTGCGGGGGCTCGCGGCGGAGGAATCGGCTTATCGGGCGATGGCGCTGCTGGTGGCGGGTTCGCCGTGCGCGCTGGTGCTCTCGATTCCAAGCGCGGTGCTGGCGGCGGTGTCCGCCGGCGCCCGGCACGGGGTTCTCTTCAGCGGGGGGCGCGGGCTCTCCTCCGCCGCGCGGATTCGCACGGCGATGTTCGACAAGACGGGAACGCTGAGCACGGGCGTTCCGTCGGTGGCGGCTGCGGAGGGCGATGGCGCGAACGACGCCGAGTTGCTCGGCGTGGCGCTGGCGCTGGCGAATTCGTCGCGCCATCCCGCGTCGCGCGCGGTCGCGGCGCATCTGAAGTCGCGCGCGGTGGAAGCGGCGGAGCTGGAGAGCGTGCGTGAGATCACGGCGCAGGGCGTGGTGTCGTCGTGGAAGGGCGAAATCGCGATGCTGGGGCGCGAGTCGGATCCGAAAGCGAAAGGATCGCCGGGAGCCGTCGTGGCGCTGGCGATCGGCAGAGAGACGGCGATTCGGTTCGTCCTGCGGGAAACGGTTCGCGCGAACGCGAAACGCGTCGTCGCGGCTCTGCGGGAGCGGGGGGTGGCGACGATGATTCTCTCGGGCGACCGCAGCGGCGCCGTGGAAACGGTGGCGGAAGAGGTGGGCGTGGACAGGGCCGTCGGTGGTCTGAGCCCGGAGGAGAAGCACCGCTTCGTCGTCGAAGCGCGCGCCGGAGGAGAAGGCGTGATGATGGTGGGGGACGGCATCAACGACGTGCCGGCGATGGCGGCAGCGGATTGCAGCGTGGCGATGGGAATGCGGGGAACGTCGGCGGCGCTCGCGCAGGCGGACCTGGTGCTGGCGCGCGACCGGCTGGGGGATCTGCCGGTGGCGATGGAACTCGCGCGGGACACACAGCGCATCATCCGCCAGAACATGACGATCGCGATCGGTGCGGCGGCGATTCTGATGGGATTCGCGGTGGCGGGTTCACTCCCGCTGGTCTTCGGCGTCTTCGGGCACGAGGGCGGCACCGTGCTCGTCGTGCTCAACAGCCTGCGTCTTCTGGCCGGACGGACCGACGCTCCGAAGTTCACGCAGCGGGTGCCAGGCCGGATCGCCGTCGAGCAGCAGGCGTAGCAGCCGCCCCGCGTAGCCGTCGCGCCCGGTGGTGGACCAGTTGTCGGGGCCTTCCGCTCCGTAGCGAATTCCCCAGAGCGGCGCGAAGTCGTGGGATTCGGTGGAGTAGCGCATATCCGCGACGACGCGCGGGGATTCGGATTCGACGACGCCGACGAAGCCGTCGCTGAACCAGGCGAATGCATCGAAAACGCGCTCGGCCTCTGCCGTGCCGCCTTCGAACGCGGCGAGTGGGTGAGACGTTCCGGGACGCACGAGCGTCTCGCCGACGTACGGAGTGCGCACGCCGTCGGCGTACATCGCGCCGTCGTGGACGTAGATGCTGCGCCAGAGCACGAGCGTTCCGGGCGCGGGCATGGCGCGGCTCCGTTCGACGACGTGGCCGCGCGAATCGGCGATGACGCGCTGCGCGCTCAGAGCGCGCGCGTGCATCCAGATGCCGCAGCAGGCGTAGAGGCCCGCGATGGCGAGGGCGATCCGCGCGGCGCGGGGTTTGCGCCGCCACGCTGCGATTCCGACTCCGACAAGGAGAAGGGGCGTAAAAAAGAGATCGACAATGGGCAGAATGTCCCACGCGATGCGCGCGTTCGAGAACGGCAGAAGCAGCTGCGTTCCGTAGCTCGTGCAGGCGTCGAGCAGGCCGTGGGTCGCCCAGCCAACGGTCGCCGCCGCGACGACCCACCGGCGGCGTTTCCTCAGTCGCGGAACGAAGAGGAACGCGAGGGCCATCAGCGCGCCGCCGAAGGGAATCACGAAGAGCGCGTGGGTGATATGGCGGTGATAGACGAAACCGTGCACGGGATCGGAGGGGTCGGTCCAAAGCACGTCGAGATCGGGGGCGACGCCCGCGACGAATCCGATCAGGCCGGCCCAGCGGCCGAGTCGCTTCGTGAAGAGGGCCTGGGAGGCGACGGCGCCGAGGAGGCCCTGGGTCAGAGGATCCATGACGCTGCGGGAAGCGTGGTTCGTGCCGGTCGGCCTATCCCCACATCCGTTGCAGCGCATCGACGACCAGGCGGACGCCCCAGCCGGTGGCGCCGGGGTTGAAGTACCGCGCCTTGGACTTCGCGCGGGCGGCGGCGGACATGTCGAAGTGCGCCCAGCGGGCACCGTCGGGAACGAAGCGGCGGAGGAAGTTGGCGGCGTGGATGGCGCCGCCGGCGCGGGGGATGCTGGAGGTGTTGCAGACGTCGGCGAGGGCGTGGTCGAGGCTGGGGTCGTATTCGCGCCAGAGGGGAAGGTGCCATGCGCTGTCGCCGGTGCGTTCTCCGGAGGCGAGCAAGGCATCGCGCAGTTCGGCGTCGTCGGTGAAGAGCGCGCCCATCTGGGGGCCGAGCGCGACCTGGGCGGCGCCGGTGAGCGTGGCGAAATCGACGATCACGTCGGCCTTCTCGAGTCCCGCGTGGGCGAGGGCGTCGGCAAGCACGAGCCGGCCTTCGGCGTCGGTGTTGTCGATGAAGACGGTCTTGCCGCTCTTGGAGCGAATGATGGCGCCGGGCAGGTAGGACGCGCCGTCGACGGCGTTGATGACGGCGGGAACGATGCCGGTGACGCGAACGGGAAGCTTCAGCGCGGCGATGGCCTGCATGGCGCCCATTACGGCGGCGGCTCCGCCCATGTCGCCGTTCATGTAGTGCATGCCGGCGGCGGGTTTGATGCTGATGCCGCCGGTGTCGAAGCAGACGCCCTTGCCGACGAGGGCGATGTGGGGGGTGCCCTTTCGGGTGCGTGCGGGCTTGTGGCGCAGGACGATGAGGCAGGGCGGTTCGTCGCTGCCGCGACCGACGGCGGAGATGAGTCCGTAGCCGCGCTTTTCGAGCGTCGCGGCAGAGAGGACTTCGCACTGCATGCCGGTGGTCTTCGCGACGCTGCGGGCGTGTTTGGCGAAGGCGGCGGGAGTGAGAACGTTGTTGGGCGCGTTGACGAGTTCGCGCGCGACGTTGACGCCGTCGACGACGGGCTGGAGCGCGGCGAGCGTCTTCTTCGCCGCAGGCGCGTCCTTCTTCGGCAAGACGAAGAGGAGTTCGAGGGGGGCGCGCCTGGCGGGTTCGGACTTGAAGCGGGTGTCGGCGAAGTCGCCGAGCACGGCGCCTTCGTGGATCGCGGCGACGTCGGCCCCGCCGCAGACGAACGCGATGCGGGCGAGACTGTAGCGGCGGCAGACTTCGACGGCGCGGGCGGCGGCGGTCTTCAGGGATTCGTCGCCTGGCATCCAGGGCCCGAAGGTGGCGGAATCGAGCAGCAGGTGGGCGGTGCGGCAGTCGGCGGACTTCTCGATGGTGCAGAACCATTCGGCGCGGGTAGTGCCTTTCGCGACGGCCCTGGCGAAGGCGCCGATGTGCTTCTGGAGGGCCTTGCTGGAGGATTCGCCGAGCATGCCGCCGGAGGTGTGCAGCACGACGAGGGCCTCGGCGGACACGCGGGCGGGATCGTCGGTAAGGATGCGGTACTTGACGGACATGGGCGGGCTCTCCGGTGGGCGGTGACGGACAAATGGGGGTTGCATGGGGCGGGGCCAATGGTAAGTTCGGTGCGACTCTCCCCTTCATACGAGGATATACGATGATCTTCAGAAACACGACGTCCGCCGCGGCGGTCGCCCCCGCGCTGGCTGCTCTCCTCTCGGCGGCGGCCTCCCTTCCCGCGCAGCCCATCACGGTACAGAACCACAGCTTCGAGGACACGACGGGTCAGTCCGTACTCGACGAGTTCACGTTCGTCGGAACGATGGTGGGCTGGGACATCTACGATCCGTCCGCCATCGCGGGAAGCGCGTTCATCGGAACGCTGTTCCACCCCGAGGACAATTTCTTCAGCGAGCCCTCGCCGGACGGCGACCGGGTGGGGATCCTCTACAACAGTTCGAACCAGGGGGGCGGCGAGTACGGGTTCCAGCAGACGCTCCCCGACACCGTGCAGGGCGACACGAACTACATTCTGGAGGTGGAGGTCGGCGACATCGACTCGGGGACGGCGACGAGCACGACGTTCTTCGACCTGGAGGGCTTTCCCGGCTATCGCGTGGAACTGCTGGCGGACCTGGTTCCCGCCAGCATCGGCGAGGAGATCGTTCTCGGGTCGGACAACGACACGGTGTCCATCGTGGAGGGGTTCTTCGAGACGAGCACGGTGAACGTCACGATCCCGCCGGGACACCCCCAGATCGGCGAACAGCTGGCGATCCGCCTGGTGAACCTGAACCAGCTGACGGGGATCGTGCCGATCCCCGATTCCGAGGTGGACTTCGACAACGTACGGCTGACGATGGCGACGGTGCCGGTGGAGCTGGACCTGTTCCAGGTGGATTAGCGCCCGCCGGGGTCCGCCCGGGGCGCAGCCCTGGCGCGCCGCGTGCCCCGCACGCGGCGTGACAGGGAGGGCGCGGCCACGGGCCGGGCGGACCGGGTCGGCGCCCGAGTCAACCCTTGCCCCGCGCGGGAAGCCGGTCCCATAGCTCCCCGCACCTGCGGAGGCGGCTGAACCCCTCTCCCACTCCCCGACCAAGGACAAAGGCCCCGTGCGGGCCGGCTTTCCCATGACATACAAGGTACTGGTTTCCGACAAGCTCAGCGAGGACGGCCTCGAAGTCTTCCGCAAGGCGGGTTTTCAGACCGATCACCTGCCCGAAATCACCCAGGAGGAGATCCTGGCGACCATCGGCGAATACGACGCGTGGGTGGTGCGCAGCCGCAGCCGCGCCACGGCGGACATTCTGGCGAACGCGACGAAGCTCCGCGTGATCGGCCGCGCCGGCGTCGGCGTCGACAACGTGGACACCCCCGCCGCCAGCAAGCGCGGCATCATCGTCATGAACACGCCGGGCGGGAACACGATCTCGACCGCCGAGCACGCGATCGCCATGATGATGGCCATCGCCCGCAAGATTCCCCAGGCCGACGCCAGCATGAAGGCCGGCAAGTGGGACAAGAAGTCGTTCATGGGTGTGGAACTGCGGGGCAAGACGCTGGGCATTCTGGGCCTGGGCCGGATCGGCCAGGAAGTCGCCCGCCGCATGCGCGGGTTCGGCATGCACCTGCTGGGATACGATCCGTTCGTCAGCGACGACACGTTGTCGCAGCTGGCGGCGGAGGCGGCCACGGTGGACGACATCTGCCGGCGCGCGGACTTCATCACGATCCACACGCCGCTCTCTCCGGAGACGAAGAACCTCATCAACGCGGAACGGCTTGCGACGATGAAGAAGACGACGCGCATCGTGAACTGCGCGCGCGGCGGCATCGTGGACGAGGCGGCCCTGGCGGCGGCCCTGGAGAAGGGCGTCATCGCCGGGGCGGCGCTCGACGTGTTCGAGAACGAGCCGCTGGCGGACGACTCGCCGCTGCGCACGGCGCCCAACATCGTCATCACGCCCCACATCGCGGCGTCGACGGTGGAGGCGCAGGAGAACGTCGCCATCCAGGTGGCGGAGCAGATCGTGGAGTACCTGAAGGACAACAACATCGTGAACGCGCTGAACGCGCCGAGCATCGACCCGAAGGTGCTGGAGACGCTGAAGCCCTATCTGACGCTTTGCGAGAAGCTCGGCAGCTTCGCCGCGCAGTACGCGGGCAAGTCGCGCGTGAAGAGCATCACGACGCGGTTCAGCGGCTCGGTCCTGGAGTACGAGCTCTCGCCGCTGACGACGGCCTTCGCGAAGGGCTTCGTCGAGACGACGACGGACCACCCGGTGAACTACGTCAACGCGCGCCACATCCTGAAGGAGCGCGGCATCGAGGTCCTGGAAACGAAGCGCAGCGGACAGTTCCGCTTCAGCAACCTGATGACGATCGCCGTGGCGTGCGAGGACGGGTCGGAGAACACGTTCTCCGGCACGGTGTTCGAGCCGGACCACGGCCGCATCGTGATCGTGAACGACAAGACGTTCGTCGCGCTGCCGGAGGGCAACCTGGTGGTGATCGAGAACAACGACGTTCCGGGCATCATCGGACGCGTCGGCACGTACCTGGGCGACAAGAAGATGAACATCGCGGAAATGACCTGGGGCCGACGAGACGCCGACAGCCACGCCATGACGATCATCAACGTGGACGGCGACGTCGACGAAGCGACGCTGGAGGGTCTGCGCACTCTGCCGGACATCCTCGGCGCGCGCCTGATCCGCCTCTGATCCGCAGGCCCCGGGAACGCTCCCGGGGCCTTTTTTCCGCCACGGCGGCATTGGACGGCGGGGGATACCCGTTGTCCCCCGGTCGCGGGCCCCGCTATTGCTCATGCGTGGGGCGGGAATTCGCACGGAGTGTCGCGTCATGAAGCCGATCGTCGTCGTTGGCGGGGGAGTCGCGGGCCTGGCGGCCTGCTGGTGGCTGCGCGCGCGGCGCATTCCGCACCTGATGATCCACGCGGCGGCAGCGCCCGGCGGCAGGTTCGGGACGATCCGCTCGGCCGACTGGACCGCCGATCCCTGGACGCCATTCGTTCTCAAGAGCGACCGCACCATCTTCGCCATCGCGCGGGAGTTCGGCCTGGACACGGAGCTGGCGACGATTCAGGACGCGATTCTGACGATGTCCGATTCGGGCCCGCAGCGGTCGGCGCCGGGCGACTACCGCCAGGCGCGCGTCTGCCTGCGGAACGGTATGGATACGCTGTTCGCCGAGGCCGCGAAGGAGCTGGAGATTCACGGCAACGTGACGGTGGACGGTGTGCGGTGGAGCGATGGCGCGTTCGTTCTTCGGGATGCCGCGACGGGACACAGCGTCCGCCACCCGGTCAGCCGCCGAACGATCGGGGCGGGGGGAGTCGTGCTCGCGGTGGACGGTCCGTCGGCGCTGCGAATCGCGCGGAACAGCGCGCTTCTGGAACCGGCGGTCGATCAGCTTGCCGCGATCGAGTACGCCCCGGAAGTCGTCGCTCTCTTCAAGGTGCCGCGCATGGACCCGGGCTTCTACGCGCTGGAGCGCCATGCGTCGCCGGACCTGAAGTGGATCGGTTTCGAAGAACGCAAGGTACCGTCGCGCGTCGGGACGGAGTGGTCGCTGATGGTGGTGCACGCCGGCGAAACGATGTCCGCGGAATTACTGGACGCCGAGGAGGGCGCGGTGCTGGAGCGGCTCTTCGACGCGGCGCGCAAGCGCGTACCGGACCTTCCGCTGGGCTGGAACGAGGCGAAGCTGGTTCGGAGCGGCCGTTCGCGCGCCAGGAACCCGTGCGGCGACTTGCAGGACGACCGGATGACGAATCCGGCGGGCGCGCCGGTCGCGCTGGCCGGGGATTTCATCGAAGGCGACCGGGCGGAGGACGCGGCGCGCTCGGGTGCCCGCGCGGCGGCGCTCGTCGTGCAAAGAACGAAGACTGGTGGCGTGGCATGACCAATCCGGCGAATCCGCTGCGGGAGGGGTTGCTGGCGCGCCGCATCGCGGAGCCCTGCACCATCGTGGTGTTCGGCGTCACGGGGGACCTGGCGCGGCGAAAGCTGTTGCCGGCGCTGTTCAACCTGGCGCGCGACGGGCATCTGCCGCAGAGCTTCGCGATCGTCGGATTCTCGCGGCGCGACTGGACGGACGAGAAGCTGCGGGAGGAGATGGGCGCGGCCATTCGCGAGCACTCGCGCACCAGGCCGGACTCCGACCGCGAGATGGAGGACTTTCTCGCGCGCGTGAGCTATGCGCGCGGCGACCTGGACGACGCGGAGTCGTTCGTGCGGCTGAAGACGCAGCTGGAGGAGATCGAGCGCACCGACCGCCTGCCGGGAAACCGGATGTTCTATCTGGCGACGGCGCCGGAGTTCTTCGCGCCGGCCACCGAGATGATGGGCGCGGCGAAGCTGGTCCACCCGGCGAACGCCGACGGACCGTGGACGCGTCTGATCGTGGAGAAGCCCTTCGGACGCGATCTCGAATCGGCGCGCGAGCTGAACGCGCATGTGCGGCAGGGGTTCGACGAGTCGCAGATCTATCGCATCGACCACTATCTCGGCAAGGAAACGACGCAGAACATCCTGGCGTTCCGATTCGCGAACTCGATCTTCGAGCCGCTCTGGAACAGCCGCTACATCGAGCAGGTGCAGATCACGGTGGCGGAGTCGCTTGGCATGGAGGGCCGCCGGGGCCAGTACTACGAGACGGCCGGCGCGCTGCGGGACATGGTGCAGAACCACCTGTTCCAGGTGCTCTCGCTGATCGCGATGGAGGCTCCGGCGAGCCTGGACGCGGAATCGCTGCGGGACGAGAAGGTGCGGCTGCTGCGGGCAATCCGGCCGATGACGCCGCAGGAGGTCGCGACGTGCACCGTACGCGGACAGTACGGGCCCGGTTCGCTGAGCGGAACGGCGGTGAAGGGCTATCGGGGCGAGGAACTGGTCGATCCGAAGTCGGTGACGGAGACGTACGTGGCGCTGAGGCTGGCGGTTCGGAACTGGCGATGGCGGGGCGTTCCGTTCTTCATCCGGACGGGCAAGCGGCTGCCGAAGCGCGCGTCGGAGGTCGCGGTGATCTTCCGGCATCCGCCGCACCAGGTGTTCGAGGACACGTCGATGGAGGACGCACGGCAGAACGTGCTACTGATCCGCATCCAGCCGGACGAGGGAATCTCGCTCTCGTTCGAGGCGAAGCGCCCGGGGCTGAAGATGAACCTGCAGAACGTGAAGATGGATTTCCGCTACGGCCGCAGCTTCGGGAATCCCGCGCCGGAAGCCTACGAGCGTCTGCTGCTGGACGGGCTGATCGGCGACGCGTCGCTGTTCACGCGGGCGGACGAAGTCGACCGGGCGTGGGAGATCATCACCGCCATCCAGAAGGGGTGGGCTCAGATGCCGGCGCCGGACTTTCCGAACTACGACGCGGGAACGTGGGGGCCGGAAGCGGCGGACCGCCTGATGCACGACGTCGAAACGGGCTGGCGGAGGCTGTAGGCGCGTGACCGGCTTTCCCGTGTCCCTCTCCCCCGCCGCGATCGACCGCGAGCTGACCGCGATGTGGAACCAGCGCGGCGGCGTGGACGAGCCCGGCGGGGTGACGCACTACACGCGGGGGAACGTGATCTGGCTCGGTTCGGAGCGGCACGTGGCGCGCACGCGGCGGATCTTCTCGCAACTGGTGTCGCGCTTTCCCTGCCGGCTGTTTCTGTTGGAATACTCCGACGGCGCGGAGGGCGCGTCGATCAAGTCGTTCGCGAACGCGTACTGTTTTTCGTCGAAGGGCCACGAGGGAGAGGTCTGCTGCGAGGAGATCACGCTGCGGCTTGGCCCGAAGGCGCTGCGCCACGTGACGGGAGCGGTGATGCCGCTGCTGATCGCGGACGTGCCGACGTTCTTCTGGTACTCGTCGGGCGATCCGCAGCACTACGGGAGCGCGCTGGAGCAGCTGATCGCGCTGGCGGACCGCGTCGTCACGGAGGTGGCGCACATGACCGACCCGGCGGAGGGCCTGCGGGCCGCGGCGGAACCGGGGGCGAAGACGACGAGTCTCTCGTGGTACCGGTCGTATCCGATGCGCGATCACGTGGCGGGGCTCTTCGACGAGCGCGATTCGATGGAGCGCCTGGCCGCCGTGGAGCGCATCGTCATCGGCGTGGCGGGAGACCGCAAGGATGCGCAGGCGATGACGAACGCGTGCATCCTGGCGGGGTGGTTCGCGTCGCGCGCGGGGTGGACGGTGGACGAGAGCGGCGGGCACGCGTATCGCGCGAAGCGCGGACCGGTCGCGGTGGACATCGTCCCGGCGGACGGTCCGAACACTTCGCAGATCGTCCGGTTCGAGGCGTACTGCTCCACGGGGGACTGTCTGTCGCTCGCGATGACGGGCGAGAAGGACGGTGCGGAACGGCGCGTGACGGGATCGTGCGGGACGTGCCGGGAAACGCCGCGCTTCGTTCATGCGCGGGAATGGACGGAGGCGGAGGCGCTGGGCTTCGCGTTCAACTCTCCGCACCGTCACGAGATCTTCCAGCAGGCCGCCGCGATGGCGTGGCCTCTGCTGAGACGGATGCTGGCGACATGAAACTGATCGTTCTGCCCACGGCGGAGGAGGTCGCGACGGAAGGTGCGCGGCGCATCGCGGAGACCGCGCGAAAGGCGGTGGCGGAGCGCGGCGCGTTTCACCTGGCGCTGTCGGGCGGAGGAACGCCGAAGGCGATCTTCGGGAATCTGGCGCGCGGCGCGTTCCCCAGGGAACTGGTGGGGGCGACGCACGTCTTCTGGGGGGACGAGCGCAGCGTGCCGAACAACCACGCGGACTCCAATGTGCGCATGGCGCGGGAGGCGTTTCTCGACGCGCTCGGGTTTCCGGCGGAGAACGTGCACGCGCCGAACGGCGGCGCGAAGGCCCTGGCCGCCGAGGCGCGACGCTACGAGGCGGAGATTCTGAACACGGTGCCGTGCAACCGTGCCGGCGAGCCCGTGTTCGACGCGGTGATGCTGGGGATGGGAACGGACGGGCACACGGCCTCGCTGTTTCCGGGGACGGCCGCCCTGGCGGAGACGGAGCGGGTCTTCGTGGAGAACGAGGTGCCGCAGCTCGGGACGTGGCGGCTGACGCTGACGTTCGACGCGATCGGGGCGGCGCGGTCGATTTTCGTGTTCGTGACGGGCGAATCGAAGAAGCCTGTCCTTGATGCCATCCGGGGCGGTGGTGCAGGGTACCCCATCGAGGGCGTCAGGGGCGACAACTCAAACGTATCGTGGTTCTGCGACACCGCGGCTGCGGGCTAAGGACATGACATGACAAACGCGACTCAGAAGTTCGGCGTGATCGGTCTCGCCGTCATGGGCGAGAACATCGCCCTGAACATCGAACGCAACGGATTCCCGATCTCGGTGTACAACCGGACGGCGAGCGTGACCGAGCGGTTCATGAAGGACCGGGCGGAGGGAAAGAACGTCTTCGGCGCGGCGACGCTGGAGGACTTCGTCGCGTCGCTGGAGCGGCCCCGGCGGATTCTGGTCATGGTGAAGGCGGGCGCGGCGGTGGACGCGGTGCTGGAACAGCTTTCGGCACTTCTGGAGGACGGCGACATCGTGATCGATGGCGGCAACAGCAACTGGCAGGACACGGAACGGCGCGCGAAGGAGTCGGCGGGAAGGCCGTACTCGTTCTTCGGCATGGGTGTCAGCGGCGGCGAGGAGGGCGCGCTGTGGGGGCCGAGCATGATGCCCGGCGGGGACCGGGCGGCGTACGACGAGTTGAGCCCGATTCTGGAGAAGATCGCCGCGAAGACCGACAGCGGAGCCTGTGTGGCGTACTGCGGACGCGGCAGCGCGGGGCACTTCGTCAAGATGGTGCACAACGGGATCGAGTACGGCGACATGCAGCTGATCGCGGAGTCGTACGACCTGCTGTCGGCGCTCGGCGGCGTGGAGAGCGGCCTGGAGCAGCAGGCGATCTTCTCGAACTGGAACGGGGGCGAACTCCAGTCGTTCCTGATCGAGATCACGTCGCGGATCGTGGGACACGCGGACCGCGAGACGGGCGAGGGGCTGCTGATCGACAAGATCAAGGACGCGGCGGGGCAGAAGGGAACGGGCAAGTGGACGACGATTTCCGCGCTGGAGCTGGGCGTTCCGGTGCCGACGATCACGGCGGCGGTGGACGCGCGGATCGTGTCGTCGATGCGCGACGAGCGTCTGAAGGCGGCGAACCGGCTGACGGGTTCGGCCCCGCCCGCCGGGGGGCTGCGGGTGGACCGCGAACGGTTCGTGTCGGACGTGCGCAACGCGCTGTACGCGTCGAAGATCTGCTCGTACGCGCAGGGAATGGCGCTGCTGCGGGCGGCGTCGGAAGCGCACGACTACGCGATCGACCTGGGCGAGGTGGCGCGCATCTGGAAGGGCGGCTGCATCATTCGCGCGGCGTTCCTGGACGACATCACGAAGGCGTTCAAGCGCAACCCCGGGCTGGTGAACCTGCTTCTCGACGAGTTCTTCGCGAACGCGCTGTCGGAGCGCGAGGAGGCGCTGAGGCGGGTGGTCTCGCTGGCCTGCGGCCACGGCTTGCCGGTGCCGGCGATGGCGGCCTCGCTGGCGTACTACGACAGCTACCGGCGCGCGCGGCTGCCGGCGTATCTGATCCAGGCGCAGCGCGACTACTTCGGCGCGCACACGTTCGAGCGCATCGACATGGAAGGGACGTTCCACGAGGACTGGAACGCCTGAGCGGCGGCATTCGCCCATGACCCGTCCCGTCTTCTCGGTCGTCGTCACGAACTGGAACGGCGAACAGTGGCTCGCGCGCTGTCTCTCGTCGCTGCAGTTCTCGGCGCGCGCGACGGGTCTGGCGTTCGAGCTGATCGTCGTCGACGACGCGAGCGCGGACGGTTCGGTCCCGCTGATCTAATCCTCGTTCCGGCCGGCGGGTCTTTTTCGCAATCCGGAGAACGTGGGGTTCGCCGAAGCGACGTTGCGGGGCGCGCGCGCGGCGCGGGGCCGGATCCTGATTC
>JAJFLJ010000032.1 GCA_021772755.1 Candidatus Sumerlaeota bacterium
CCCTGCTCGGGCGAATCGACGCCCTCGAACAGAAGCAGAAGGCCCACGCCCGCCAGCGAAAGCAGTTCGCCATCGATCTTTCGGCGACTCTGCTTTGCGTCGCCTTCCTGACATGGAAGGACATGCACGACCGCCGGGAGAAGGCGGCGGAGCTCGAATCGCAGAACCAGCTCCTCATGCGCCAGCGCAACACCGGCTGGGACATGATGGAGTTCCTCCTCAACGATCTGCGCCAGGACCTCGAAACCGTCGGGCGTCTCGACGTCATGGAAGCGATGGCGGAGAAGTCGGTCGGCTGGTTCGACAGCCTGCCGGAAGAGCAGCTGAAGGGCGGCGTGCTGCGCCAGCGCAGTCTCGCCTGGGCGAATCTGGGCGACGTGCGCCTGGGCCTGGGGGACACGGCGGGCGCCATCGAGTCGTTTCGCGAAGCGCGCCAGGCCGCGTCGCAGCTGGTCGTCGATCAGCCGGAGAACGGCCCCTATCTCGACGATCTCGCCGACCGGAAGGTGCGTCTGGGTCTTGCCCATCTCGCCGGCGGAAGTTCCGGCGTCGCGCTCGAAGAGATCGAGGGAGCCGTCGCCATTCAACGCGACCGCCTGGGTTCCTCGAACGACGAGGCGCTTCGCCTGAGTCTGATACGCGGACTCGGCGCGCAGGGGCGCGCCCTCTTCGCGGCAGGCCGTCCCGTATCGGCGGTCGAGGTTCTGGACCAGGCGATGGCACTCGCGGATACCGTCCCCGGCGACGAGAAGGACGCGGGGATGCGTTCCGCAACAGCCGACCTGCTCGCGGACCGAGCGTCCGTGGCGCTTGCCGCGGGACAGGCTGACACAGCGCTTCGCGACGCGAACGCCGCGTGGGAGCTGCGCAACGAGCTTCTTGCGGAGCGCCCCGGCGATGTCTCGCGCATCCGGGCGCTGGCCGCGGCGGGACGCAGCAGGGGGCGCGCGCTGCTGCTTCGCGGGGACGTCGTGGAGGCGCCGCGGATTCTCGCGATGGCGCGCGACCGGTTGCGCGATCTCTCCGAACGTCTTCCCGGCGACGTGCGTTTGCGGGTCGAACTCGCGGACGCACTCGTCGGAATCGCGGAAGCCGACCAGCGTCTCGGCCGGCACGAACGCGCGCGCGCGAATCTGGCGACGGCGCTCTCGCACGTCGACCAGGCGCTTTCCACCCGGGACTCCGACGCGCTGCACCTGCACCGCCTGCGGATTCGCGGGCGGATCGGAAACACCGAATGGCATGCCGGCGACGACGCGGCCGCGATGCGCATCTGGCAGGAAGCGCTTGCCGAGGCCCAGTCTCTCGATCCCGGCGAGGCGCTCGCCACGGACCGCGCCTCCCTCGTGTTCGATCTTGAGAGCGCCATCGCCCTCGTCGCCGCGATGAGCGGCGACTGCGGGGCGTCGCGCATCATGGCGGTCCGCACACGGGAGGAGGTCGCCTCGATCGTGGAAGGCAGCCCCGAGCTGAAACGGTTCTTCGTGGATCCCCTGCTGCGTTCGCACGCCGCCGACGCGATTTGCTCGGGCGAATGGCAGCCGCTCCTGGACGCGATCGACGAGTTGCCGTCCGACGGTCGCACCGATACCGTGCTGCTCTTCCAGGCGGTCGCCTACGCGAACACGGGCAACCCCGACGGCGCATCGGCGCTCGCGGAGGCTCTGCGCGCGCGCCACGCCGACGACCCCCTGCTCGACACCGTTTCGACCGAGGACTGACGGGCCGCGCGGGCTTCCGCTCTTGCGCCCCGGCGTGAATCGGCGCTCCCTTGTGCCGAGACCACCGGGGAGTTCCTCCTCATGTCAGAACCCACTCACGATCTTCTGGTAATCGGAAGCGGTCCTGCGGCGTCCTCGATGATGCACCGCTGCGCGAAGGCCGGCTGGAAAGTCGCCGTCGCGGAGGACCGTCCCGTCGGCGGGACGTGCGCGCTGCGCGGATGCAGTCCGAAGAAGATTCTCCTGGCGGCGGCGGAATCGATGGACTGGATCGAGCGCATGGCGGGCAAAGGCGTCGATGCGCCCGGCGCGCGCGTGAACTGGTCCGGCCTGATGGAGTTCAAGCGCAGCTACACCGACGCGATTCCCGGCAACGACCGCAAGAAGATGAAGGACGCGGGGATCGAGCTGTTCGAGGGGCGCGCGCGGTTCGAGGCGGAGGGCGTCGTCGAGATCGCGGGAATGCGCACTTGTCCGAAGCGCGTCGCCATCGCGACGGGCGCGCGGCCGGCGCCGCTCGGCATCGCGGGCGAAGAGCACGTTCTTTCCAGCGACGATTTCCTGGAACTGGCGGAACTGCCGGAGGAGATCGTCTTCGTTGGCGGCGGATACATCAGCATGGAGTTCGCTACCATCGCGCACTACGCCGGCGCCGCCGTGACCGTCGTTCACCGCGGGAAGTTTCCGCTGAAGGGATTCGACCCGGAGCTGTCGCTGGCACTGACGGAGTACTACAACTCCATCGGGATTCGCATCGTCCTGGAAGCCGAGGCGGAAAGCGTGCAGAAGTCCACGGGCGGCTTCTTTCTGAACACGAAGGGTCCGGAGGGGCGCCAGTTTCGCGCGGGGGCGGTCGTGCACGGGGCGGGGCGCGTTCCGAACCTGGACGGAATGAATCTGGAGGCGTGGGGCATCGAGCGCACCGGCCGCGGGGTGAAGGTGAACGAGTACCAGCAGAGCGTCTCGAACGAGAACGTGTACGCGGCGGGGGACTGCTGCGACACGGGGGGCGCGCAGCTGACTCCGGTCGCGGGGCGCGAGGGCCGCACCGCCGCGCTGAACATGCTCGAAGGCAACGCGCATTCCGCGGACTATACCGGCTGCGCGAGCGTGGCCTTCACGCTGCCGAACGTGGCGTCCGTGGGGTTGACCGTTCGCGAGGCGCAGGCGCGCGGACTGAAGTACCGCATCTCCAAGGGAACCGGCGAGCGTTGGTTCGCCAACCGCCGGATCAACGCGAAGTGCGCGGCGTACAAGATTCTGATCGAGGACGGGACGGAACGAATCCTCGGAGCGCATCTGCTCGGCCACGAAGCGGGGGAGACCATCAATCTCTTCGCGCTGGCGATTCGCGGCGGGCTGACCGCCTCCCTGGTGAAGGACACTCTCTGGGCGTACCCGACGATCGGCGCCGATGCGGGCAGGATGCTGGGATAGGTTCGCGCTAGATTCCGGCCGCCGCTTCGATGCGTGTCGCGAGTTCCCCGTTGCCGAGATTTCTGATGCGTTTCGCGCAGAGCCGCGCCAGTTCGCGGTCGCCGCGTTCGATAGCACACGCGGCCATGACGGCCCACCACGACGCGAAGCGCCGGCCGCCGCTTCGTTCCGCGGCCGCCAGGGAGTCCTCTGCGGAACCGATATCGCCAAGCGCCGCGTCGATGCGCGCGAGAGCGATACGCCCCCGCGCGGAGGGATAGCCGCGCTCTTCGAGCTGGTCGGTTTGGCGGCGCAGTTCGCTCGCGATTCCCGCGAGATCGGGATCGCCCGCAAGCACCCGGTCGAGGTCCTGCGGGTCGTACGCCAGAGCGTCGAGACGGTATGCTTCGACGATGTCGGGTCGTGCGAAGAGGCGCGAGCTGTCGTCCCACGCGACGAGTCGCCAGCCGAGGCGGCGGACGAACTCCGAACCGATGTCGAGGTCCGCAGGAGAGCGTTGCCAGGCTTCGCAGTAGAACGCCGCTCCGGTCCTCGCCACGGCGGCGGGCCAGTCCCCGTCGGGCGCCAGAGCGGGCAGGTACGTGTCTTCGTAATACTGCCGCGAGTACTCTTCGAGCCGTCCGTCCATCACCACGCCCTGGCGCGCGACGGATTCGTTCGAGAGCAGGAGGCTCGACCATCCGAAGGACGCGAGCACGGGCCCGTCCCGGGGATCGGCGAACCCAACGATCTTCGCGACGCCTCTCGTGTCGAGAGCCGGGTCGATGCCGAGTCCCCATGTTCTCCACGGCACGAGCGAGGTCGTTGCGATTCCAGCGAGCGGGAGAAGGACCGAGACGAGCGCGACGGTTCGCAAGGGCGGGGTACGGGAGCCGAACCGCGATCGTCGCGACAGGAGCTCGCCCGCGAACGGAATCGCCAGAATCGCCAGAGGGAGTACGAATCGCGGGAAGACGACGGTTCCCGCCGCAACGATGGCGAGCAGCGCGGACTCGAACAGGCGCCTTCGGCGAAGGAGCGCGACCGCCGCAGCGACGCCCGCGATCCAGACGGGTATCGCGAACGGCATCGCGCGCCACGAGGAGAGCTGGTGTTCGGCGACGCCGAACTTCGCGCCTTCGCCGCCCACGAAGGAGATCGGCCCCAGCAGCGCGCGAACCCCCGCAGGGTGAACGAGCGGAACGAGCACCAGCGGAACGGCGACGGCCCCCGCGACGACGCAGACGCGCGCGCGGACGTTTCGCGTCGCCGCGAACGCCAGCAGCAGCGTCGCAAGAAGGCCGATGTTCCAGCCCGCGTGCGTGAACGCCCAGAGTGTCGATGCCAGACCAAGGCACGGAATCGCGATCGCGGGCTTGGCAAGGAACCGGTCGGTTGTTTCGCGGTTGGCGAACGCGAGAGCGACGGCACCCAGGAAGAGCGCGGAGAAGAGCGTTGGCCGCTCGACGAAGCGCAGCTGCATCGTACACGCGCACGCCGCCGCCAGCAGGCACGCCAGCCAGGCGGGCGCGCCACGCTTCGCCGCGGCGGCGGCGGCGAGCATGAACGCGCCGCCATAGCCAAGCAGTTTCAGAAGGACCAGGCCCGCAGGTCCGCCGGCTTTCCATGCCAGCGCGATCGCCACCGATCCAAGCGCGTACACGGAGGTCCATGCCTCGTGGGCGAGAAGCGGAACGAGTATCTGCCGTTCCGGCAGACCGTGCCGGAGGATGTGGTTTCCCTGCGCGACGTGGAATCCGTGGTCGAGATCGCGAACATCGACGAGCATCAGCGCCAAGAGACACAACGCCAGCCCTGCGAAGGGAAGCGCAGTGCGTGCGGGCGGGTGACGCGACTCGTTCGGGGCCATGCACCCACCCACCGCCGCCGGGCCGCGTCGGGCAACGGCAATGCGGCTGGGGTCAGGCGGTGAGGAGCGCGCCGATCAGGCGGCCGCCGTCGGCGTACTTCAGCGGACGGCCTTCCGGGCTATAGTACTCGTAGTCGGGATCGATGCCTGCGGACCAGAGAATCGTGCGGTGCAGGTCGGCCGTCGTGACGTGGTTGCCGCGAATCTCCGTGCCGTCGGCGCTCGTTTCTCCGATGACCGTTCCCTGCCGGAATCCTCCTCCGGCGAGAAGCACGGACCATGCGCCGGGAAAGTGGTCGCGCCCGTCCCTGGGGTTGATGGTCGGCGTACGTCCGAATTCGCCCATGCAGACGACGAGCGTCGAATCGAGGAGGTCGCGCTCCTCGAGATCGGCAAGCAGCGCGGACATGCCGCCGTCCAGTTCCGCCGAGAGCTTCGCGACGCGCGTGAAGTTGTCGTCGTGCGTGTCCCAGCCGGTGAGGGTGACCTCGACGAAGCGCACGCCGGCCTCCACCAGGCGGCGCGCCATCAGACAGCCCTCGCCGAACTTCGTGCCGCCGTAGCGGGCCCTCACGCTTTGCGACTCCCCGGAAAGGTCGAACGCGGCGGTCTCTTCCGACCGCATGAAGGCGACCGCCTTGCGCATGGCGTCGTCGTGGCCGTCGGCCTCGCGGCTCTTGCCGCCGATGCGTTCGCGAAAGAACTCGTCCTGCTTCAGCAGCATCTCCATGCGCCGGTCGATGCGCGCGTCGGTCATGCCGCGAACGGGACTCAGATTCTCGAGGGAGCGCGACGGATTTCCGACGAGCAGCGGATCGTAGGACAGGCCCAGCAGACCGGCCGGTTCTCCGGGGCCGTTGATCGAGACGTTCTGGGGCAGCGGCGATGCGGCGTCGCCTTTTTCGAAGCTCACGATCGAGCCGATCCCCGGGTACGCGACCGTCGGATTCGGGCGGAAGCCGGTGCGCATCAGAGTGCGCGCGCGCTGGTGATTGCCTTCGCCGGTCTTCATGCAGCGAATCAGCGCCATACGGTCCATTCGTTCGGCCACGCGCGGCAGATGGGAGGAGACGCGAACGCCCGGGAGCGACGTGGCGATGGCCTTGAACTCGCCTCCGTTCGCCGTGCCGGGCTTGGGATCGAACGTGTCGATCTGCGAGGGTCCGCCGTTCATCCAGAGCACGACGATGGACTTGATCGCCGGATTCGACGGGATGGGCAGTGCTTCCGCCGTCGCGTTCGCGAAGACGGCCGACAGCCCGCCCATCGCTCCGTTGGAGACGAGCGAGAGGATCGGCGTGGCCACCGTCATGCCGAGGACGCCGGCGATGCTGCGGCGAAGAAACACGCGGCGGTCGCAGACGGCTTGCGAGTGGGCTTCCGGCGATTCGGCGCAGTCCGGGCAGGGGTGGTTCGGGTCGGTCATGGCGCGCTTCCGATCAGTGGTTCGTGATGAACTCGGTGGAATTGACGAGGCCCCAGAGAACGTCCTCCGACGCGGCCCGCAGACCGGCGTCGTTCTTCGCCCCGTTCAGCATCGCGACGACGAATTCGCGTTCCTCTTCCGAGGGATGGCGCGAGAGAGTCGCCAGGTAGAGCAGGTCCACGGCATCGGCGGGGGATTCGGCGGAACGGTCGATGCGGTCGAGCACCGAGTCCGGCCGCGCGGAAACCGCCTGGTTCACGCCGGGATCGTTGAGAAGAAACAGCGCGCGCGGAATGGACGTCTCGAACGCGTTCACCCATTCCATCTCGTCGTTGTCGAACGTCATGATGAACTGTCCGACGTAGCGGTCGCGGATCAGCTCGCGCAGGCGGTCGTTCCCGCCGGATCCTGTTTCGACGAAGGTGGCGCGTACGATGGAGTCGAGCACCTGCTCGGGGGAGAGGGGGCGTACGCCGGCGTGGGCGAACAGGTCGGGGTACCTGGCGCCGGATTCCGTCGGCATGCTGTCGAGGCGGTACGCGCGCGTTCCGAGAATCAGCCGTTCGAGATGGCGGACGTCCCAGCCGCCGGCGATGAACTCGTCGGTGAGCGCCTCCAGGACTTCCGGCATGGCGGGCTCCATGCCGGTGCCCCATGCGTCCACCGGTTCCAGGAATCCCCGGCCGAAGTAGCGCGCCCAGACGCGGTTGGCGAAGTTCCGCGCGATCTGGCGGTTGTCGCCGGCGAGCATCAGCCGCTGCAATTCGTCGCGCCGCGTGTCGCGGATATTCGGCACCTCCCCGGCGAGCTGCATCCTCATCGAGGGATCGGCGCCCGCTTCCATCATGGCGTCGCGCTCTTCGCGGAGTTCCCTCATCCGGCGGCCCGCAGCGGCGATTTCGCGCCGGTCGAGCGCGACGCCGTCTTCGCCGACGATGCGCCGCGTCGCGGGCGACCCGTCGAGATACTTCGGGGAGACCACCAGCTCGGTGTCGGGAACGGCCGTCTGGAAGCGCCCCGGCGCGTCCTCGACGAGGATGCTCTCGTAGCCGTTGCCGTTTTCGTAGCGGACGGGTCGCACCTTGGTCGCGTCGAAGAACGCGGCGAATTCCCAGAAGCGCTTTTGCGTCAGGGTTTCGTCGTCCTTGTGATCGTGGCACTGGGCGCACTGGATCTGCTGGCCGAGGAACGCGCGGCTGATGGAGCCCGCCATGTCCTCGGGCGCGTCGCGCCACCGTGCCAGGGGAAGCACGGCGCCCTCCTCGCGCAGATCGCCGTGTGCGGTGACGATCGCGCGGAAGAAATCGTCGTAGGGCGTGTTGGCGTCGAACTCGGCGGCGACCCACTCGCGAAAGTGCGACTTCAGTCTGATCTGCGCCACGGGGTTGACGGGCTGGTCCAGTGTGCCGACGAGCACCTTGTCCCAGTACGCCGCCCAGTGCTCGCTGCGCTCGGGCGACGCGAGCCACTCCTCGGCGATGCGGGCGTGTTTGTCCGGCGATTCGTCCGCAAGGAAGGCGACGGTCTCGTCGATGGTCGGAATCACTCCGCGCAGGTCGAGCGAGAGGCGGCGGAGGTACTGGCTGTCATCGGCGATTCCGGCGGGTTCGACCCCTGCCCCGGCCCACTCGGCGGCGAGCAGCGCGTCGATGTCCTCCGACGAGAACGCGGGGGAAAGCCCGGGCAGCGCGCACGCGGCGCAGAGCAGAGCGGAGAGGAACAGGCGGCGGGCGAAGATCATGTTCACCATATCCGGTGGAATCGGCGGGCAACCTGGCTGAGCCGGATTCCATGCCACCCCGAAGGCGCTTCGCAAATCAAGTGGTTCCAGCGTCCGGGCGCCCTTCGGCGGGCCGGAAGCGTTCGGAAAGGTACGGCCCCGTACCGCCAGGGGCGCGGCGCCGCCACCGCGATGCAACTAACGGTTGAGCCCCCGGCGCCTGGAA
>JAJFLJ010000311.1 GCA_021772755.1 Candidatus Sumerlaeota bacterium
CCGCAGCGCGCGTCAAGGGCGGTGACAGCGGGGGCACGACGGTGACGGAGACGGGAATCCGGCCGTTTCTGCGTGACGCATCCGTTGCGGACGAGTCTTTCGGCATAACCGTGGAGTCGGTGTCTGCCGTTCGTCGAAACAAGGAGACTGTGCCATGAAGATCAAAATATTCGCTCTTGCGTTCGCAGCAGCACTGGCACTGTCTATGGTTGCCAGTGTTGCGGCGGCGCCCCCTCGACAATCCACGATGTGTCACACGGACTGGTTTGGCCGGGAACGAACCATCATCGTGAGCCCCTGGACGGCTCGATTCCACGAGCGCCACGGCGACACGCCGGGCCCCTGTGAGGGTGACCCGGCGCCGGAGACCATCTGCCACACGACCTGGCGCGGCCGGGAAGTGTCGTTGGTTGTCTGGCCTCGCGCATTTGCCGCGCACATGCGCCACGGCGACACCGTTGGTGCTTGCGGCGAGGACGAGCCGCAAGACGGCAGCGAAATCGGATAGGAAGGCTGCGTCCGGCTTCCCCGCTCGGACATGCGGCTCGCCGTTAGGCGATGGGAGGGCGGCTGGTGGAACTCACCGGCCGTCCTCCTTCAGTACTGCCAGGGCGGCGTCGAGTTCCCCGGTCACCCAGCCATCCGGCTCCCGCTTCCGGCGGGATGTGATGGGCGCCATCGCCTCGACCGCGAGCCCCAGGCGCCCGCCTAGACGCCCGACAGCCCAGGCAGCATGGCCGCGGACGAGGGGGATCTCGTCATCCAGGGCAGCGGTGAGGGACGGCAGGTCCGCGGCGGAGCCCGTGTTTCCGAGCGCGATGCAGGCATTGCGAACGAGACCATCTCGTTTCGCGCGCATGATCGCTCGCCCCTGAAACCGCTCCTTGAACTGCTCGCCGGTTAGGGAAAGGAGGGCGGTAAGGGGCGGTGCGGCGTCATCGATGGTTCGTGCGGCGAGGTCGGGATGCGGCTCCGGCTGTACGGCGCCCCCGACCGGGCATGACGTCAAGCACTCGTCGCAGCCGAAGACCCAGTTCCCGAACTTGCCCCGGAGCTCACGCGGGACCACACCTCGGTTTTCAATGGTGTGGTAGCTGATACAAAGGCGGGCGTCGACGCGACCGTCGGGAGAGATGGCGCCTGTTGGGCAGGCCGCGACGCAGCGCGTGCACGACCCGCACGATTTCTTGAGTGGCGCGTCCGGCTCGATGTCGAGCGTGGTAGCGACGGCCCCGAGGAGCACCCACGGCCCCGCGCCGGGCACAAGCAGCATCGTCGACTTCCCAATCCAGCCCAGGCCGGACCGGGCAGCGAGCGGCCGTTCCAGGAGCGGACCGTAGTCGACCGTCGCTCGTGCCTCGGCGCCGAGATCCTCCCGGACGCGGCGGGCGATGCGCCGGAGCTTCTTCTCGAAGACGCGGTGGTAGTCTCGGCCCTGCGCATAACCGGCGACGCGGCCGCGCGTGACACTATCGTCGATGGTCGGGGGTCGCCCTTGGCCGTACCGCAGCGCGACCAGCAGCACTGACCTGGCTCCGTCCAGGAACGTGCGCGGCGACGTAGACCGCTCCAGCCATTCGTTGGTGATCCAGCCCATGCCATCGAGGTGACCCTCGGAGCGTTCCTCCTGGGCGCGGGCCAATTCGTCTGTCATCGCATCGGCCGGGGCGATCCGGGCGAACGGGAAGCCCTCGTCTTCGGCGAAACGCAGGAGTTCGTCGCGGGCATTCATTGGCGCAGGGTATCAACTGCCATTATTGGGTGTTCCGAACACATTTGACGATAATCAGAGCGCCCGGTTAAAGTACGGGCGAACATCTGTTCGCAGGACTCCTTATGAGCGAGCTTTCCCCGAAGCAAACCGCCATCCTCGAATTCCTTGCCGAGTTCATTTCGGACAAGGACTACCCACCCAGCATCCGCGATATCCAGATCGGCTGCAGCATTAGCTCGACGTCCGTCGTCGACTACAACTTGCGGCGCCTGGAGGAAAAAGGGCTCATCCGGCGAGACCGGGAAGTCTCGCGCGGCATTGAGGTTCTGGGCCACAGGAAGCGTTCGAGGACGGTTGAGGTGCCGGTATTGGGCTCCATCGCGGCGGGTCAGCCGATCCCGGTGCCAACGAGCGACCGCTGGGCATCGGATGTCGAGGAGACGGTCACGGTGACCGGGGACATGGTACGAGGCCAGGCAGACATCTTTGCCCTGCGCGTTAAAGGTACGTCGATGATCGACGACCTGATTGCGGACGGGGACATTGTCTTTCTTGAGCCCGCGAACACGGCGGCAGACGGAGACAAGGTTGCCGTCTGGATCAAGGACCGCGGCGAAGTGACGCTGAAACGCTTCTACCACGAAGGCGACCGGATTCGTCTACAGCCGGCGAACAGCACCATGGAACCGATCTACACGACGCCGGACAACGTCGAGATTCAGGGCAAGTTCATCGCGTCGATCCGCCCGAGCGAGTAGCGGCTGGCGGGACCTTGACCGGCGATTCCCGTCCCGGCCCGGTAAGATCGTCCTTCCATGAACGACTCCATCGTGAGCGTGCGGGGCCTTTCCGTGCGCTACCGGACGAAGCGCTCCATTTCCCAGGCAGTCGATGACGTCTCGTTTGACCTGCGACGAGGGGAGATTCTCGCGCTCGTGGGCGAGTCCGGTTCTGGGAAGTCGACGGCGGGGATGGCGCTGCTGAAGCTGCTCGCACCGGGCGGCGACATCCTCGGCGGCAGCATCATGTTCGATGGCCAGGACATTCTGCAGTTGAGCGACGACAAGCTTCAGTCCATCCGCGGCCGCCGCATATCGATGATCTTCCAGGATCCGGTCGCAGGCCTGAATCCCGTGCTCTCCATCGGCGACCAGGTATCCGAACTCCTGACGAGCCACCTAACGATCGACAAGAAGCAGGCGGCAAAACACGCCGTCCGAATACTCGCCGAGGTTGGGCTGGCCGAACCGGAACGGGTGGCCAAGTCTTACCCGTTCCAGCTCTCCGGCGGCATGTGCCAGCGCGTGATGATCGGTCTGGCGACGGCCCTCGACCCGGAGGTGATCATCGCGGACGAGCCGACGAGCGCCCTGGACGTGACGATCCAGGCCCAGATCCTCCAGCAGCTCATGAATCTTCGGGAGACGCGCGGAACGACGATCCTGTTCATCACGCACGACTTCGG
>JAJFLJ010000312.1 GCA_021772755.1 Candidatus Sumerlaeota bacterium
CCTTCAGGGCCGTCGCGCCATTGCCAGCATACCGCAGGATCGGCCTGCGGCCTCACCTGCGGCTACCCGAATTGGCCCCCTTCGGGGGCGCCGGATGCCATGGGTTGAAGCTGTCGCGCGATTCCGCCGGAGTGACCTGTGCGCCCTGCGCAGGCGAACGGCGGCGGCTTCGGGCAGGCGCTTGCTTGGGCGAGACGCCCAAGCCACCTTTGTGCGTCGGACGCAGGCGAACGGTGCGGCTTCGGGCAGGCGCTTGCTTGGGCGAGACGCCCAAGCCACCTTTGTGCGTCGGACGCAGGCGAACGGTGCGGCTTCGGGCGGGCGTTTGCTTGGGCGAGACGCCCAAGCCACACTCTTCTGCCCCGATTCCGTCCCGCGTTTTACTTGACGGTGTTCGCCCCGGGCCGGGTTGCTGGTGGAAACCGTGCGCCGGGTGGATTTCTGGCAATTCCTCCCGCTCCCGTTCTCCGGCGCCAACCTGTCCCCCGAGGTGTTCGAGATGCGCAGAAAGAGCCCGTTCCGTCAGTTTCTTCCGGTGATCGCGACCATTCTGGTGGTGGGTGCCGTGGTGGCATTCTACGGCCTGACGCGGTCGGCGGCGCCGACCGAGAACGCTCCGGAGGTGCAGGAGCAGATCGCTCTCGCGGAGAAGCTGCTTTCGCAGGGCGAGCCGGAGAAGGCTCTGCGGGCGGTGGAGAAGCTGCGCGGGGAGGACGGGGAGCGTGCGCTGGGCGAGCGGGCGTCGCTGCTGAGACTGCAGGCGCTGGACGCGGCGGGGATGCACGAGGAGGCCGGTAAGGCTGCGGACGAGTTTCTGGCGGAGTTCAAGGAGTCGGAGTCGAAGACGGGGGTCGAGCTGCTGAGGCTCGGTTCGCGGGTGGCGGACGCGGGGCTTTCTAATCCGGATCTGCTGGCGGCGGTGGAGGAGTTCATCGCGAAACATCCGGACCACGAGGGGACGCCGAGGCTGGAGCTGGCGCTCGCGCGGCATTCGCTGCGGATCGGCGACACGCAGGCGGCGCAGCGCAGGCTGCGGTCGGCGATGCGTTCGAACGATCTGGACCGCGACGTGCTGGCGGAGGTGCAGCGCGAGATGGGCGACCTGAACCTTCAGCGCCTGGTGAGCGGCGTGGACGGCGATGTATATACGGTGAAGAGCGGCGACAGCGTGTGGGAGATCGCGACGAAGAGCCGCGTGACGCCGGAGCTGCTGATGAAGGTGAACGGCATTTCCGATCCGAAGCGCCTGCGGGTGGGACAGACGCTGCGGATTCCCGCGATGGACTTCTCGCTGGTGTGCGACGTGTCGGCGAATTCGCTGACGCTGTACAACCACGGCGAGTTCGTGAAGGTGTATCCCGTGCGCACGGGACGCGTGGCGGGGACGACGCCGACCGGCGATTTCCGCATCCTGAACAAGAAGCAGAATCCCGTGTGGCGCCCCGGCGACGGTCGCGTCTACCAGCCCGGCGATCCCAACAACGAACTGGGATCGCGGTGGATGGCGTTCGAGGGCGACATCCTGGGCATCCACGGGACGATCCACCCGGAGACGGTGGGCGAGTACGCGTCGAACGGGTGCATCGGGCTGACGCGGGGCGACGTCGAGGAGCTGTTCGACCTGGTGACCGTCGGAACGCCTCTGACGATCAAGGGGGAGCAGGACACGAGCCGGGCCCGGGTGATTCCGGCGCCGGACGTGCCGGACCCGCTCTCCGACAGCCAGCTCGCCCGGGCGAACTGACCCGGTTTTCCGCGCGCGGCGGCGCATTCCCCTCTTTACCCCGCAAGACGGTTCGGCACCGGATGGGCGATCCCATTCGAGAGAATCGCCATGCGCAACGTTCTTCTGCTGCTTCCGTTCGTCGCCCTTCTGGGCGGGTGCTCGATCTTCCACCGCGGGCCCCGCGCCGAAGACGGCATGACCGACAGGCACTACAACAAGCAGTTCGCCCACATCCCCTGGGAGGAGATCGGCCGGTCGGTGGAGGGGCGCCCGATCTACAAGACGGAGTTCGGCGAGGGCGAGGACGTGACGCTGTTCTTCAGCTGCTTTCACGGGGCGGAGCGGGCGACGGCGCGCTTCGGATTCGAGTTCGCCGACCTGTTGCACAAGAACCCGGACCTGATCGCTCCGGGGAAGAAGGTGGTCGTCGTGCCGCTGCTGAACCCCGACGGCTTCGTGCGGGGAACCCGCAACAACGCGAACGACACGGACCTGAACCGCAACTACCCCACCAGCAACTGGGGCCAGCAGCCGGAGGGCCGCACGGTGGACTTCGGCGCGACGCCGGCTTCCGAACCGGAGTCGCGCATCGTGCTGAAGCTGATGGCGGACCACCAGCCGGACAAGATTCTCACCATTCACCAGCCCCTGAAGTGCAACAACAACGACGGGCCCAACGGGCTGGCGCTGGCGGAACTGATGGCGGAGTACAACGGCTACGAAGTGAAGCCCTACATCGGGTATCCCACGCCCGGTTCGTACGGCACGTACGCGGGGATCGAACTGGGCATTCCGATGGTGACGCTGGAGCTTCCCCCGGGAGGGCCGAACTCGGCGGAATTCGACGTGTTCTGGGGTGAGAACCGCGACGCGCTGCTGGCCGTGGTGAACTGCGACCTGGCGGAGCTTTCGGCGAGGGACTGATGCGCCCGGGTTGACTTCGGGCGCGGCTCGTGGCGGGATCGGTAACGAACCGCAGGAGACACGACCGCCGCCATGAAGAGCGAACCGACGCAGCTTCCCACCGAGGAACGGATACGCCTGGCGCGGCAGGCGTATCGCGACTATCATGTCCGCTGCTTCTGGTGGATGCGGGAGGACCTGGAGATCGGCGAGACCGATCTGCCCGTCGTCGCCCGCTATCTTGCGCTCCACGGAGGACGCGAGGGGTGGAACCTCGCGGCGAGAATATGCCCCTCACACCGTTCCAGATAGAGGTCTTTCGGACGATCGCCTCGAACCGGTCGCCCGAGAGCTTCGTCGCCGGCGCCACGGTCCTGCACCGCGAGGAAGGCACGCCGCGATACTCCAAGGATATCGATCTCTTCCACGACGCGGAGGAAAGTGTCGCCATCAGCGCCGCACGGGACTCGGAAGTTCTCTGCGATGCGGGATACTCCGTCGAGTGGGAGGGCCAGCGGCTGCCATCCTTTCGGCGGGCGACGATCGTTCGCGGCGGGGAAAGCGTTCGCATGGAGTGGGTCTGGGATTCGGCGTGGAGATTCTTCCCCCTGCTGCGCGACGAACTCATGGGATATCGGCTTCACCTCGCCGACATCGCCACGAACAAGGTCATCGCCGCGGCCGAACGCGGAGAGATTCGCGACTACATCGATCTCGTTCACCTCGACGGAACGTATCTGGGACTGGGCGCGATCGTCTGGGCGGCGTGCGGAAAGAACCCGGGCTACACTCCCGAGTTGATGTTCCAACAGCTCGGATGGCGCGCCAGATTCCGGCCGGAGGACCTGAAACTCGTGCGGACGACGCGAGAGATCACGCCCGAGTCGCTGAAGCGCGAGTGGCTTTCGATCAGTCGCAAGGCGGAACCGCTTGCGAATCGGCTGCCACTGGACCAGCTCGGCTCGCTCTACCTGAACGCGAGCGGCGAACCGGTCACGCCCGATCCTTCCGACGAGCGTGCGTTCTCGGAACTGACGCGCCACGAAGCGAGCATCGGCGGCGCGTGGCCGAGAATCGTGGACGAGCGGACGGAGTAGACTCCCTGGTGCGAGGCGTCCTGTGGACGAAGCGGAACCCGACCCCATCCCACGGAAGCGCGGGTTCGTTCACGGCACGCTTCCCGACGCGGCTCTGCTCCTTGGATCGATCGCGCTCCTTCTGAAGGCAGGCTACTTTCTCTTTCTCGAATTCTCCATCAGCGGCGGGCTTGCCCACATGGGCATCCAGCCGTGGGCCCCCTACGCATACGCAGGCGGCTTCTGGCTGATAGTGACTCTCTACCGGAAGCACTTCCGACCCCGCGATCTGCCGACGGGAATCATGCTCTGGGCGCGAACCGTTTCCCTGCTGGTGGCCGGTATCGTCGCGATCATGTGTGCCGCGCGCGGCATCTTCCTGTAGGCAGCCGCTCTCGCCCCATTCCCCTTGCGAGCCCGGGATTTCGCCGACGACTGTCGTTGGATCGGTTCGCTCGCTACCGATCCAACGAGGAGCAGCGCACATGGGATCGTTCGAGGAGGGAATCGCGTGTTTCAGGGACGGGCGGGTCGGAGAGGGAATCGGTCTGCTTCAGCGGGCATGCGCTGAAGACCCTGCGAACACCGAAGCGCTTGGACATCTGGCATGGGCGCTCTTCTCGACCGGTCGCCGGGAGGAGGCCGTCGCTGCCTACGGCAGGATCATGTCGCTGGAGCCTTCCAACCCCGAGCCGCAATTCCGCATCATGCACATCGAGCTGGAGGAGAGCGGCTTTTCCGACGCCCGGTTCGAGAGGATGCGAAGGTACGCGCGCGAGAGCCGCCTTGGTTCCCCGATCTGGGTGACGCTGATGGACATCGACCGCCGGTTCAACCAGGGACGGCGGGCGGTGGAACTCGACGGGGAGGCCGGATGCCTCTTTCCGGACGATCCGCATTTCAGCCGGAAGTCTCCACTCTCGATGCGCATCGCGCGCAGGATGGGCGGGAAGTTCCTCGCGCGCCAACTCGTCCGGTCGAAGACGCTGCGCAGGCTGATGCTCGAGGAGTATTCGTCGCAGGAGACCCTGGTTCAGTCCGCGCTGCTGGAGGCGTACGAGACCGGCTCGGTGGAGGCGACGTTCCCCCACTCGCCGCCGGAAATGGAACCGGAGAACTTCGACGCCTACATCGAGAAGAGCGACACGCCCTGGTGGCACTGGTTCAGGGAGAACGCTCCGGTTTCGAAGGGGGGCGGAGGCAGGCTGCTCGACGTCGGAGCGGGCGCCGGTTTCATCGGGCACCACTTCAGGCATCTCGGATACGACGTCACGGCGGCTTCCGGAAGCGACGCGGAGCTTCGGCAGTGCGAGGCGCGGGGCATGACGCCACTGAAGTGCGAGATGCATTCGCTTCCGGTGCCGGACGAGAGCTTCGATGCCGTTCTGGCGTCCCATGTTCTCGAGCACTCGATCATTCCCTACGTCCTGCTGCTGGAAATCCGGCGGGTTCTCAAGCGCGGGGGTCTGTTCTACGTGAACGTTCCCTACCCGATCGAGGGCAACGCGGCCGTTCGGTTTCCGGAGAGCTACGACGCGGAGAAGGATACCTGCTTCTTCGAGCTCGATCCGGAATCGGGCCACGTCAGGATTCCGTCGATGTCGTACTACTCCTATGGCGTCGAGAAGCACATCTTCGTGCTCACCTACTGGCAATGGAGATGGCTCTTCAAGCTGACGGGATTCGAACACCACGCCTCCGTGATCGAACTCATGGAACCCAAGCGGCTCCTGGCGCCCGAAGAGCTCGAAAGCGGAGACTACCGGGAAGCCGTCAAGAACCAGCTCTTCATCCTGAGGAAGCCCCGGGGCGCGTAGCCCATTCCCCTTGCTCACCCCCGGTCCCCTCCCGCAATGGTCCCGCCCCTTCGGCGGGCCGCCGGAGGGGATAACCGTTTTCACATCAAAGGTTTGTCCACGCCATGACGCTGACCGGGAACGATCTTCGACGCGAGTATCTTCGCTTTTTCGAGTCCATGCCGGGAGCGGCCCACAAGCTGGTGGGTCCGGCTCCGCTGATTCCGCCGGACGATCCGACGCTGCTGTTCACCAGCGCCGGCATGGTGCAGTTCAAGCGCCTGTACAGCGGCGAGATCGCTCCGCTCCCCTACTCGCGCGCGGCGAGCTGCCAGCCATGTCTGCGCGCCGGAGGCAAGGGCAGCGATCTGGAGAACGTCGGCAAGACGCTGCGTCACCACACGCTGTTCGAGATGCTGGGGAACTTCAGCTTCGGCGACTACTTCAAGCGCGAGGCCATCCGGTGGGCGTGGCAGTTCGTGACCGAAGTGATGAAGCTGCCGCGCGAGCGGCTCTTCCCGACGATCTTCGAGGACGACGACGAGGCGGAGGCGCTCTGGCGCGAGGAGACGGACTGCCTGTACACGCCGGTTCGCCTGGACGCGGCGCAGAACTTCTGGGGCCCTGCCGGCGATACCGGCGCATGCGGCCCGTGCAGCGAGCTCTGCTTCTTCATGGGCACGGACGAGGAACTGCGCACGATCCAGGAGGAGCTGAAGAAGAGCGAGGACGCGTACACGCCGGTCCTGGCGAAGCGCATCGACGAGGAGGGCGATCTGTTCCTGGAAATCTGGAACATGGTCTTTCCGCAGTTCGACCAGCAGCGCGACGGATCGCGGCCTCTCCTTAAGAACCGCGGCATCGACACGGGCGCGGGTCTCGAGCGCATGACGACCGTTTCCATGTGGATGCAGGGCAAGGCATCGACGCCCTACGAGACGGACCTGCTCTGGCCGATCGTGTCGGCGGCGGCGGAACTCGTCGGCGTGAAGTACCTCAAGGTCCTCGACGAGGGCGGCGGAACGGACCAGGCGGTCCGCGCGCGTCTCGGCGTGAACGCCATCGCCGACCACGTCCGCGCGCTTTGCTTCTGTCTGGAGGAGGGCATCGCGCCAGGCAACGTCGGGCGCGGATACGTGGTGCGGCGGATCGCACGGCGGGCGCTGCGCTTCGCGTCGCTGCTGGGCAACGACGATCCCTTCATGGACCGCCTCGTCGATCCCGTCATCGAGGCGATGGGCGGCACGTATCCGGGGCTGAAGGAGAAGGCGACGTTCCTTCGCAAGGCGGTGCGCATCGAGGAGGAGTCGTTTCTCAAGACGCGCAACCGGGGCATGAAGCTGCTGGACGAACTGATCGCCAATGCCAGGGACTCGGGGTCGAAGATCATCGGGGGCGCCGAGGCGTTCAAGCTCTGGGACACATACGGCTTCCCGCTCGACATGACCGAAGAGGTCGCGCGCGACGCGGGCCTTTCGATCGACCGGCCTGGCTACGAGAAGGCGCTCGGCGAGCAGAAGGAGCGCGGCCGCGCTTCGTGGCAGGGCGAGGGGCTGGACAAGGAGGCGGACGCCGCCGCGGGTCTGTTCGACCGCCACGGCGAAACGAAGTTCACCGGCTATGCGGCAACGGAGGAGAACGGCTGCGCGGTGATCGCAATCATCGCCGATGGCGCTCTCGTGGAAAACGCCTCCGAAGGAACGCGCGCGACGCTGGTGCTCGACCGTACGCCGTTCTACGCGGAGTCCGGCGGCCAGATCGGAGACACCGGAACGATCGAAGCGGGAGCCGCGCTGTTCGAAGTCGCCGACACGCAGAAGACGGGCGAAGGCGTGTGGCTCCACCGGGGCGAGGTTCGCAGCGGGACGGTTCGCGCCGGCGACACCGTCGCCTGCCGCGTCGATGCCGGCCGCCGCATGCACATCCGCCGCAATCACAGCACGACGCATCTGCTGCAATCGGCGCTCAAGAAGCACGTCGGCGACCACTGCAAGCAGGCGGGTTCGCACGTCGCGCCGGACGGGCTGCGTTTCGACTTCGCGCATCACGAGGCGGTGAGCGCGGACACGCTGCGCCTGATCCAGGAAGAGGTCAACCGCCTCATCCTCGGCGACTATCCCGTCACGACGGAGGTGCTCTCGCTGGAGGACGCGAAGAAGAAGGGCGCCATCGCCCCCTTCGGCGAGAAGTACGGCCCCACGGTGCGCGTGGTGCGCATGGGCGACGGGGACGCGACCGTTTCGCTGGAGTTCTGCGGCGGGACGCATCTGGACAGCACGGGCCAGGCGGCGCGTTTTCGCATCGTCAGCGAAGGCAGCATCGCGAGCGGCGTGCGGCGCATCGAAGCGGTTACGGGCCGGCGCGCGGCGGAGCTGGAACTCGAAGAGCAGTACGACGTGCTTCAGCCGCTGCAGAACGAGCTGGCCGCGAAGGGTTCGCAGGCCGTGGAGCGCGTGAAGCTCCTGCAGGCCCGCGTCAAGCAGCTGGAGAAGGACCTGGCCCGCGAGCGGCAGAAGGCGGCGGCGGCGAATCTCGACCGGTTCGTCGCCGCAGCGGTGCCGGTGGGCGACGCGATGCTGGCGACGGCCGTGTTCGAGGGGCTGGACGGCAAGGACCTGAAGACGGTCGCGATGGCGTTGCAGGAGAAGATGGGCGGCGGGGGAATCGCGCTCGCCTTCTCGAAGGAGGGCGGCAAGATCGGAATCGTCGCGGCCGTGGGCGCGGATGCGCGCAAGGCGTACCCCGCCGGCAAGGTGGTCAACGCGGTGGCGGGTCCGCTCGGGGGCAAGGGGGGCGGCAAGCCCGACCTGGCTCAGGCGGGAGCGAAGGATTCGGGGAGCCTGGAGGAGATCGTCGCCAGGGCGCCGGAGCTCGTTGCCGCTCTCTGAGGACGCGCGGTCGCTTTCGGAGAATCTTCGGCCTTGACGGACAGGCCGTCCTCTCCCTACCTCCTTGCCTCCGCGCCGGGGCGACCCGGCAAGGCACCGCTGGGGAGTGGTGCAACTGGTAGCACGTCAGATTCTGGTTCTGAATGTTGGGGGTTCGAGTCCTCCCTCCCCAGCCATTTTTCACCGCGGCGGTCCCATCGTCTAGCCCGGTCCAGGACGCCGCCCTCTCACGGCGGAAACAGGGGTTCGAATCCCCTTGGGACTACCATTTCTCTTCCGAAAGTCACGCGATGCTGTTTCCCGCCGACCTTTGGAACGACCCGGCGGACCGGGAGATCGTCGGCCGGACCGTCGATCTGTTCGAATCGACCCCTCTCCTCCTGACCGATCGCCTCACCAATTCCGTCTTTTTCAACGATCCCGCCGAAGCGCTCTACGGCGAGGCGGCGGAAGCCATCGTGAACCGGGCGGCGTGGTCGCTGCTGGGATTCGACTTTTCCTCCGCCGCGCCGACCGCTCTGGAGGCCGCCCTGCTCGGATCGGGGGACCCGTGGAAGGGCATCGTGAGGCTGCCGGACGGCGCGCCGAGGTTCTGCGAGGCCTCCGCCGTGGTCCGCGACGGGCGTCTGGTCTGCGGCATGATCCGCTTCGCCGCCCCAGAGAGCGATTGACGCATTCTGCCCCCGGGGGGAAGAAACGCGTTCAGTCTGTGACTTCGAGCGGGGATTGGGATCACGACGGTGACAACGAACGAAGAACACGATTCCGAGCAGCCCGGCGCACCCGGGACGCCGGAAGGCACGGTCGAGAGCCCCGGCGGGGCGCGGCGCTGGAACCTGGGCAAGGAGCGTAAGAAGAAGGTTCAGGTCAGGGCACCCGCCCCGGCGCCTTCCCAGACGCGACTGGCTCCGCCGCCGAAACCGGTCGGCGGGGGCGGCGCGAAGCTCGCGATCCCCCGCGCCCGGCCCCAGACCGAGGACGACGAAACCTCGCACACCTCCATCGTCATTCCGGGGCGCCCTGTCCCGGCCCCCAAGACGATGCGCGAATGGCTCAACCA
>JAJFLJ010000033.1 GCA_021772755.1 Candidatus Sumerlaeota bacterium
CGTGGCGACCGAACCGCCCGAATCCCCTGTCCCGCCCGAGCCGGACACCGAGTCGTTCCTGCATCCCGGGGCGCGCCGCAAGCTCCAGCGCGCGTGGCTCACGCCGCGTTCGACGCTGCGCGAAACGCTGAGACGGTTCGCGCGATGAGCGCCGACACGCCTCTCGTTTCCATCGTGATCCCCTGCTACAATGACGAAGCATGGGTGGCCGACGCCATCGAGAGCGCGCTGGCGCAGACGTGGCCGGAACTGGAAGTCATCGTGATCGACGACGGCTCGACGGACGGAAGTGTGCGCGTCATCGAGTCCTTCAGCGACCGCATCCGCTGGGAAACGGGGCCCAACCGGGGCGGCGGCGCGGCGCGCAACCGGGGCCTGGCGATGGCCCGCGGCGAATTCGTCCAGTTCCTCGACGCGGACGATCTGATCAAGCCGGACAAGACACGACGCCAGATGGACGCCATGCCGACGGATTCGGGCTGGATGGTTCTCTCCGGAGTCGAGGCGATCGACACGACCGGCCGACCGACTTCGGGAACGTGGATTCCCGCAGAAACGATCGGAGATCCGGTGGATTACGTCCTCCGCAACTCGCTGATGATCACGCCGCTGCATTCCCGATCCGATCTGCTCGCAGCCGGTTGCTTTCGAGAGCATCTGAAGTGCTCGCAGGAACGCGATCTGCACCTGCGGCTGGCATGCGGAGGGATTCGTTTCGCATCCGTTCCGGAGCCGCTTTACGTCCAGCGGAAGCGCGCCGACAGCGTTTCGTCCGACTCCCTCGCCGTCCTGCACCGGCACGAGGATGTCTTCCTGAACGCCGAGGATTTGCTGCGTTCCTCGGAACGGCTCACGGATTCCCGCCGCCGGACCCTTGCCTTCGCGTGGGCCCGCGACGGAAGGGATCTCGTCGTGCGCGGAGACTGCGAATCGGCGCGGCGCTACTTTGCCAGGGCGCTCGCGCTGGACGCGGCCGGTGCGGCCGAGGCGTTCGCCGGCCTGTCTTCCGTTCTGTACAGGCTCCTGGGTCCTCTCGACGCGCAACGGCTCGTGGCAGCGAAGAGGAGACTCGTCAGACAATGGAAATGAAGCGCCACGCGGCAGACAAGGCGCCACTGGTCTCCGTAGTGATTCCGGTGTACAATCACGCGGAGTTCATCGTCGAGACACTGGAATCCGTTCACGACCAAACGTGGCGGCCTCTGGAGGTCGTTGTCGTCGACGACGGATCGACGGACGGTTCGCCCGAACGCGTGCGCGAGTGGATCGAGTCGAACGGTTCGAATGAGGACTTTCGCGTTCGTCTGGATTGCCAGCGCAATTCCGGCGCTCCAACCGCCCGCAACCGGGGATTCGCGCTGTCGCGGGGTGCGTTCGTCCTGTTCCTGGATTCGGACGACTGCTTGCACTCCGAGAAGATTTCAAGGCAGATCGAGGCCATGCAGGCGAACCCCGACTGGGAATTCAGCTACGGCCCCGTGGCAATCCTCGAAGACCCGGCATGCGTCCACTACGGCAGCGCGAAGCTGACGCGGGAGCAGGTCGCGACTCGCCAACTGGCATGGGCGTACTTCCAGACTTCGGGTCCTCTCGCCACCAGATCGCTTGTGGAGCGCGTCGGCGCGTTCGCGCCGACTTTATCATGCTGCCAGGACTGGGAATTCCATACCCGCTTGACGTTGCAGGCGAGGGCTTTCGGGTGGGTGCCTGATGCGCTCGCCTACTATCGCCTGGGAGAGCCGGGCCGGCCGCGCATTTCGATGGGCCGCGGAAACCCTCGGCGCGAATTGTCCCGGAAGCGCTATCTTCGAGCAAGGCTGGTGCAACTGCGCTCCGCGTGGCGATTCGCTCCGGCGCGGCTTCGAAGCCGCCGTCTCTATCGTGCCGCTTTGGTCTGGCAGGTGTTGCGAATTCTGACGACCTGGAGACTTGCCCACGGGAGCGACCCCGGAGCCTGGCCCACCGGGAAGCTTGCCTGCATCGCGCGTGGAACGCCGGTCGCCCCCCTGCTCGGACTGGTCGCGGCTCTCCGGGCATTGCGCCTTCCGAACACGGCCTGTTCCGTCTTCGCGATCACCGAGTGGACGTACTATCGTGCGACGGGTGTATGCGGGAGACTCAGGCGACTTGCGAGACCAGACCGGTGACCGCGCCGCTTCGCATTCTGCACTGCCTTCCGCTTCTCGGCCCCGGCGGGACCGAACGCTTCGCGACCGAACTCGCCGCGTTGCAGGCCCAACACGGCCACCGCACCGCTCTCTGCATCGTCAACGGGAGCATCATGGACACGACGCGCGTTCCCGACGGCGTCGAGCGCTTCGCGTTCGAGTACGACGGTTCGCTTCGCGACCCTGGCGGCATGACGCGGTTCGCCCGCGGCATTCGCCGTCTCGCCTCGACGTGGAAGCCGGATGTCGTCCACAGCCATCTCTGGCCCGCCTGTCGTTTCGCGACGCAAGCCCTCGGCCCCCGGACCCGGCACGTCTGGCACATTCACGACAGCCGCGAGTGGCTCCTCTCTCCCAACGCGCGCGGGCGGTTCCTGCGCGCATGGACGAGGCGGCTGGTCCGCCGGCACCGTCCGGCGATGCTCGCGGTGTCCCGCGAATCGGCGGAGGCGACCCGCAACGGCCTCGCGATTCCGCGCCGCGCGATTCGCGTCGTTCCCACGGCGATCGACCTGCGACGCTTCGCTTCCGCTCCATGCGGAACGCCTGGGGCTCCCCACATCGTCTGCTGCTCGCACTTCGTTCCCGGCAAGGGGCAGGACGTTCTCGTGAAGGCGCTTGGTTCGCTCAGGGACGCCGGTGTGGCGTTTCGGGCGACGCTCGCGGGAGGCGGCTCGCTCCTTGAAACCGTTCGCGCCGAGACGATCCGCCTCGGGCTCGAAGAGCACATCGACTTTCCCGGCTGCATCGAGGACGTCGCGGACCTGCTGCGAACCGCCGACGTCTTCGTGCTGCCATCGGTCGCGAAGGAAGGCATGCCGATTTCCATTCTCGAGGCGATGGCGGCGGAGCTTCCCGTCGTGGCGACCGACGTGGGCGGACTTCGCCGGCTCGTGTCGCCGAACCGGACGGGTCTTCTCTGCGAGCCGGGAAGCGCCGACGGCCTGGCAAGCGCGCTGCGAACCCTGGTCGAATCGCCGGAGACGCGCGCATCGATGGGCCGCGCGGGCCGCGCACGGGTCGAGAGCCGGCACGATCTCGCGCGAATCGCCGCGTATATCGAGCGTACCTGCTATGGTGCGGCGGCATGCTGACCGCATCCGTCGTCATCACGACGCACAGCCGCCGCGAGGACACGCTGCGCGCCGTCGCTTCGGCTCTGGCGCAGGTCCCCGAACCCGAAGTGCTCGTCTTCGACGACGCCTCGGAGGACGGCACCGCCGATGCGCTGCGCGAGCGCCACCCCCAGGTGCGCGTCTTCCCCCAGCGCGAGCGCACCGGGTACATCGTTCTGCGCAACCGGGGCTTTCGGGAGGCGACGGGCGACATCGTGTTCTCGATCGACGACGACGCGTACTTCTCCGGCGCCGACACCATCGAGCGGGTTCTCGCTCTCTTTCGCGGTGACGCGAAGGTCTGCGCGGTCGCGATTCCCTTCGTCGAGCCCCTCCAGCGACAGTCGCTCTCGAGCCTTCGCTCCGCACGGCCCAACCACCGCCCCGGCGACGAAGTCCGTTCGTACATCGGATGCGCCCATGCGATCCGCCGCGGCGCCGCGCTGGAGGCCGGCGGCTATCGCGAGTTCTTCGAGCACCAGGGCGAGGAGCGCGATCTCTGCATCCGGCTGCGCGACCGCGGCCTGCGCATCGTCCATGCGGACTGCGATCCGATCGTGCACATGGTCAGTCCCAGGCGCGACACCCGCCGCCAGCTCCACTTCGGTGTCCGGAACACGATCCTCTTCGATCTGATCAACGCGCCCTTTCCCCATGTCGTGCCCCGCGTCGTTCTGGACGCGCTGGCCCTTCTGCGCTACCGTTTCCAGCTGGATACGCTGCCGCTGAAATCGAAGGCCCTTCTCCAAGCCTTCGCGGTCTTCGCCGCGAACCGCGGAACGCGCGGGCCCGTCGCCCGCGAAACGTGGAAGCGCTGGCGCGAACTTCCCTCGCACGGGAGCCTTTCCACCGGCGCGGACGCCGCCATTCCTCCGCCGGCCGGCGCGCCGGCACGGACGGCAACCGCCTGATGTTTGCGTTCTACGCCGCCGCCACGGGCCTCGTTCTCGCCGGCACCTTCGTCTGGGTCTGCGTTCGCCATCGCGATCCCTTCCATCCCGGCGTGTTCCTGACGCCGATGTGCGGCTATCTGTTCGCGTTCATCCCGTGGATCTACCACCGTCGCGGACTGCTGGCGGACTATCCCCCATCGCCAGACAAGGAATCGTTCGCGCAACTCGTCATCTTCCTCTCCGTCACCGCGCTCTGCGGCGGACTCGTTTCGGTGTCGCCGGACCGTCGCTGGAACCGCGCGACGCTCCATCTGCCGGTGCTGACGCCGGGAGCGGCCTCCAAGCTGAAGACGGCCGCCCTGGTTCTCGCTTCGCTATCGATCTTCATCTACTGGCTTCAGCTCTCCAGGGCCGGCGGGTTCGTCCGGGCCTTCAGCAGGGGCAAGGGCGGCGGCGCCAGCCTCGGCAGCGGCTACCTCAACGAAGTCGTGCTCCTTTGCCTTCCCGCCGTCATGATGTATCTCTTCGCGAAGGCCCGCGAGAAGGTCCGCATCGAGACGTTCGTCGTGTCGCTGCTCATCCTCTCGCCGCTGCTTCTGCAGGGCCTGCTGGGCGGCCGACGCGGCCCGACGTTCCTGGCCTTCGCCGCTCTCGGCGCGGGTTGGTATCTCTCGCGCGGCAGGCGCCCGCCGCTCCTTCTCGCGGTGGGCGGCATCTCGCTCGCCGGACTTCTCATGCTCTTTCTGGTTTCCGAACGGCGGGAGCTCTACATCGGCTCCGACTACCAGTTCGATGCGGAGTCCTACGGCAGCACCATCGTTCCCGCAGCGTACGATCCCGGCGACACGACCGTTTCGGCGTGGACGAACATCATCGCCGCGAAGCACTTCGACCGCCACTTCGACGGACGGCGCTACTTCGCACAAGTCTTCGTGCGGCCCATTCCGCGCCAGATCTGGCCGACGAAGTACGAGGACATGGGCGTCGGGTGGATGGTCGACAATCCGGGGTACGGCGCCTTCAGCGAGGAGGAATGGATCGCCGCCACCGGGATGGTGCCGGTCGCCGGCAGCGCGGTCGGATTCGCCGCCGATTCCTTTCTGGAATTCGGCTGGGGGTGTCTCGTCGTCTCCTGGCTCGCGGGCATGCTCTACGCCATCCTCTGGAAGCGCTGCGTCACGCGAGGCGGCATCTGGATTCTTCTCTACCTCGAAGCCGGCGCCGTCTCCGTGTATCTGGCCAGCCAGGGCCTGATGTCTGCCTGGATGTACCGCCTTCTGTATCTTGGCCTCCCGACGGTCCTGGTGTGGAGGTTCCTCGCGCCGCGCCTTCTGAAGGCCTCGCGAAGATGGCGACTCGTCGCGCTGCCCGAAGGAGCCGCGCCTCCGCCCGGCGCGGTTCGCGTGAGCGTTCCCGCACCGAAGGAAGACGCCGCCGGATGAAACGATACCTTAGCCCTTCGCTGTGGGCGTACGTCCTGGGTGGCGCGCTCGACCGCATCGGAAGCCGCCCGGCGTGTCCCGCCTGCGACGGTTCCGAATTCTCCGTCGTCGACCGGAAGGGATTCCACGCGCTGCATTCCTGCGAGTCCTGCGGTCTGCTGTTTCGCCACCCGCGCGAGAGCGATTCGAGAATGCTCGGCTTCTACCAGAAGGCCTATCGTTCGGGAATGACGACGGACCTGCCCGGCGGGGAAGCCCTCGCCGAACTGCTCGCCACGAAATTCGAAGGCACGGAAAAGAGCGCGCGGCGAACCATCGAGACTCTTCGCGCCGCCGGGGTGGAACCGGGCGCGCGGGTGCTCGACTTCGGCGCGAGCTGGGGCTACACCGCGTGGCAGCTTCGCGATGCCGGGTACCGCGCCGACGCGTTCGAGGTCAGCGTTCCCCGCGCGGAGTTCGGCAAGCGCCTCGGTCTCGACATCGAAACCCGCCTCGACGCGCTCGGCACCGGCTACGACGCCGTCTATTCCGGCCACGTTCTGGAGCACGTTCCGAATCCCGCCGACTCGATTCGCGCGCAGATCGGCCTGGTGCGACCCGGTGGCGTCGTGATCGCCTACACGCCGAACGGCAGCGCCGCATGGCGGGCCCACAATCCCCCGTCGTTCCACCGCAAGTGGGGCCAGGTGCATCCCGTTCTGCTGACGGAGCGGTTCGTCGGATGCACCGCCGCCCCTCACGCATGCTTCGTGGACACGTCTGGAGACCTGGCGCGGCTCGCCGAGTGGGACGGAACCGAAGACATGGTGGCGGAAACGCACGGCTGGGAACTGCTCTTCGCGATTCGCAGACGGACGGAGAAGGAATGAGCCCGGAGCGCGTTCTCGTCGCGCAGATCGGCGGCCGACGCCACTATGCCGTGCCGCGCGCGCTTCACGAAGCGGGACGGCTGGAACGGCTCGTTACCGACGTCGCGCTGACGTCGCCCGCAGTGCGCCACGCGGCGGGGCTGCTCTCCGGCGTGGGCAGGGTGCGTTCGCTTCTCGCGCGCGATCCGCAACTGCCGCGCGACAAGGTCGTCTCGCTGAGCGGTCCCGCCAGCGTCGCGCTGCGCAAGAGACGCCAGGGGGGGGATCCGTTCGCCGCATGGGCGGAGCAGAACGAGGCGTTCGGAAAGGCCGTCGTCTCCGCCGGATTCGGCGGAGCGAACGCGGTGTATGTCTTCAACGGCGCCGGGCTCGAAATCGCGCAGGCCGCCAGGCGCAAGGGTCTGCGCTGTATCGTCGACCAGACCTCGGCATCGCTGCGCCACGACATCGCGCTGCTGACCGAGGAATTCGAGCGCTGGCCGGGCTGGGAAGCGGAGAATTCCTACTCGACGCCCGGCGCGGAAGAGATGGCGCGCCGCGAAGAAGAAGAGTGGAATCTCGCCGACACGATCATATGCGGCTCGGAGTATGTCGTCGGAACGCTGCCACCGGAGCACCGCGACAAGTGCCGCGTCGTTCCGTGCGGGCGGGGCGCGGCGGATGACGCGGTGCGCGGGGAACGGCACGACGGCGCGGGACTGAACGTCCTGGTGGCGGGTACGCTGCAATTGCGGAAAGGCGTCCAGTATCTCCCCGAAATCTCGCGCCTGGCCAGCTCGCCCGGCATTCGCTTCCGCCTTGTCGGCTCGTCCTGGCTCGCGGAAGCGGGCGTTGCGGAACTGAAACGGATCGCCGACGTGCGGGGCGTCGTTCCGCGCAGCGAAATGGCGGAGCAGTACCGCTGGGCCGACGTTCTGCTGCTGCCGACGCTTTCGGAGGGCTCCGCGAACGTCTGCCACGAAGCGCTCTCGGCCGGCGTTCCGGTGGTGACGACGCCCAACGCGGGATCGGTCGTCCGCGACGGCGAGGGTGGATTCCTCGTTTCGGTCCGCGACGCGTCCGCGACCGCCGAACGGCTTGACCTGCTGGCGGAGGACCGCGAGTTGCTCGCCCGCCTCTCGGACGGCGCGCGCCGCCAGTGCGCCGAGCACTCCCCCGAACGATACGCGAACGAACTGGTGGCCGCACTGGGCGCGGCGGAAGGAAGAGCCGACACATGAAGGACACGCTGCGCTGGCTGATCTATCCCGGCGTCAATCTGCACGCGCGCATCCGCTACGCGCGCGTCCCGCGGCACTTCGCGCCGCGCGCGGGCTCCGACAGCACCTTTCTCGACGCCGGCTGCGGCAACGGTATGCTGTCGTGGAAGGCCTACAAGGCCGGCAACCGCGTGGTCGGCGTGACGCTGAAGGACAAGGAGGTGCGCGGCTGCAGGCGCCTCTTCAACGAATACCACGGCGTGCCCGAGAGCAGGCTCTCCTTTCGCAACCACAACCTCTACGATTCGCAGCCGCTGATCGACGAGTTCGGCGGCTTCGACGAGATCGTCTGCACGGAGGTCCTCGAGCACATCCGCGACGACAGCGGCGTCTGCAAGGCCTTCTGGACGCTGCTGAAGCCGGGCGGGCGCCTGCACATCACGTCGCCCAACGCCGAGCACCCCTACAACGTCGCCTTCCCCATCGACCACGAGGAGAAGGGCGGCCACGTCCGGCCCGGCTATACGATGGAGACGTATCGCGAGCTGCTCGAACCCATCGGATTCCGCCTGGAATGCACCGAAGGTCTCGGCGGACCCGTCCGCCAGGCCTTCAACGCGCGCATCAAGTCCGTGCAGGAACGCTTCGGCGCGGCCGCCGGCCTGCCGCTCTTCTTCCTTTCGCTCCCGTTTCTTCCCTTCGATCCGAAGCACCCCAGGGTTCCGTTCTCGCTCTACGCGATGGCGGTGAAGCCGGCGGACGCCGGGTGACCTCCTCCCCCGCCATCGCCATCGTCTGGATGCGGTTCGGGCCGTATCATCTCGCGCGGCTTCGCGCGGCGGCCGAACGCTTTCGCGGCGACGGCATCGCGGTGCACGGAATCGAGATCGCCCGCACCGACGGCGACTACGCGTGGGACGTGGCGGAGGGAGCCGAAGGCTTTCGCCGCCATACCGTCTTTTCCGACGGAGACTATTCGAAGCTGAACCCCCGCGCGATCGCGACCGAAACCGCCGCCGTACTGGCGCGTATCGCCCCGCGCGCGGTCGCCATCAACGGATGGGGCGTGCCGGAGGCGCGCGCGGCGCTGAAGTGGTGCCGCCGGAACGACTCGCTCGCGGTGCTCATGTCCGAAACGATGCGCTCGGGCCGGGCGCGCAATCCGCTGAAGGAAGCCGCCAAGTCCCTCGTCGTCCGCCGCTACGACGCCGCCCTGGTGGGCGGAACACCGCACCGCGAATACGTCCGGAGCCTCGGCGTTCCGGAAGACCGCATCTTCTTCGGCTACGACGCCGTCGACAACGACTTCTTCGCCCGGGGCGCCGCGGCCGCGCGCGAGGGCGACGCCGTTCTCCGCCGCGAGCTCTCTCTTCCCGCCAGGTACTTTCTCTGCAACACGCGCTTTCTTCCCCGCAAGAACATCGACGGCCTTCTGCGCGCCTATGCCCTCTACCGGCGCAACGCGACGGACGCGCCCTGGGGGCTCGTCGTTTCCGGCAGCGGCGAAACGGAACCGGAACTGCGCGCGCTGGAGGCCTCTCTGCAACTGGAGGGCGTGACGTGGCCGGGGTTTCTCCAGTACGACCGCCTCCCTGTGTACTACGGACTCGCCTCCGCGTTCGTCCATCCCGCGAAGGCCGAAGCGTGGGGTCTGGTGCTGAACGAAGCCGCCGCTGCGGGTCTTCCGGTTCTCTCCTCCATGAACGTCGGCGCGGCGCACGAGCTTCTGCATCACGGCGAGAACGGATTCGCGTTCGATCCCGCCGACGACCAGTCCATCGCCCGCGCGCTGACCGACGTCGCGAACCTCGGCGGGCCGCAGCGCGCCGCGCTCGGCGAGGCGTCGCGCCGCATCGTCGCCGACTGGTCTCCCGCACGCTTCGCGTCGGGACTGGCGGACGCGGTGAACTCCGCCGAACGGGCCCGCGCAGCGAGGCCGGCATGAAGATTCTCCACGTCTGCCGCGGCATGGCGAACTCTTCCGGAACCACGCACATCGTCCGGAACATGACGGAGGAACTCGCCCGGCTCGGCGCGGAAACCGACGTGTTCCACGTCGCCAAGCCCCAGGGAAACCCCGTGCTTCCCGACGCCGGTCTCGTGCGGTCGCGCGAGTTTCCCATGACGCTTCCCTTCAACAACCCCGGCGTCTCCCTTCCCTTCGCGGCGGAGATCCACCGCCGCGTTCGCGACTACGACATCGTGCACATCCACGCGGTGTGGAACTTTCCGACGTGGATGACGATGCGCGCGGCGGGACGCGCCGGCGTTCCCTTCGTCGTCGCGCCCCAGGGTTCCCTGGAGGACCGCGCGCTTTCCATCAACCGCGGCCGCAAGGCATTCTACGCGAGGCGCGTGGAGCTCCCCTGGCTTCGGCAAGCCGCCGCCATTCAGGCGCTGACCCGCATGGAGGCGCGCCAGGTGCGGCGCTTCGGAATACGCGCGCCCGTCGCGCGAATCCCCAACGGCGTCCGCCCCGGCGATTTCGGAAACGGCGAAAGCGTGGCGTTTCGTGCGAAGCACGGCATCGGCGGCGACCGCCGCATCCTGCTGTTTCTCGGCCGCGTTCACCCGAAGAAGGGCCTCGACCTGCTGGCCGGCGCCTGGCGGCGGATTCACGACCGCGTGCCGGACGCCGATCTCGTCGTTGCCGGAGACGATGGCGGAACGGGCTACCGACGCACCGCCGAGAGCCTCTTCGCGGGCCTGCCGCGCGTCCGCTTCGTCGGCGAACTCCGCGACCGCGAGAAGGTCGACGCCCTCTCCGCCGCCGCCGTCTTCGTGCTCCCCTCCTGGACGGAGGGACTTCCGGTTGCCGTGCTGGAGGCGATGGCGTCGGGTCTTCCCGTCGTCATCACGACCTGCTGCAACATTCCGGAAGTTTCGGAAGCCGGCGCCGGGGAGGTCGTGAACACCGACGCGGCGGACGTCGCGGACGCCATCGTCCGCCTGTTCGCGAACGAGGAACGCCGCGCCGGGACCGGTCGCGCCGCGCGGCGCCTCGTCGAGCGGCGGTTCACGTGGACTAGGGTCGCGACGCGATCGATGAAGCTCTACGAACGGATTCTCCAGAGACGCGCCCCATGATTCCCGTCACCGTCATCATCCTCAGCTACAACGAGGCGCTCAATATCGGGCGTTGCGTTTCCCGGCTTTCGTGGACCGACGACGTCGTGATCGTCGATTCCCACAGCACCGACGGCACGATCGAACTCGCCCGCCGCGCCCGGCCGGACGTCCGCGTTCTCCGGAACGCCTTCGAGGACTTCGGCCAGCAGCGCAACTGGGCACTGGACAACGCGGAACCGCGCCACGACTGGATTCTCTTTCTCGACGCGGACGAGTTCATGACGCCCGCGCTCGCCCGCGAGATCGGCGAGTTCGTGCGCAGCGGTCCGGCGGAGTCCGGCGCCTTCGTCGCCGGCAGGAACTACTTCCTCGGCCGCTGGATGAAGCACTGCACCTTCTATCCCTCCTACCAGCTGCGCCTGCTGAAGCGCGGCGAGGTGCGATACCGCAAGGAGGGCCACGGCCAGCGCGAAGTGACCGACGGACCGCTGCACTACTTCCGCAACGCGTGGCGCCACGAGGGGTTCGGCAAGGGCGTCCACCAGTGGATCGGCCGCCACAATCAGTACTCCACGGACGAGGTGGACCTGGTCGTCCGGCTGCGCGGGGAACCCCTCGCCGCCGGGGAACTGTTCTCGCGCGAGCCCATAGTCCGCCGCCGCGCGCTCAAGCGTCTCGCCGCGCGCGTGCCCATGAAGCCGTTGACCCGCTTCTGCTACACCTATTTCTGGCGGCGCGGCTTTCTGGACGGCTACCCGGGGCTCGTCTTCTGTCTGCTTCGGGTCGCCCACGACATCCACATCGTCGCCAAGATCGAAGAGCGAAAGCGCACCCCCGCACCGTGAAACAGATTCTTCAGCACCTGCGCACGGGCGAGATGGAACTCGCCGACGTTCCGGCCGCCAGGCCCGGCGCGGGCGAAGTCCTGATCCGCACGCGCCGGTCGCTGATCTCCGCCGGCACGGAACGCATGCTCGTCGAGTTCAGCCAGGCCAACCTCGTCAGCAAGGCACGCCAGCAGCCCGAGAAGGTGAAGCAGGTCCTCGACAAGCTCCGCACCGACGGCATCGCGCCGACGCTCGACGCCGTGTTCCGCAAGCTCGACGAACCGCTCCCGCTGGGCTACTGCAACGCGGGCGTCGTCCTGGAGACGGGCGCCGGTGTGCACGATCTGCGGCCCGGCGACCGCGTCGCGAGCAACGGCAACCACGCGGAGATCGTCTGCGTTCCGCGCAATCTCTGCGCGCGCGTTCCCGACGGCGTCTCCGACGAGGAGGCCGCCTTCGCAGTTCTCGGTTCCATCGCGCTGCAGGGCGTGCGACTCGCCGCGCCGACGCTCGGCGAGAAGTTCGTCGTGTTCGGCGCGGGACTGCTCGGCCTCCTGACGGTGCAGCTTCTCCGCGCCAGCGGTTGCGCCGCGATGGCCGTCGATCTGAACGCGGACCGGCTGAAGCTCGCGGAGTCCTTCGGCGCGCGAACGGTCGACATCGGCCAGGGCGGCGACCCGGTTCGCGCCGCGATGGAATGGAGCGGCGGCGCAGGCATCGACGGCGCGATCGTCACCGCCGCCGCCAAGAGCGACGACATCATGCACCAGGCGGCGCAGGCGTGCCGCAAGCGCGGCCGCATCGTTCTCGTCGGCGTCGTCGGACTGAATCTCCGCCGCAGCGACTTCTTCGAGAAGGAACTCACCTTCCAGGTCTCCTGCTCCTACGGACCGGGCCGCTACGACGAGGCGTACGAGCAGCAGGGGCACGACTATCCCGCCGGTTTCGTGCGGTGGACGGAACAGCGCAACTTCGGCGCGGTGCTCGACGCGATCGCTTCCGGCGCGCTGCGCACCGGCGATCTGGTCACGCACCGCCACGCGTTCGCCGACGCGCTTCGGGCGTACGAATCGGTCACCAACGACGCCAAGTCCCTCGGCATCGTTCTCGAATACCCCGACGACGCGTCGCCCGCGCACTCCGTTTCGATTCCGCAAACGCGGTCGCCCGCGGCAAAGCGCGCACCCGTCGTCGGCGTGATCGGCTCCGGTGGCTTCGCCAGGGCCGTTATCCTGCCCGGATTGCAGAAGGCCGGCGCGCGCATTCGGTACGTCGCCGCGCGGTCGAAGGGCGTGTCGCTCGTCCATGCCGCGCGAAAGTTCGGCGCCGAAGAGGCGACGATGGACTATCGCCGGATACTCGACGATCCCGAGATCGACGCCGTCTTCGTGGTGACCGGCCACCACCAGCACGCGCGGTTCGTCTGCGAGGCGCTCGACGCCGGCAAGCACGTCTTCGTGGAGAAGCCCCTCGCCATCGATCCGCAGCAGCTCGCCGAGGTCCGCGCCGCCGTCGAACGCAATCCAGGGCTGCAGCTCATGGTGGGATTCAACCGGCGCTTCAGCCCCCACGCCCGCAAGATCCGCGAACTGACCGCCGCCCGCAGCGAACCGCTCTGCATGACCATGACGGTAAACGCCGGCGCCGTTCCGCCGGATTCCTGGATTCACGACCCCGCGCGCGGCGGCGGCCGCATCGTCGGCGAGGCGTGCCACTTCATCGATCTGATGGTGTCGGTCTGCGGCAGCGAAGTCGCGTCCGTTTCGGCGGTTTCCGCAGGCGATACGCCGCTCGTCCGGTCCGACCGGATGACGATCGCCCTGCGGTTCGCGGACGGCTCCATCGGCAGCGTGAACTACTTCTCCAACGGCTCGAAGAGCTTCCCGAAGGAGACGATGGAGATATTCTCCGACGGACGCGTGCTTCGCCTCGAGAACTTCCGCACGCTGCGCGGGCACGGCTTCCCCGGTTTCAAGTCCTTCGGCACGCCGCGCCAGGACAAGGGCCACGCGGCGGAGCTGCGTCTTTTCCTCGACCGCGTCGCGAAGGGCGGCGAACCGCTGATTCCGTTTTCCCAGATCGAGTCCGTCACGAACGCGGCGTTCGAGGCGGCGGGAGTGGCCGCGACTTGAAACGAAACGCCGACAGTCCCTGGGGATTCGTGCGAACGGCGAAAGCCCGCACCCTTCTGCACGACATCTCGTCGAGCGGCATGGCCGAGAGTCCCGACGGCGAAGCGGTCGAGCTGGCGGCGGGACTCGACGCGCGGGAATGCGGGTTCCTGCACCGCCTGATACGGCGCAATCCCGTCCACAGAACTCTCGAGATCGGATGCGCCCACGGCATCTCGACTGTCTCGATCTGCGACGCCCTCCACGACCGATCGGATTCCTTCCACACGGCGATCGACCTGACCCAGTCGGGGTACTGGCGGAGTATCGGCGTGGCGAACGTGAAGCGGTGCGGGTTCGAGCGCTTCGAGCTTATCGAGGAGGATTCCGCCTGCTGCCTGCCCCGCATGGCGGCGGAAGGACGAAAGTTCGACTTCGTCCTGATCGACGGATGGCACAGCTTCGATCACGCCCTGATGGACTTCTTCTTCGCCAACAGGATGCTGGAACCCGGCGGGATCGTGGTCTTCGACGATGCGGCGAACCGCTCGATCAACAAGGTCGTGCGCTACGTCGAGAAATACCCGTGCTACCGGCGGATCGCCTGCATTTCCAAGACCTCCTGGACGAAGCGGCGCAGGATCGCCCACGCGGGGCGCACCCTGGCGCGATGCGCGGTCGCCCTCGTTCCCCGCCCCGTCGTGGAGAATCTGTTCGACGCCGCCGCCGCCGAATACGACAAGACGCGGGAGAACGCCAGCCTCGTGGCCTTTCGGAAGGTCGCCGAGGACAAGCGCGACTTCTGGTGGTGCCCCCACTTCTAGGAACGGCGGAACCGCCACTCACAAACCGGAAGGCGAAACGACCAGCATGACCATCAACCTGATCACCGGCGGCGCCGGATTCATCGGCTCCCATCTTTGCGAGCGCCTTCTCGGCGCCGGCGAGGAAGTCCTCTGCATGGACAACTTCTTCACCGGCCGGAAGGACAACATCCGCCATCTGCTCGGCGACTCCAACTTCGAGCTCGTCCGCCACGACGTCATCCACCCCTTCTTCATGGAGGTCGACCGCATCTGGAACCTGGCGTGCCCCGCGTCGCCGGTACACTACCAGTACAACCCGGTGAAGACGGTGAAGACGAACGTGATGGGGGCGCTGAACACGCTGGGCCTCGCGAAACGCGTCGGCGCGCGGGCGTTCCAGGCCTCCACGTCGGAGGTCTACGGCAATCCGCTGGAGCACCCGCAGACCGAGGCGTACTGGGGCAACGTCAACACCGTCGGCCTGCGCAGCTGCTACGACGAGGGCAAGCGCGTCGCCGAGACGCTCTTTTTCGACTATCACCGCCAGAACGGCGTCGATATCCGCGTCGTCCGCATCTTCAACACCTACGGGCCGCGCATGCTGGTGAACGACGGACGCGTCGTCAGCAACTTCATCGTCCAGGCCCTTCGCGGCGAACCCATCACCATCTACGGCGACGGGTCCCAGACGCGCTCCTTCTGCTTCGTCGACGACCTCGTCGAGGGCTTCGTCCGCATGATGGACAACGAGTCCGGCTTCATCGGGCCGGTGAACCTGGGCAACCCCGGCGAGTTCACCATCCGCCAGCTCGCCGAACTCGTCATTTCCCAGACGGGCTCCAAGTCGAAGCTGATCGAGAACCCCCTGCCGCCGGACGATCCGGTGCGCCGCCAGCCCGACATCTCCGTCGCCACGGAGAAGCTCGGCTGGAAGCCGACCATCGCGCTCGAGCAGGGCCTCGCCAGAACGATCCCCTACTTCGACGAGCTTCTCTCGCGGGGCAAGTCGGCGGGATGATCGGCTTTCGCGATCCCGGCCGCCTGCTTCGGACGGTTCGCCATCTGAAGCCGCGCCAGATCGCCTGGCAGATCGGCAACCGCGTTCGTACCCGGCTGGAGAATCCCGCCTCCCTCGCCAGCCACGAGCCCCCCACCTATCCCGGCTCGCGCTGGAATCGCGACACGACGTTTCAACCGCCCCGCCAGCCGGACTACGCCCCCGACGCGAAGCGGGGGCGTTTTCGCTTTCTCGACGAAGAGCGCGAACTCGGCAGCCCGATCGACTGGAGTGCCGCCTCCACGCCCAAGCTCTGGCAGTACAACCTCCACTACTTCGACTGGCTCTTCTCCACCGGATTCGACGAGGGCGCGAAAGCCGTTCTCGACTGGATCGAACGCCATCCCCCCCGCCGCGGCGCCGTCGGCTGGGAACCCTACCCCGTTTCGCTGCGCGCGATGAACTGGTGCGGGTGGTTCTTCGCCCGCCACGCCCAGCGAACCGAGGAGCGCGACGACCTCGACGAGCGAATCTGGGCATCGCTCTGGCGCCAGCTCGTCTGGCTCGAATCCCACATCGAATACCACCTGCTGGCGAACCATCTGCTGGAGAACGCCGCCGCGCTCGCCATCGCCGGGTCGTGCTTCCACGGCCCCGACGCCGAACGATGGCATGCGACCGGTCTTCGTCTGCTGTGCGGGGAACTCGCAGAGCAGCTCCTCCCCGACGGCATGCACTACGAGCGGTCCCCCATGTACCACGCGCGCGTCTGCTATCTGCTGGGCGTCCTGGCGGAGTGCGGCACGGAAGACGTCCGCCGCGCGGTGCGGGAACCGCTTCGCCGCGCAAGGGCCGCTCTGCTCCGCGTCACCCATCCCGATGGCGAGATCGCGCTCTTCAACGACGCGGCCTTCGGAATCGCTCCCGCGCCGGCGGCCCTCGGGGTCGATGTCTCCCGCGAGAAGCCCGGACCCTGGAGCCTCCCCTCCGCCGGCTACTATGGCATGCGTACCGCCGAGGGAATGTACGTCTGCATCGACGCCGCCGAGCCCGGCCCCTCCTATCAGCCCGGACACGCCCACGCCGACCTGTTCTCCTTCGAGTTCTCCGTTCGCGGCCACCGCGTCTTCGTCGATTCGGGCACGTTCGACTACGTCGCCGGTCCCATGCGGCGGTGGTGCCGCTCGACGCGGGCGCATAACGCGCTGGAAATCGACGGCCAGAACCAGAGCGAGGTCTGGGGAGCGTTTCGCGTGGGACGGCGGGCGATGCCGCGCGGCGTACAGTGGTCCGCGGGTGCGGACGGGTTTCGACTCTCCGCCTGGCACGATGGCTATGCCCATCTCCCCGGCAAACCGGTGCACGCCCGCCAGTTCGAGTTCCGCTCCGAAGGCCAGCTCCTCCTCATCGATCGCATCCGCTCCTCGCGCCGCCACACCGCCCGCCGGTATTTCCACCTGCATCCGACCTGTCGGCTCTCCCTGACGGGCCCCGACACGGCGATGGTCCGGACCCCCGTGGGACCGGTTGGAATTCGATGGAGCGATGGCGCGGGGCGAATTCTGAAGGGCTGGTACTGCCCCGGGTTCGGCGAGCGGGTCCGGAGCCAAGTCCTCGTTCTTCAATGCCGCACCACTCCGGAATCCGCCATGCGGTGCCGGATCACCGCCTGCTGACGTAGATTCCGACTGACACCCGGGGCCGCCCCCCCGGAAGGTTCGCCGCAGTCAAAGGGCGTCGCGCGGCGGATTCATCAAGCGGTTTGCGAACGGCAGGTCCCAGCGGACCGAGTCCTCTTGCTGGCTGGCACGGACAGCACCCAGGGATGGCGGAGGAATTCGGACAGGTGGAGCGACCGGTACTCGCATGAGTCTCGACATACAAACGTGGGTCTTCCTGTTCTGCCTGGCGGCTGTCCTGCCGCTGGCGCTCTACGGGATATTCGACTTCTTCGCCCGGCCCGTCCTCCGCGACCGCCTGGCCGACACGTACCGCATGCACCTCGGGAGCCTCAGCCTCCTGGCCACGGTGATGGCGATCCTGGCGTTCCTTCAGTTCGTCGGCGCGGAGATTCCCCGCCTCTGGGGTCTTCAGGCGCTCGTGCTGCTCGCCGTGATTCTGGCGCTCGTCGAGGAGGCCAGGAAGCTTCCCACCCAGTTCTCCCTCTCCTTCCGCGTCGCCATCGCCATCGCCGGCTTCCTGCTCGGATTCCGCTTCACGCTCGTCGACAAGTATCCCGCGATCTCCCCCCTCCTCACGCAGTCCGCCGACCTCCTCCTGACGGTCGTCTTCTACGTCGGAATTCTCTACACCATTTCCCTCATCGACTCCCTGCGGGGGCTCGCGCCTGGCGTGGTCCTGATCGTCGCGATGACCCTGCTGAGCCTCATGCTCGCCTGGGCCCAGACCGACATCATCCTGCTGCCCCTGGTGATCGGCGGCATCTGCCTGGGGCATCTCTTCCTTCTCGGAGCCGACCGGCATCTGCATCTCGGGTCCGTCGGGCAGATACTCGTCGGGGTTCTCCTGGCCGCATCGACGCTCGGCTCCCGAACGTGGGGGGTCACCGTGTCGCTGCTGGCGGTGCCGCTTCTGGCCTGCGCCGCGCCGCTCGCCGACCGTCTGTATTCGAAGTTCGCGCGGCTTCGCGCCGGCGAGGACCAGGACTATCCCGCGCATCTTCACGGCCTGCTGCTCAAACTCGGATTCCAGCGCCGCTGGGTCGTCCTGATGTACTGGATCGTCACGCTTCAGATCGGCGTGCTGGTCCACATCGCCTGGATGTCGAAGTCCGTTCCACTGGCCGTGGCGCTCTTCCTGAGCTTCGCGATGCTGATCCTCTTTCCCGTCGCCTGCTTCCTGCGTCTCGCCGAACGCGCCGAGGGCCCCGCCGCCGAACGTCCGCTGCGCATTCTCTTCCTCTCGCACTACTTCCACCCCGAAGTCAACGCGCCGGCCTCCCGCCTTTGGGAGCACGCCCGCCAGTGGCAGCGCGGCGGGCACTCCGTCACCGTCATCTGCCCCGTTCCCAGCGCACCCCACGGCTGGCCCTACAAGGGCTATCGCAACGCCCTCTGGCAGGAGGAGAACCTGGACGGCATTCGCGTCATCCGCATCTGGACCTTCGTCGCCGCCAACCGCCGCCGTCTTCGCCGCACGCTGAACTACGTGTCCTACATGGCGACCTCGCTCCTGGCGCTCGTCTTCGTCCGCAAGCACGACGTGCTCGTCGCCACCAGCCCCCAGTTCTTCTGCGGCCTGGCGGGAGCCGCCGCCACGCTCTTCCGCAAGGAGCGCTTCATCCTGGAAGTGCGCGACATCTGGCCCGAGTCCATCGAAGCCGTCGGCGCCGGCAGGAAGCGCGTCCTCCTCGACATCGTCGCCCACATGGCCCGCTGGATGTATTCGCGCGCCGACCGCATCGTGACCGTCGGCGACGGCTACCGCGACAAGCTGCTGGAGATCGGCGCCGCGCCGCCCGACAGCATTTCCGTCATCACCAACGGCATCGACTTCGAGACCTTCGCGGCGCCTCTCGCCACCGAGACGAAGGACGTCATGGCGCGCTGGGGAATGGCCGGGCGGTTCGTCGTCTCCTACGTCGGAACGATCGGCATGGCCCACGCCCTGGAGACCATGCTCGACGCGGCCGGCATTCTCGAAAAGGACGACCGCATCGGCTTTCTCGTCGTCGGCGACGGAGCCGAACACGACCGCCTGCGCGCCCTCGCCCTGGAACGCGATCTGCGCAACGTGCGCTTCACCGGCCTGCTTCCCAAGCACGAGATTCCCGCCACCATCGCCGCCAGCGGCGCGACCCTCGTCCATCTCAAGAAGACCGATCTCTTCCGCACCGTTCTGCCCTCGAAGCTCTTCGAGGGAATGGCGCTCGGCAGACCCGTCCTGCTGGGCGTCCTCGGCCAGGCCGAGGACATCCTGCGCGCCGCGGACGCCGGCATCGTCTTCGAGCCGGAAGACGCCGCAGCCCTCGCGAAGGCCGCCGCCGAACTCGCCGGCGACCCCGCCCGCTGCGCCGCGATGGGTCGGCGCGGCGCAGCCTACGTGCGCGAACACTACGACCGCACCGCGCTCGCCGAACGCTACCTGCTCGAAATGCGCGATGTCATCGCCCGACAGCCCGACAGCGACTCCGATCCGTCGAACCCCCTCTTCGTCGACGACGAGTTCGATCTTCCCGACTCCGCAGGCCACATCCGCCCCGTCCACCATTCCTGACCCAGGCACTTCCCTCTCCATGCGTATCGTCAACATCGTCGGCGCCCGGCCGAACTTCATCAAGATCGCCCCCATCATGGCGGCGTGGAAGAACCACCCCGGCGTCGAGGCGACGCTCGTCCACACGGGCCAGCACTACGACGAGAAGATGAGCGACCTCTTCTTCCGCCAGCTCGGCATCCCGAAGCCCGACATCAATCTGGAGATCGGTTCCGGTTCCCACGCCGTGCAGACCGCCGGCATCATGACGGTGTTCGAGCGCACTCTTCAGGAGAACCCCGCCGACGCCGTGCTCGTGGTCGGCGACGTCAACAGCACCATCGCCTGCGGCATCGTCGCCGTGAAGATGGGCGTGAAGCTCGTCCACGTCGAAGCCGGCCTGCGCAGTTTCGACCGCGCCATGCCGGAGGAGATCAACCGCGTGCTGACGGATTCCATCTCCGACCTTCTGTTCTGCACCGAGCGCAGCGGCGTCGAGAACCTGCTGCGCGAAGGCATCGGCGGCGACCGCGTGCATCTCGTCGGCAACGTGATGATCGACACGCTGCTGCGCAACCGCGCGCGGGCCGCCGAAACGAACGTCCTTGGCGAGCTCGGCCTCGCGGAGGACGGCTACGGCGTCGTGACGCTGCACCGGCCGTCGAACGTGGACAGCCTCGACCGGCTTCGCGGCATCTTCTCGGCGCTGAACACGATCGCCGCTGAGCTCCCCCTCGTCTTTCCGATCCACCCGCGCACGCGCAAGAACGCCGAAGCCGCCGGTCTTCTCGCGGAACTCGGCGACCGCATCCGCATCGTCGAACCCGTCGGCTATCTGGAATTCCTGCGCCTGGTCGACTGCGCCCGCGTCATTCTCAGCGACTCCGGCGGCATCCAGGAGGAGTGCACCGTCCTGAAGACGCCATGCCTCACGCTTCGCGAGAACACCGAACGCCCCTCCACGGTGGAAGCCGGCGCCAACCGCCTGGTGGGCAGCGACCCCGACGCGATTCTCGCCGCCTTCGCCGACGTCATGAAGAGCGACCCCGCCGACATCGCGACGCCGCCGCTCTGGGACGGACGCGCCGCCGAACGAATCGCCGCCAAGACGCTGGAGATGTTCGGGTAGAGGATACGCGAAGAGGTTCGCGCGGAGACGCAAAGACGCGGAGAAGAGCGCGGTGTCCCGGATGCCGGGGATGAAGATGAAGATGAAGATGAAGATGAAGTAGGGCTGCGAACACGCAACGATCAGCTACAAGCTATCGGCTGCAAGCTATCGGCTGCAAGCTATCGGCTACAAGCTATCGGCTGCAAGCTATCGGCTACAAGCTATCGGCTGCAAGCTATCGGCTACCAACTACCAACTACCAACTGCCAACGATCTATTCCCGTCCCATCATCGACTTGAGTTTGCCCATCAGCCCGCGATCCGTCGCGGGCTTTCCCGTTCCCGGGGCGACGGCCGGAAGTTCCGGGTAGGGCGGCAGGTCGTCGAGCGCCGCGAATTCCGGCGCGACGGTGCGTTCGATGCCCGCGTTCCAGATCTCGTGGTCGCGCGCCGGGGTCCCCGCCACCAGCGCTGCGGCACGGTGCACCCCTTCGCGGTCGCGATAGGCCTTTGCCTTCTCGAAGGCCTTGCGGTCCTCGGGGCGGCAGATCGGCACGAAGGGGCTGATGGCGCGCAGGGGCTTGCCGATCAGTTCCAGGTCGTGCAGAATGCCCGTCGTGACGCGGTTGACGTAGTTCTCGACGAAGGCCGGCACGCTGTTGATGGCCTCGGTGTTCCGTCCGCCCTCGAACGCCCAGGTCGCGTCCAGCCGCAGATAGCCGCGCTTGCCCCGCGCCTGGATCCGCCGGTGCAGCAGGTCCACCGGCGCGAACCAGACCCACATGTGGGGCTCGCCCCGCAGACCGTCCAGCGCCTGGGCCAGCCGCGCGTCCGCCACCTCCAGCGGCGTCTCGAACCGGTTGCGCTCCGCCGCCGTTCCGCCGCGGTCCGCCACCAGGTCGTCGGGGGCCCAGAAGTTCCGCCCCCCGAAACAAAACAACCACCCCATCGGAATGCCGTCCGTGCACTCCGCGATGACATCCCCCTGCGAAGCGGCCTCGTGGCCGATCCGCTCCTGGGAGTACAACAGTCTCGATGCCCGACTCATGAATCCGTGATCCGTTCCGCCCAAGGTGAGACGAAAAGTGTGGTGCCGTCCGGGCGGATGGTCAACTCCCGAAGGGCTCCCGGCGACCCAAAAGAGTCGCCCCAGGCCTGCCGCCCGCCACCGCCACCATTCCTTCCCCTTGTCTGGCGGGCCCCGCCGTGCCCCAATGACCCCCGGAGCCCGCCCATGCCCTGCGAAGACGTCACCGAAATCATCGTCCTGCGGCTCGACGCCGAAGACCGCCTCACCGGCTACGAGCTCACAAAGCGCACCTGCGGCAAGGCCGTCGGCCTCGTCTCGCTCCTGGAGGAGGAGGTCGTGGGCCAGCGCGCCGAGGACCTTCTGAACGCCGACATCGACGAGTTCCTCGACCGCCACCCCACCGAGGACGAGGCCGAGGAATACCTCCATCTCAAGCACCACTTCGCCATCCGCGCCGGCCTGGCCGTCCTTCTCGGCCACGACAGCGGCAGCATCTTCGACCTCTGCACCGCCGAAGCCGTCACCTGCGACGACCAGGGCGGCACCGAGTTCACCGGCCAGCTGAAGATCGCCGTCCTGGCGGAAAAGATCAAGTCCTGCGGCCGCGCCTGCGGAACCTGCGGAACGAAGAAGCCCTCGGTGAAGGAACGCCGCGCCGCCGCCGCCGCTTCCTGAGCCCCCCGGCGCCGCTCTGGGGTTGAGCCTCGCCGCCTGCGGTGCTCCGCTTTCGACGCCCGGGGGGATGCCGATGCTCGCCATTGCCGACAAACGTCTCGAACCCATCGCCGAAAAGGTCGCCGCCCAGGAGCGCCTCTCCTTCGACGACGGCCTCGCGCTCTACGGGTCCAGCGACCTCGCCACCATCGGCAGCCTGGCCAACCGCGTTCGCGAGCGCATCAACGGCGACAAGACCTACTACAACATCAACCTGCACATCAATCCGACGAACACCTGTTTCATGTCGTGCAAGTTCTGCGCGTTCGGCAGGAAGGCCTTCGACGACGCGTCGTACATCCTGACGCCGGAGGAAATCGTCGACCGCGCCCGCAAGAACCTTCCGGAGGGCGCCTCCGAAATCCATCTCGTCGGCGGGCTCGATCCCCGCCTGAAGATCGAATACTACTGCGCGTGGCTCCGCGCGCTGAAGGCCGCCTTTCCCCACATCCACATCAAGACGCTCACGCCCGTCGAAGTCGTCTTCATCGCCAAGATGTCGAAGATGACCATCGGCGACACCATCGGCGCGCTGCACGAGGCCGGCATGGACTCCATGCCCGGCGGCGGCGCGGAGATCTTCGACCCCGAAATCCGCGAGCGGATCTGCGAACACAAGTGCGACGCCGCCGGCTGGTTCGAGACCCACCGCGAAATCCACCGCCGCGGCATGCGCACCAACTGCACGATGCTCATCGGCCATCTCGAAGAGCCGCGCCACCGCGTCGACCACCTGCTCCGCCTGCGCGCCCACCAGGACGAGTGGGGAAACCTGAAGCCCGGCGGCGAGGGTGGCGGCTTCCAGTGCTTCATCCCCCTCTCCTTCCACCCGAAGAACACCGCCTTCGCCCACCTGCCGGGCCCTTCGGGATTCGACGAACTGCGCAACATCGCCGTCAGCCGGCTGCTGCTCGACAACATCCCCCACATCAAGGCCTACTGGATCATGCTCGGCATCAAGCAGGCCCAGATCGCCCAGCACTTCGGCGCCGACGACATCGACGGCACCGTCACCCACGAGGAAATCTATCACGACGCCGGCGCTACCACCCCCCAGGGCATGACCGTCGCCGAGATCGAACGCATCGTCCGCGACTGCGGCCGAACCCCCGTCTTGCGCGACAGCGTCTACAACGAACTGAAGACCAACGAAGTCCCGGGCTGACCGCATGTCCGTCGAAATGATCGCCAGAACGCGTCCGCGCATCGTCATCGTGGGCGGAGGTTTCGCCGGGGCGTACTGCGCGCGGGCGCTGCAGAAGCGTCTCGGCCGGTCCGGCGCCGACATCCTTCTCGTCGATCCGCGAAACTACTTCATCTTCTTTCCGCTCCTCGTCGAGGCCGGCGTCGGCAACCTGGAACCCCGCCACGTCGTCGTCGGCATACGCCAGTACCTCTCGCGGCGCGTGCGGTTTCGCATGGGCAGCGTCGCCGACATCGATCTCGACAAGCAGGTCGTTTCCTACCGGATCACCGGAACCGAACGCATCCGCCGCGCGGAGTACGACCACCTGGTGATCGCCACCGGCAGCTCGACGATGATGCCCCCCATTCCGGGGCTGAGGGAGCACGCCTTCGAGGTGAAGTCCATCCCCGACGCCGTCGGCCTGCGCGACCGCGCCATCCAGCTGCTGGAGCAGGCGAACGTCGAGGCCAGCGCGAAGAAGCGCCGCGCGCTGCTGCACTTCGTCGTCGTCGGAGCCAGCTTCACGGGCGTCGAAATCGCCGGCGAGTTCAACGAGTTCCTCCGCGAGTCCACCCGCCAGTACCGCAACCTTTCCCCCGCCGACTGCCGCGTGACCCTCGTCGAACGCTCCGACCGCATTCTTCCCGCGCTGGGGCGGCGGCTCTCGGAATACGCGCGCGCGAAACTCGAGCAGGCCGGCGTGCGCATCATGCTCGGATCGACGGTGAAGGAAATCCACGCGGCGAGCGTCATCGTCAACGAGAGCGATAAGCTCGACGCCCGCACCCTCGTCTGGTGCGCCGGCATCGCCCAGAACCCGCTCTCGCGAAAGCTCGATCTGCCCAAGGACGGCCGCGGCTACATCCTCTGCCAGCGCGATCTGCGCGTGGAGGGCAGGAACAACGTCTGGGCCATCGGCGACACGGCGGTAAACCCCGGACCCGACGGCAAACCCTATCCCGCCACCGCGCAGCACGCCACGCGCCAGGGCGAGCACCTCGCCGCCAACATCGCGCGCGCGCTTTCCGGCAAATCGCTGAAGCCCTGCAATCTGCGGAACCTCGGCGCCCTCGCGCCTCTCGGCCACCACAAGGCCGTCGCCGAAATCTTCGGCCTGCGCTTCTCCGGCTTCCCCGCCTGGTGGATGTGGCGCACCGTCTACCTGATGAAGATGCCCACCCTCGGTCGCAAGACGCGCGTCGCCATGGACTGGTCGCTCGACCTCTTCTTCAAGCGCGACACCACCCAGCTCGGCCTGCACCGCCCGCGATAGGAAGAGCGGTGGGTGGTGGGTTGCGAGTCGCGAATCGAACGTCGATCGCAGATGGCAGAGAACTGTTTGGCGTTGGCTGTCGGCTATTGGCTGTCGGCTATTGGCTGAAAGCGAATAGCCGATGTCTTCGCGAGACTCTCCCCCCGGCCGCTTTCTCGCATCCCGCAGCCACCTGTCTGAAGCCGCTCTTCGATGTCAGCGACGTGCGGACGTCGCTGCGGCCTTGCCAAGCGTAGACTCCCGCGTCGGGAGACTTCTGCGGACAGCGTGCCACGCAGGTAAGCCTTCGACCGCCAGGCAGGCGCAGCGCGCCTGGAGTCGATAGCCTGCGGTTGCCGCGCAAGCGGCTACCGCAGGTCAGGCAGGCAGTGCCCGGAACCGCAGCGCGGTTCGACCCGTGTTGCGACAGGTCGTCGAACCGCGATGCGGTTCTGTCCAGAGCGTTCGCGCTCCTCTGGTAGCCTGCGGCAACCAGAGGCTACCATCTCCAGGCGCGCTGCGCCTGAACAATCGGCGCGAGCCCCCTTCCACGCAAGGCGCTGAACATCGTCTCGCGCCTCGCAGCCGACGACGAAACACGGCATCCGATACCCGATCGCCGACCTCCGACGGCGCTCCGCGTCTCCGCGTCTCCGCGCGAACCCCCGGACAGGCGATCGAAAAAGGGAACGGGGCGGACTCTCTCGAATCCGCCCCGCGAACCGGCACGACGCACGTACCGGACAGACCGTGTGGTGCCGGAAGTCAGTAGCGCTCCCAGGATTCCACGGGCGAGGAAATCACCCCGTTGCTGAAGACGGTCCGGTCCTGCTCGATCGTGCAGGGAGACGGGCCGATCGAAACGAGCGTCGCCGTGATCTCCGTCGGAACGCTGACCGTGGGAATCACGGGGACGTCGTGGGCGGTCCAGTACCCGAGAACGAATTCGGACCGGGGGATCGTCAGGACGAACTGCGAGTCGGCCGAGGACCTGATCTCGATGCTGTCGATCCTGGGATCGGAACCGGCCTGGGCGAAGAAGGAGGGCAGCTGCGAGGGATCGTCGATCGTGTCGAAGGTTCCTCCCGACGCGATCGCGATCTCTTCCAGCAGCAGCGCGCCGGCCGACCCGGGCGTCCCGAGATACAGCGTGTTGATGATATAGGGCGATGCGATGGCGACGGGGAGCGCGTTCCCGATGTTCTCGTCGCCGTCGGAAAACAGCAGGATGATCTTCTGCGCTCCGGCGCCGCCGTTGGCGTCGAGCTCGGCGATCGCCGATTCGAGTCCCGCCTGGATGTTCGTGCTCCCGAACTGGTCGATGGCGTCGATGATGGTCGTCAGCGCTGGGACATCGTCCGTCAGCGAACTGAGCAGAACGGCATCGCTGTCGAAATCGACGACGGAAGCGCGAAACGGAACCTCGGTGGGAATCTGGCCCAGAAGATTGATCGCGGCCTGGCTTCTGAAATCGCTCGGGTCCGTCGTGGTCAGACTCCCGGAGGAGTCCAGCACCATGACGAAGTCCAGTTCGGAGCTCGCGCCCTCCTGAACGGAACCGACGATGGTCGCGCTTCCGCCATCGACCACATGGTTCTCGACGGGCTGGGTGAAGGAGAGGTGAAGCTCGCTGCAATCGACGGGGCCGCCTCCGCCGCCTCCCGACGCCGGCGGCGTGACCTTCAGCGTGAACTCCCCGCCGATGCCCGACGAGTAGGTCTCGACGGCGATGGAATACTCGACGCCCGATGTCACGGAGAGCGTCAGGGAACTCAGGTTCCCCACTCCTCCGTCATCGTCCGTACCAAGCTGGACAAGGGTGCCGAGCGTGGCGCCGGAGTAGACGGCGAGCACGGTGTCCCCGCCGCTGATCGTCTCGAACGTGGCGTTCCCCGAATTCGCGAACACGGCCCGGTACCAGACCGAGCGTTCGTTTCCGCCGACGCCGTGAACGGGCTCGCCGACCTCCGACGTGGCACTGGAATTGTTCCCGATCACATAGTCGGGATTCGATCCGAAAAAGGAAAGAGCCTCCGCATTCGCGAAGTCGTCGTTCGAAGGCACGCCCTTGCTTTGCGAAGTCTGGGTCCAGGGTGGCCACTCTCCCTTGGGAGACGGCGTTCGGGGCGAATCGGTCTGGGCTTGCGAAATGGTGGCGACGGCCAGGCTCGCGGCCAGCGCCAGATACGGATGAAGAGCACACTTTCCCATGGGTTCGAACTCCTTCGCGTCGGTATCGTGCTGCATCCGGCGCACTTCCACACTTCCCCGCGGGCCGAGAATCCATGGGACCATGAACCGGCGGAGTCTGCCCCCCCGAAAGGCCGCACACGATCGGTTGGCCCGCGCAAACAGGTCCGATCCGTACGCCTTTTTCCCGTCGCCTTACGCTTGAGTGTGGAAACACACCTTACACAGCGATCATGAGGTCAATCGCCGCAGACTTCGCAAGGAAAAACGACCGCGCGCGACTTTTCGGCGGGGCATCCGACTCTTCTCCGCGTCTCCGCGCGAGAATCCCCCCGAACCGGCGGCTACTTCTTCTGCTCGAAGTCCTTGTAGAGCATCGAGGGCTGGATGCCCGTGTTGTTCTGGTACTTGCCGCTCTTGTACGGCGTGTAGTTCCCCATGATCTGGTGATAGAAGATCTGGCAGATCGGCACGCCAGCGTAGATGCGAATGGGCTGGATGCAGGAAATCTCCAGCGTCCAGAACCCCGAGAACCCCACGTCGCCGAATCCCGCCGTGACGTGGATGAAGAGCCCTAGCCGCCCGACCGACGACCGGCCCTCCAGCATCGGCACCAGACCCTCGGTCCGCGTGTGCTCCACCGTGCGTCCCAGATAGAGCACGCCGGGCTCCAGCACCAGGCCCTCCGGCGGAATCCTCAGATCGCGCGTCGCGTTGGGGCGGCCCATGTCCAGAACCTCCTCGTCATAGACGACCAGGTCCTCGTGCAGCCGCAGATTGTAGCTGTTGGGATTCAGGAACTTCTCGTCGAACGGCTCGATGAAGATGCGGTGACCGAGAAGCGCGCGGATTTCCTCGCCGGACAGAATCATGACACGTCAGCCTCGCCCTCTTGCGGGAAGAATCCCGCAGACATGCCGCCCCCGCCCCCCGGCGGACAACGGGAAAGCGCTGGGGGGAGGGGGTTTCGGATTGCCCAACCGATCCGCGGCGGTTGCGGTCACGTGTGGAGAGGAAGGAGACCGACTGCATGCGCGCGGTGGCCGAATACCTGCTCGAACGAACCTTCGGGGTGGCACTCTTCGAAGAGGTCCGCGATTCCTCCTCGCGTCTTCCCTTCCTTGTGCGCTTCTGCCACCTCATCTGTCTCGTCGCGGTATTCGTTTGGGGCGCCGCCACTGCGTGGGTCCTCCTCTTCGTCGACAGCGAAGCCGAAACGATCATCGCTCTTTGGCTGGCGTTCGACCTGCTTCTGTTCCCCGCATGCATGGTCCCTGCGTGGTTTCTCGCGATTCAGTACCGGCGAATGCCGCGCCTCCTCGAAGACATGCGGCTGTCGCTGGTCGATCCGCAGGCTCTCGGCGCCATGCTGATCGGGCGCCACACGGAAATCTGGGCGCGGTGGATTCTCCTGACGGTCGCGGTCGATCTCGGGGCGTTCGCGTTTCTGGCGCGAAAGGACGCTTCCACGACGCTACTCTTCCTCGCAAGCTGCGTCGTTCTGAAGCCTCTGATGGTCTGGGTGCACGTCCAGACGGTCCATGCCGCCTATGCGCTGGCGATCACGCTGGTCCCGTCGTCCGGCGGATTCCTGCGCGGCGTTCCGGCGGTCCTGGTCGCGGCGGTCGCGCTCGCCGTCCTGCAGGCGGTCTGCCTGGTGCTGCTGGGCGGCGGCTTCCTGTATCTCGCCGCCGACCTGCTTCCGCTGTGGTTGGTTGGAACCGTGTACGGGCCCTACGGGGCCATTCTCGTCGCCGGGATTCCGACGCTTCTGGGGTACGGAATGATCAAGCGGTTCGCGGCCCGTATCGCACAGCGGCGCTTCGCCCGCTCGTTCGGAGCCGCACCCGCCTGACCGCTACTGCATTCCCTGGCTTCGGGCCCAGCGGATGTACTGGAGTACGTCCGCTTCGAGCCGCGCGAGAACGTCCTTGCGGGTCAGTTCGTCCTTTCGCTCCCACATACCCTCTGCCGCCTCCCGCGCGGCGTCCGCGCCCGCCGTCCGGCCGAGAACATCCACGATTCCCTCCTCCACGCGCGAATTGGGGTACTTGTCCGCCAGCATCGAGAGGCGCGGATTCGTCGTGTCCAAGACCATGATGTAGATTCCCTGCGATGGCCCGTTCTCTTCCAGGGCGACGATCTCCCCGAATGAGAGAAACTCCGCGTCCGTCTCCGCCTTCAGTTCGCGAACCCTGGACTCCAGCGTCTCCAGGTCGGAACTATTCCAACGCGGAAGGTAACCGCCTTCCCTCCACCATC
>JAJFLJ010000034.1 GCA_021772755.1 Candidatus Sumerlaeota bacterium
CATCATGATCGGATTTTCCGTCCTGGCGGGCTGGTTCGCCTTCGACGGTCTCGTTGGCCGCACCGAAGGCGTGATTCTCTTCGCCGGGCTCGTCGGCTACACGGTCCTCCAGATCCGTCTGGGGATGAAGACCCAAACGAAGTCGAAGGACCGGGAAGAGCGTCCGAAGGCCGCGATCGCCGGTATCGCGGGGGACGCGGCGCTTGTCGTCGTCGGACTGGTGCTTCTGGTCTTCGGCGCGCGCTGGCTCGTGGTGTCGTCAGTCGCGTTCGCCAGGCTGCTTGGAGTCTCCGAACTCGTCATCGGACTGACCATCGTCGCGGCGGGAACGTCGCTTCCGGAGGTCGCCGCATCCATCGCGGCCGCCATCAAGGGCCAGCGGGACATGGCCGTCGGCAACGTCGTCGGCAGCAACATCTTCAATCTCTCCGCCGTTCTCGGCCTTGCAGCCGTGACGAGTCCCGGCGGCGCCGCCGTGTCGCCGGAGGCCCTCTCGTTCGACGTTCCCGTCATGATCGTCGTCGCCGTCGCCTGCCTTCCCCTCTTCCTGACGGGTTTCGTCATCAGCCGAACCGAAGGCGCTGTCTTTCTCGCGGGCTATGCGGCATACGTCGCCACGCTCGTCCTCCTGGCGAAGGGAATCCTCGCTCCCGCCGGCATTGCGGTGGGGCTCTACGCGTTCGTCATCCCCGTTCTTGCGGCCGGGCTGCTGATCTCTCTGTTGCGCAACCGGCCGGGAAGGGAACATGACGTTGCGAGCCCGGGACCGGAGTGAGTCCCGTCGCACGCGGCAGTGCGCGAGGACTCCTCGCTCCCCCACCGGTGCGAACGATCCCCGCGTTTCGACAGACCGCCCACAACCCAATGGAGAACACACCAATGCGAGTCCTCTCCGGAATACTGACCGCCCTGCTCTTCGCTGCGGTGGCCTTCACCCCACGCCCCGCGATCGCCGACGACACCGCGGCCGCCGAGCCGCTGAACAAGTGGCACCAGCTCTACCTCGATCGCATCGACATCTTTCGCGCCGAGAACGAAGCGCTTCAGCCAGGCGACAGACCGATCATCTTCGCCGGCGATTCTCTGACCCAGCACATGCGCGTCGCCGAACTTTTTCCCGGCGAACTCGTTCTCAACCGGGGCATCGGTTCGGACGGCATCGCCGACGTGCCCGGTGCCCAGCCCCCGCACTATCGCGGGCTCGTCAACCGTTACGAGGATTCCATCCTGAACGCCCGCCCGCGCGTGCTCTTCATCCTGATGGGAACCAACGACGTCGGCCGCCGTTCCATCGAACTGACGTATTGGGAGCAGCAACTGGAGGCCATCGTCGATCGCGTCGAGACCGACCTCCCCGACTGCCGCATCGTTCTCCACACTCTTCCGCCCTCGGGCCCGCCCTATGCCCGCGTCGAATCGCTCAACGCCAGGGCGCGGGAATACAACGAACTCCTGAGAGCCCTCGCCGTCCGGCGAAACCTCCCCATCATCGACCTGTGGGAGATCTACGCGAGCCCCGAAGGGATTCTTCCTCCCGACGTCACCGGCGACGGACTCCACCTCAGACGCGAAGCCTACGAGCGCTGGGCCGCCGCCGCGCGACCGTACTTCGCGATGGAGAAAGCCCCAGTGGACACCGAAACGACCGAGTAAGACGCCCGGCAGGAACTGGCTTTGCTACATGTGCGGAGATCGGCAAGCGCTTCGCTCTCTACGCGCATCCGAAGTACGACACGACGTGCACTGACCGCACGCACAAGAGAGGAATACGGAATGTCGGAGCACGGGTCTGATTCCATGCGCTATCTTGAATCGATCGAGGGAATCGAGCCTTCACACCTCGAAGGCTTCTTCCAGGGATGGCGTTGCAAACCCACCCCTCAGCAGTTTCTGGCGATTCTCGGAGGAAGTTCCCGGGTGGTCCTGGCTTGGGACGCCTCATCGGCCCGCGTTGTCGGCTTCATCAATGCTCTCTCGGATGGCAGGCTCATGGCCTTCATCCCGCTCCTGGAGGTACTCCCGGCGTTTAGGGGCCGCGGTATCGGGAGTGCGCTCGTGCGGCGAATGCTGACCCGCCTAAACGAGCACTATGCTGTCGATGTCGTTTGCGACGCCGACGTGGTATCGTTCTATAAGCGCCACGATCTCCGGTCTGGGCATTCCATGATGAGACGCAACTACGAGTGGCCGCAACCCTTGGCGAATCTCTGCGAAGATGGAACCCAGGAATGACCGTTCACAGATCCCGCCCTTGTCTTCGCCCCCCGACCGGGGGGCCATATCCACGAACTGTCCGGTCTCGAAAGACGATTGACCGTCGCGCATGCATGTCCCAGGGAACGGCTATCGCATTCATTGCCGCGCAGGGTGAACACATGACTCCATCGGTGAGTTCTGGACGGTGACAGTTTCGCGATTGCTCCGGCTGGACAGCCACTGGTCGCTGCTCACGGCCTACGCGATCACGATAGGTTGCGCCGTTTTCGTCTATCGCAACGGTTCGCGCTGGTACGTGTGGAACGTCGCGTGCCCGCTGATCGGGCTCATCTGGCCACTGTGGTTCGTGTCGGGCGGTATTCGCCTCGCAGCGGTCCTCAGATCCAAGGGATACGGATGGGCCCGCTGGTGGAATTGCATCGTTCTCCAGATTCACGCGCCGGGACGGACGATGCGCGCGCCGCCCCGCGACGAGGTCGCCATCCTGCCGGACTACACCGACTCGGCCCAGGGACTGCTGGATGTGTTGAAGGCCCGCAAGAGAGAGGCGGCCCCCCCGGACTGATGCCTCCGCAACGGAGCACGATTCGCAGTGGCGGGATCGGCAGGACCCACGTGCTCTCCCCGCGCATCCGAAGAACGAGGCGGCGGGAACCGTATTCGTGCGCCATGGCTGGATGGCGAACTGAAGGAGAAGAAGCATGAAGGAGCGATCGCCCATGAAGACCCTTGTCGTGGGTGCCACCGGAGCGACGGGTCGCCTGCTGGTCGCCGAGTTGCTCCGGCGGGGCGGGGATGTCGTCGCGATCGTCCGCACTCCAGAAAACCTTCCTGCCGAACTGAAGGGTCATCGCGGATTGACTGTCATAACCGGCAATGCGCTTGAAATGAGCGAGTCGAGTCTGGCCGGTCTCGTGGCCGATTGCGATGCGGTCGCCTCCTGTCTTGGCCACAATCTCACCTTCAAGGGAATCTACGGCCAGCCCCGCAGGCTGGTCAGAGATTCCGTCCGCCGGCTTTGCAACGCCGTCTCGGCGAGTCGCCCGTCCCTGCCGACCCGATTCGTCCTGATGAACACTGCCGGGAACAGCGAGCGCGCTTTGGGCGAGCGCCTGACCCTGGCCGAGAAGTGCGTCACCGGCCTTATGCGCGTACTGCTTCCCCCGCATGTCGACAACGAGCAGGCCGCCGGTCACCTGCGCACGGCCATCGGCAACGCGCATCCGGCCATCGAATGGGTTGTCGTGCGTCCGGACACTCTGATCGACAACCAGTCCGTCACCGGCTACCGGCTCCAGCCCTCTCCCACGAGGAGCGCGCTCTTCGATCCGGGACGGTCAAGTCGCGTCAACGTCGCGCATTTCATGGCGGAACTGATCGCCGATGGAGACGTATGGCGGAACTGGCGCGGCAGAATGCCCGTTCTCTATGATCTCGAATGAACCGGTCGGCGCGGCGCTCGCCCCATCTGGCGAATGCACCCAGTGGACATCGCCTCCTCGGTAACGATCGGCAAGACCGCCTCCGCCCTCGCACTCCGGCATCATGCCATCCTTCGGGTCTTGCCCGAGCGGGCTAAAACCGATTGCAGCATGGGCCCTGGGGATTCTTCACTCTCCCATCATCCAAAGCGGAACAGGAGACCCGATCGGTGAAACACCTCGCCCCATTGTTGGCCATGCTGGCCGTGATTCCGATCGCCGAATCGCACGCCGCCATCACGGTAACGTACAACGGCTCCGGCAGACTGAGCGTTTCCACGACCGATGGCGAGCCCTGCGTCGTCAGCCTCGACGCCGGCTTCGTGAAGGTCAACGGAGCCGATCCCGATTCGGGAGCCCTCACGCCCGACGCCCTGGAGACCCTGACTTTCAGTGGCGACGATGCGAGCAACATGATCGACCTGTCCGCCATCACCTCCGCGGATTTCCCGAACTTCACCCAGGCGACCATCACCGCCTCTGGCGGCGACGACACGCTGCTTTGCTCGGGCCTGAGCAACACCATCGACATGGGCGCCGGAAGCGATACCGTCACGAATTTCGGCTCCGGCTTCGTCCTTTACGACTGGACCTCTGGCGACGGAACGGAATCCATCGTGAACGACGGACCCGGAATCGTCCGTCTTCGGTTTCAGGGAAGCACGGGGGCCGACCAGATCACCCTCTCCTCGCCGGCGGAGAACGTCCTGCAGCTCACGAACGACCTTCTCGGCGAGTCGATCAGCTTCGAGAATCTCACGGACCTGGCTCTTCAAATGAACGACGGGGACGATGTCGTCGAGGCCGGCGACATGAGCCCGGTGAACTGGGGAACCGAGATTCTGTGCAACAAGAGCGGTGGAAGCCTTGACTACGACGGCCCCGATTCGAACCAGGCGGTGGCTTTCTTCCTCAACGGCGCAAGCACGCGGATCAGCGTTACGCCGAACTCCGGATGCGACTTCATTCTCAACTCGCTCTTCGCCCCCACACCGTTCGACTTCTCCGTCACGAAGTCCGGTGACGACGTGCGGGTCGCGTATGAGTTCAACAGCTCCGAAGTCGTCCACCTCCTGCGGGGCCTTTCCACGATCGCTCTTTCCGGAACTCCGAACGACGACACGTTCACGATCGCCGACGTCGGTTCGGAATCGCTGGAATCGATTCGGTTCGATGGCGTGGACGGGTCGGATACGATGAATGCCGTCTTCCAGACCGGCACGACGCTGATGTTCGACGAATCCTCTTCCCGCCCCGGAGTCGATACGCTCTCGGTGGACGCCGAGGGCAGGGTGGTCTTTCAGACGGCGAACACCTTTGCGACCACTGGCGGTTTCGGCAGCATCGAGTTCGACAATATCGAGAACGTCCAGCTTCTGAACGCTCTCGTACCGCCAGACGATCTTTGGCTGATGGACTGATGCGCGACCACCCCCCGACGGATGACGCGCCCGACAGGGAACCGGTGGAGAATCGCGCCCCATGCAGCGGAGCCGGATGAACCCGCCGGCGCCCAGGGATGCGCGCCGGGATACTTCATCGCGCGCGAATACCGCAGGACAGCCTCAAGGTGCTTCCGATGAGAGTTCGCATCGCACCCCCCTGCTCCCAGTGGGCGGCGGACTTCGAGAGCGAGAAGCGAAAGCTCTGGAGCCTGATTGGCGAGCACCTGGCCGCGATCGAGCACATCGGAAGCACTTCCATACCAGGGCTGCCGGCCAAGCCGATCATCGACATCCAGGTTGGCTTGCGCTCGCTGGCGGACTTCGACAACTCTGGCGCCGCCGATTCGATCGGCCGGCTGGGTTACCTGCATCGGGTGGACCTTCAGGAGCAGACCCCCTATCGCCGATTCTTCAAGCGGGAGAACAGCCCGGCGGGCCCCGATGCGAACATGCACGCTGTGGAAGCGACTCACCCCTGGTGGAAACGGCACCTGCTCTTTCGGGATTTCCTGCGCGAAAACGAAGACGGCAGACTGCGCTACGCGAATCACAAGCTCCGACTCGGCCACCAGGACTGGCATGACGTGAACCACTACAACGCGGCGAAGGAGGCGTTGATCTGGCAACTGGAAGACGAAGCGTTTCGCCACTTCGACGTACCGGAGCAGGAAGCCGAACTGTATCGCCGCGACCGCCAGTAGGCAGAGAACCCGGGGCTCCTGCTTTTTTGTCAGCTTGAGCATTCCGAAAAGAAGGGAACCACCCGATGGCCAAGGCACCATCCGCACCTTCCGACATGATCGGCAGGAAGGCCCCCGCCTTCGCCCTTCTGGACCAGGGCGGCAAGACGCACAACCTCTCCGACTACGCCGGCAAGTACGTCGTACTCTACGCATATCCGAAGGATTCCACGCCGGGCTTCGTCGTTACGCACGAACGCTGAATCACCGCCTATTGTAACGAAGTCCCTCGGTGTTTGACGTTGCCCACAGAAAAAGGGCGATAGTCAGTACTAACGGTGCACGGCGCGTAACTTCACGAGTGCGGAGGCTGCATGTTCCCCTTCCTCAGCTATCGTCTCATCCCCATTCTTTTTATGCCTTCGATTCTCCTTGTCGGATGCACGCACGCACCTCCTCAACCAGCGCAGATGGAGCCCATCATCATGCGTACGACCACCGCTCCGGAGCAGTTGGATGACGGTTTGGACACCGGAGAGTTGCGTGATGTTGGCCTCGATCCGGTGTTGATCGACAGTCTGATTGCCCGCATCCGTGATAACGGCTATCAGAACATTCACAGCGTCCTGATCATGAAGAACGGAAAGTTGGTGGTGGAGGAATACTTTCCGGGAGTCGAGGAAGATGGGCAGCATCGCGCATACGACCGGGATACTCTCCATGGGATTCACTCGGCGACGAAGAGCGTGAATTCCCTCCTCGTCGGGATCGCCATCGACCAGGGGCGCATCGGCGGTATCGACGCAAAGGTTTCGGAATTCTTCCCCGAGTACTCCGATCTCCTGGGGCGTGATGGAAAGGACGCACTGTGCCTGAAGCACCTGCTCGCCATGACCACCGGTCTTGCGTGGGAAGAAGCTGCACCGTATACGGATTCCAGGAATGATCACCTCACCATGAACCAGAGTGAGGATCCGTTACGCTTCGTATTGGGGAAGGCGCTTCTCTCGGCGCCGGGAGAAAAGTTTAACTACAACAGCGGAGTCTCCATCGCCCTGGGAGAGGTCGTTCACAAGGCCACGGGAACGCGCACCGACGAGTTTGCTGCGGAGTTCCTCTTCAAGCCTCTCGGCATTTCGAAGTACGAGTGGCTGAAATATCCCAACGGTCTCGTTCAGACGGGCGGCGGTCTGTATATGCGTCCGCGGGACATGGCAAAGATCGGCCTTCTCGTCCTGAACGGAGGACAGTGGCAGGGAAAACGAATCGTCAGCGAAAGCTGGATTCGCGAATCGGTCACGCAGCAGGCCCCAGACCGCACGTATGGCTTTCAGTGGTGGCTCGGGATGCTTCCTGTGGGAGACCGCGCCCTCATCACCTACGGCGCACTTGGCCGTGGCGGACAGTTCATTCTCGTGCTTCCCGAATTGAAAATGGTGGCTGTCTTTACGGGATGGAACGACGATAACGGGCTGGGCGATCAACCTTACGACATGATCAAGAAGTATATCGGCCCCGCGGCTTTCCAGAACGCATCCACCGACCCATGAGCGAGAGGAATGCTTGGCGCGGATTGTTCTTGCGCTCCAAAGCGATATCGCAGCGACAGACTAGACTAACCAGGAGAACATTTCATGGCCAAGGAATCCGGCACACCATCCCAGATGATCAACAAGAATGCCCCCGCATTCGCCCTGCCGGACCAGAACGGCAAGACGCACAACCTCTCCGACTACGCCGGCAAGTACGTCGTCCTCTACGCCTACCCAAAGGACGACACCCCGGGTTGCACAGCCGAGACGTGCGGGTTTCGTGACCTGTCCGCCGAGTTCGCGAAGGTCGGCGCGGTGGTTCTGGGCATTTCGATCCTCGACAGCAAGTCGAAGCGGAAATTCGCCGACAAGCTCGGCGTCTCCTTTCCCCTGCTCGCCGACGAGGATCACCAGGTCGCCGAGGCCTACGGCATCTGGAAGGAGAAATCCATGTACGGCAGGAAGTACATGGGCGTCTCGCGCGAGACCTTCGTCATCGATCCCGACGGCCGGATCGCCGCCCACTGGCCCAAGGCCGCCGGCAGCGCCGACCACCCCGCCGAGGTGCTTGCGTGGCTGCGGGAGCGGGTTTAGCGCGCTTTGCAGCCAAATCGCCTGGGCGGCGACATCGGCCTTCGGGGACCTGGAGAGAGCCCGAAGCGCTGAGTTCACTGAACCTGGGTCCCGGCCCGAGGTCGGAGGCCGGGCGGTTTTCCGGCAGATTTCCCTTGATCGGGCGGAGCCCCCTCTCTCTACTCCGCCGCTCCCGCGGAGGCGTTTCCGCGAAATTCCGACACTCCCACGTGTCCAGTTCAGGTGACGACCGATGGCCAAGAAGGGAAACCGCGTGCAGGTGATTCTCGAATGCACCGAAAGCCGCGATTCCGATGTACCGGGCGTTTCCCGGTATATCACGACCAAGAACCGGAAGAACACGCCCCAGCGCATCGAGCTGAAGAAGTTCAGCAAGTTCCTGCGCAAGCACACGATTCACCGCGAAATCAAGTAATCGCCGTCCCGATCCGCTTCGTGACTTTCGACCGGTCCCGCCTCCAGCGACTCTCCGCCTGGCGTCCGGTCGTTTTTTTGTGCCTCGCGGCCTGGGCCTTCACGGGCTGCTCGCGGGAACGCGGCGTTCCGCTCATCGAATCCCAGCCGACCGTCATCACGTCGAACGCGGTCGTGCAGAGCTGGACGGCTTCCCTGCTGACCGGCATCGACCGGCCCCAGCTCCTGCTGGACCGCGACATCGACGACGCCCTCAACGCCGAGCATCTCCCCGCCAACAATCCCATTCCGGCAGCCACCCGGCTGGTGGTCGCGGACGGGGTGCTCGACAGCCGGGCGGTCGAGGCCTTCGTGCGCTTCGAGGGCGAAGGCCCGCGTACGGTCGTGAAGGCGTCGGACCAGGAACTCGACGGTCTGGTGTGGCTCGACCCGAACCGGTCCGGCGAACTGGTCGAATCGCTCGCCGGGAAGTTGGCGCCTCTCTATCCGGACGGCGGGACGGCGATCGCATCCAACCAGGCCGCGCTGCTCCAGAGTCTCTCGGACATTTCCGCGCGGATCGCGCGGGACCTTGCGCCGTGGAAGGGCGAGACGCTCATCTGCACGCGCGCGGACATGCGCCCCTGGTTCGATGCGACGGGTCTGAAGGCGATCTTCGTCGAGGACGATCCGGCGCGTTCCGACGACAACGAAAGCTTTCGCACCGACCTGCGGCGGGCCGCGGAGACGGTACGTCTCCGGGTCGTGGTGACCGGCAGCCGCCAGCAGAATCCCCTGCTCTCCGCCCAGGCGGCCGAGCTTGGACTCCGGGTCGTTTCGCTGGACACGTTCGAGGCGGGGGCGATGAACGGGAACCACTACGCCGACCGGATGCGCCACAACGCGTTCATCCTGGCCTTCGCGCTCTCCGTCGCCGACGACGCGCCCGAACCCGAGTAGGGTCTTCTCTCAGCCCAGATCGTCTCCCGGACCGCCCCGGTCCACGACGCTGAACTGCGTCAGGCGGATGATCGCCGGCAGGATGAGCACGGACGACACGAGCGTCAGCCCGACCCCGATGATGCAGAGAATGCCGAGGTCGTGGATGCCCTTGAAGTCCGCCAGGGCGAGCGACCCCAGGCCGAAGATCGTGGTCATGCCGGTGATGACGACCGCGCGGCCCGTGCGGAGGATGGCTTTCTTCAGGTCCATCGCGTCGTTCTCGTAGTATCGCTGAAGCAGATGGATGCCCGAATCGACGCCGATGCCGATGACGATGGGAAACGCGATGATGTTGACGTAGTGCAGCGTCATTCCCAGGACGTTCATGACGCCGAGCATGCAGAGCATGGCGAGAATGACGGGCACGAGTGCGAGCAGCGCGCGAAAGAAGCTCCTGAAGAGGAGAACGAGAAGGAACAGGACGCAGATCAGAACCACGATAACCGTCTTCGCGAGGTCCTGGATCACCATGCGCCGCAGTTCCTGCTGCAGAATGGCGGACCCCGTGACGTCCACCTTGTTGCGAAGGCCCTGGCCGATCGTGGAGATAAACGGTTCGGGAACCGATCCGACCCACTCTTCCGTGGGCGGAGGGTATATCTGCGTAAGCACGCGCCATCTGTCCTGGCGGCTGCTCATGTAGCGCTGGGAAAGGGAGGAGAGGACCTGGCTCCTCTCGGACGCCTTGGACGTCAGGGAAATGGGCATGGTGTCGGCCCGCAGGGCGTCGCGGGAGGCGGACTGATAGCTCTCCAGGTTGGCGAAGAACTTGTCGAAGACCAGCGGCGAGATGCGGTACTTCTCGGCGACCTTCGCGACCTGCTGGCGGTCGGCGGCGAGGTCGCGGTTCGCCATGCGCTCCAGCGATTCCTTCTGGGTGCGCTGCGAGGGAATGAAGTACCGCAGGGAGTCCTTCGCGACGAGCGGATAGCGGGCCCGCTCCGCGGCGGAGATGTTGAGGAACAGGCGGTCGTTGTCCTCCAGGGCCTCCTCCAGGGTGGCGCCCTCGGCGATCACGATCAACTGGTTCACCGGCACCTGGAAGTGCTCGCCGATGCGCTTGCGCAGGTCTTCGTACTCGGGCGTCGGCTGCTTGAGATAGCGAAAGTCGTCCTCGAATTCGATGTCTAGCGCGTTCATGCCGAGCCATCCGGCGATGATGAGCCCGACGAGCACGGTGATGCGCGGGTAGGCAAGCGTCGTGAAGTAGAACTGCTTCAGGCCGAATCCCGGAATGGGGCGGTGGGTAAAGACCCCCTCGGGTCCCCGGCCGAACCAGATCAGAAGGGGCGGCAGCACGAGGATCACCGCGACCAGACAGCAGATCACGCCGAAGCCGGCCATCAGTCCCAGCTCGCGAAAGCCCTCGAAACGCGTGACCATCATGCCCAGGAACGCGACGGCGGTGGTCAGCGCGCCAGCGATAACGCCCGGCCCGGTCTCGATGATGGCCAGCCGCAGCGCCTCGCGATTGTCGCGCCCGCGCGTGCTTTCCTCCAGATAGCGGTTGTAGAGGTGGATGCCGAAGTCGATGCCGAGTCCGATCAGAATCGCGGAAAGGGCGATGGTCACCTGAGTAAGACGCCCGACGGTGACGCTGGCCAGCCCCAGCGTCCAGGTCACTCCGACCACGAGGGGAATCGCCACGAAGAGGAGCGCCTCGGGACGTCGGAAGGCGAAGATGAAGAGCAGGGTGACGGCGAAGAAGGAAACGATCGATGTTCGGAAAAGGTCGTTCTTGACCAGCTCGGAATCGGAAATCGCTTCGTAGTGTGGCCCGACGAAGGCGAGCGTGACGTTCTCGCCGGGTGGTCCGAACTGGGGGTTTCGCTTGTAGACGCCGGCGACGCTGGCGTCCAGGAAGTCCTTGAAGTCCCGCGCGAAGGCGATGTCGGTGGCCGGCCCCACGGGCCAGACCAGAACCAGCAGCATGCTGCCGTCTTCGGAGATGAAATAGCTGTCGCGCAGGTTGACCTTGAGCGGACCGCTCTTGATCTTCACCCGCTCGTCGAGCACCTCGTAGAAATTGAGCGGATCGTCGAGAATCCGGTTCAGGCGGCTGCGCGGAAGCGCGATAAGCAGGCCCCTCAGCCGCTGCATGGCGGCGTCGATTTCCTTCTCGGTGAACTTCTGTTCGAGGACCTGCCAGTCCTCGTTGGTGAGCAGCGCGACGGCCTGGGACTGGCCGCGCGGCGTATCCAGGGCGAGAGACTCGGGATCGAGCGTGACGTTCACGCGGGAGACGTACCGCTGGTCGTTCAGGGCGAACGCCAGTTCCTCGGCGGCCGTCTTGAGGTGTTGCCTGCCCTCCTCGGTGGTCGCCTCGACGACGCCCAGCATGAAGTCGAAGTTCGACCGGTTGTTGCCGAAGTCGTCCAGTGCCGACTGATAGACGGAAACGACCTCCGAATCGGCGGGCAGGAGCGCCGCGATGTCCATCTTCACCGTCAGCGTCGGAATCCGCCAGACCGAGAGAACCGTCAGGACAAGGGCGATTCCGAGACACGCCAGGGGGTGTTGCGTGACGCGCCGCGCGAGGGTCTTGACGGAGATGATGTTGTTCATTCTTCCGGCAACACGTTCTCCCGCCGAAGCAGCGCGTCGAGAGGCAGACGCGTCTGGATGCGCGCGGGCTCCATCGTGACGACGGACGGGTCGAGAGGTGGGTTCGGCTTGTACTCGCTCATTTCAAGCCGGACATCCATGGCGTCCCCGCCGATGGTGATCGTCAGATCGTCGGGCAGAGGCTCGCCGTCCTCCATCAGGGTCCAGGAGCGGTAGGCAACCTGAAGCACGGAGCGCCCTTCCGCGTCCCGCAGGACCGTGTCGCGTATGAGCCCGTCGGCCCGCCGAATCCTCCAGAGCTTGCTCGTTCCGCCCGGGAACCGCTGAATCAGAAAGAGATAGTCGTCCTCGACGTGCATTTTCCACGAACCGCCGGAGGCCAGGTCGCGCTTCAGAATGTTGTTGGCCAACAATGCGCCGATCAGGTCCGACGGCGGCACCGCGCCGATCATCCCCCCCTGGCGCTGCAATTCGGAGGTGGAGCCGCTGTAGAGCTCGCGACCGTCGCGGACGAAGACATGGGTCTCCTCGCCGTCCACGATCAGCTCGAAGAGCAGCCCGGCCAGCGGATGGGAACCGCGCACCCGGACGGCGTCGGGGGCGCGATG
>JAJFLJ010000035.1 GCA_021772755.1 Candidatus Sumerlaeota bacterium
CTTCCGTGACTGCCATGACTTACTTGCCTTTCGCCGCTGCGGATGCGGGCTGGGATGCGGATTCGGTTTCGGCTTCGTTCGCCGTGAGCTTGCTCGTGTGGTTCGTGATGTTCTCGCGGTCCCACTCGTTGTCGCGCGACGACTGGCCGGCGCGCGCCTCGCGGGCGACCTTCTGCTTCTCCACCAGGTCGTAGTGCGTCGTGAAGTACTGCAGCGCGTGGCCCCGGAAGTCCTCGATCGTCTCGAAGCCGTGCTTCGTCATGAACTCTTCGAGCTCTCCGATCATTCCCTTCACCATGCCGTATCCCTGGAGCATCGCCGCCGTGCAGACCTGGACCGTGTGGCATCCCATCAGGATGAACTGCACCGCGTCGTTGCCGCGCTCCACGCCGCCGATTCCCGAGATCTGGGCGCCGGGGCAGTCGCGCGCGATCTCCATGACCATCCGCAGCGCGATCGGCCGCACCGCCTGGCACGAGTATCCGCCGGGGATGCTGTAGCCCTGCACCGTCGGGACGGGGCGCAGCTTGTCGAGATCGACGCCCGTGACCGAGAGGATCGTGTTGATGGCCGAAATCCCGCTCGCGCCGCCGCGAAGCGCCGACGCCGCAGGCACCGAAATGTGCGTGATGTTCGGCGTCATCTTCGCCCACACGGCCTTCTTCGTCGCGCTGCGCACCCATCCGCACACCTGCTCCACGGTGTCCGGGTCCTGGCCCATGGCCGAGCCCATCTTGCGCTCCGGCAGTCCGTGGGGGCACGAGAAGTTCAGTTCGAAGCCGTCGACCCCGGCCGCCTCGCACCGCTCCGTCAGTTCCTTCCAGCGCCACTCCTCGCACTCCTCCATGATGGAGGCGATCAGCATGCCGTCGGGGTACTTGTCCTTGATCTCGCGGAATTCCTTTTCCCATATCTCGATCGGGCGGTCGGAAATCAGCTCGATGTTCTGAAAGCCGATGACCTCGCCCGTCTCGCGCGACTTCAGTTTCGCGTAGCGCGGGGCGACGTTCTTCACCTTGTCGCTTTCCAGGCTCACGGTCTTGGCGATCACGCCGCCCCAGCCCTCGTCGAAGGCCTTGCCGATCACGTTCTTGTTGGTTCCCGGGGGGCCGGAACCGATCACGAAGGGATTGGCGAAATTCATCCCGTCCACTTTGACGCTGATATCGGGCATGTCGGACTCCTTTTGCGTTGGGCTCGCTCTGTTGCGTTTCGTTTCAGGTCGGCACGCCGGCGCTCTTGCGCGGCAGCCACGTTCCGGTTCCCGCCTTGCCGACGACCTTGTAGTCGTCGACGATCGTCTCGCCGCGCCGGATCGTCGTGCGCGCGAATCCCGCGAGGCTGCGGCCCTGGAAGGGGGACCAGTCCGCATTCGTCTCCATCTTCGCGTGGTCCACCTTGATCGTCTTCTTCGGGTGGATGATGGCCATGTCCGCGTCGCTGCCGACCTCCAGCGCGCCCTTGCGCGGATAGAGCCCCATCAGCTTCGCGGGGTTCGTGCAGAGCTTCTGCACCATCTGGTCGATCGTGATCCGGTTCTTCAGGACGCCCTCGGTGTAGACCAGCGGCAGCAGCGTCTCCAGTCCCGGCATTCCCATCGGAATCTTCGTCCAGTCGCCCTTCCACATCGCCTTCTGCCGCCGGGTGAACGTGCATGTGTCCGTCGAGACGACGCTCACCTCGCCGGACCGCAGTCCCTCCCACAGCCGGTCGACGTCCTCGGGCTTCTTCAGCTGCGGACAGCACGCGTACAGGTGCCCGTCCTTCTTGCCGAAGACGCTGTCGTCGAGAACCAGGTACTGGGCGCACGTCTCCGCGACGACCGGAACGCCGCCGGCCTGCGCCTCCTTGACGATCTCGCAGCCCTCGCCCGTCGACATGTGGACGATGTACAGGCTGCCGCCCGTCACCTCGCTCCACGTCACGGCGCGCTGGATGGCCTCGAACTCCACGAAGTTCGGCCGCGTCATCGCATGAAGCCGCGCGCCGTACTTCTTCATCATCGCCTTGGTGTGGTGGCGCGCGATCAGCGAGTCCAGAACCTTCGCCGACTCCGCGTGCACCAGCAGCATCGCGTCGTTGTCGCGCATCCGCTCCAGCGTGCCGTACATCGCGCCGTCGTCCGACTGCCACCCCTCCGAGGCGTAGATCATGAACTCCTTGAAGGTCGTGAAGCCGCGCCCGACCATGTCGCGGATCTGGTGCTGGTGCTCGGCGTAGTTCGTGATGCACATGTGGAACGTGTAGTCGATGAGCGCCTTGCCCTCGGCCTTGGCATGCCAGTTGTCGGCCGCCTCCGAGAGCGTCTCGTACTCGCCGTCCCGCCCGGCGCGCTTGCGCTTGTAGGGAATCGCGAAGTCGATCAGCGTCGTCACGCCGCCGCGCGCCGCAGCCCGCGTTCCCGAGCGGTAGTCGTCCGACGAAACCGTTCCGCAGAACGGAAGCTCCAGGTGGACGTGCACGTCCAGCGCGCCGGGAAGCACGATGTGCCCCTTCGCGTCCACGATCTCCGCATCGGGCGACTTCAGCCCGCTGCCGATCGCGGCGACCTTCTCGCCGCGGATTCCGATGTCCGCCCTGACCAGCCCGTTCGGCGTGGCCACCGAGCCGCCTTTCACGATCTTGTCGAATGCCATCTGTCAGCTCCTCGCCCGATTCGTAGTGGTCAGCCCGCCGCGGCGAGCGTCAGTCCCCGGTCGAAGACGTCGAGAAGATACTCCACGTCCTCGCGCGTGATGCACATTGGCGGCTTCAGCCGGATCACGTTGCCGTTCAGGCCGCCCTTGCCCAGCAGCGCCCCCATCTCGCGGGCGTGCTCCATGAGCGCCAGCGTCTCGTCCTTCGCCGGCTCCTTCGTCTGGCGGTTGCGCACGAGTTCGATGCCCAGCATCAGGCCCGCACCGCGCACGTCGCCGATCAGCATGTGCTTCTCCTTCAGCTTCAGAAGCCCGTCCTTCAGGATGCCGCCCACCTCGTGCGCATGCGCCTGGACGTTCTCCTCCTCGATGACTTCCATCGTCGCGATGCCCTGGGCCATCGAGACGGGATTGCCGCCGAAGGTGTTGAAATGGATGCGCTGCTTCAGCGTCTCCGCGATCTCCGGCCGGGTCACCACCGCCGCCAGCGGAATGCCGTTGCCGATGCCCTTGGCCATCGTCACGATGTCGGGCTCCACGCCGGAGTTCTGGAAGCCCCAGTAGTTCGTTCCCGTGCGTCCGAAGCCGGTCTGGACCTCGTCGGAGATGCAGAGCCCGCCGTGCTTGCGCACGATCTCGTAGGCTTCGCGAAGATAGTTCGGCGCGCCCATCGTCGCCCCGCCGACGCCCTGGATCGGCTCGGCGATGTAGGCCGCGATGCGGCCGGGCGTCGAATACCGGATCAGCTCGCCGATGTCCGCCGCCGACTTGCTCGCGATTTCCTCCGGCGTTCCCGCAAAGGCGGAACGGTACGGGTCGGGGTTCGCCGCGTGGTGGACGCCGTGGTACGCCTGCGTCGGGAACTTCCACGTGTGGTGCGACGTCAGCCCCATGGTGAAGGGCGACGCGCCGTGGTAGCAGTTCCGCAGCGCGATCACGTCGTAATGCCCCGTGAACAGGCGCGCCATCGTGATGGCCAGCTCGTTCGCCTCGCTTCCGCTGTTCACGAAGTACGAGACGCCCAGATCGCCCGGGAGCTTGTCCGCCAGCTTTTTTGCCAGATGGACCAGGTTGGGGTGCAGATAGATCGTCGTCGCATGCTGAAGCCGACCGGTCTGCTCGATGGTCTTCTCGATGACGCGCGGGTGGCAGTGCCCGACGGAAACCGTCACGATGCCGGCGAAGCAGTCCAGGTACCGCCGGCCCGTGTCGTCGTACAGATACTGCATGTGGCCTTCGACGATCATCAGGGGCTTCTTGTACAGCGTGAAGAGCGCCGGATTGCAGTACTTCGCCCGCCCGGCCAGCACGTCCTCGCGCGACGGGCCCTTGTAGGGCGCCGGCGCGTGGTCACATGCGGGCAGTTGCGGCAGTGTGTGTGCGGTTGCGGTCATTCAGGCCTCCACGAGATTGCCGTAGGAGTCCGGACGGCGGTCGCGATAGAACTGCCAGACGTTCCGGACTTCGCGGATCATGTCGAAATTCAGGTCGGAGATCAGAACGGCGTCCCCGCTGCGGGGGGCCTCGTCGACGATCTGGCCGCGCGGGTTGCAGAAGTACGACTGGCCGTAGAACTCGCCGATCTTCCAGGGTTCCTCGATGCCGGGCCGGTTGATCGCCCCCACGAAGAACGCGTTCGCGCACGCCGAAGCGGGCTGCTCCAGCTTCCAGAGGTATTCGCTCAGTCCCGCCACCGTCGCCGAAGGGTTGAACACGATCTCGGCGCCGTTCAGGCCAAGCGCCCGCCAGCCTTCCGGGAAGTGGCGGTCGTAGCAGATGTAGACGCCCACCTTGCCGATGGTCGTTTCGAACACCGGATAGCCGAGATTGCCGGGGCGGAAGTAGAACTTCTCCCAGAAGCCGGGATTGCAGTGCGGAATGTGAATCTTGCGGAACTTGCCGAGGTACTCGCCCGTGCTGTCCACCACCGCGGCCGTGTTGTAGTAGACCCCCGTGATGTCCTCCTCGTAGAGCGGCACGACGAGGACCATCTTGAGCTTCTTCGCCAGCTCCATCATCAGCTTCGTGGTCGGGCCGTCCGGCACGCGCTCCACGAAATCGTACCACTTCGTGTTCTGCTCGGCGCAGAAGTACGGGCCGTAGAACAGCTCCTGAAGACAGCAGACCTGCGCGCCCTTGTCGGCCGCCTCCTCGATCATCGCGACGTGCTTGTCGATCATGGCCTGCTTGATCTTCGCGACGGGGGCGTCGGGGGCCCCGCAGTTCGCCGCCTGGATCAGGGCGCCTCGGACGATTCTTGCCATAGGTCACGGTACTCCGGTTGGATTGTGCGCCTCGCGACGGAACGCGCCAGGCCGCATCAACCGGCCATCACCCCCGGGACAGCCCGCAATCGCAAGGAAAAAGAGTGCCACACCGAGGGAATCGGGGGACTCCCCCGGTTCCCGGCCGCTCATCGCTCCTGCCGGCCGCTCATCGCTCCTGCCGGCCGCGCCCGATGGCGACGTACACGAGGAACGCGATGGCGAAACCCACGAACCAGGCGAACGGATAGACGCTCTGGAACAGTTCCGGAACGCCGATGCGCCCGTTCGTCGCCGCGTGCAGAAACCCCGGAACGTTCGGCGCGATGCCCACCGCCAGGGCCACGAACGCCGGAACGTTCCACTTCCTGTACTCTCCGTCCGTCCTGAACAGATCGGCGACGTTCAGGTTCCGCCTCCGGATCAGGAAATAGTCCGCGATCAGGATCGCCGCCACCGGACCCAGCAGCGCGGAATACCCGATCAGCCAGGTGAAGATGTATCCCCCCAGGTCCGTCAGCAGCTTCCACGGCATGATCAGGATCCCGATGACGCCCGCGATCGTGCCCCCGGTCTTGAACGAGATGCGCTTCGGCGAGAGGTTCGAGAAGTCGTTGGCGGGGGAGACGATGTTCGCCGCGATGTTCGTGGAGATCGTCGCGACCGTCAGCGAGAAGAGCGACACGATGACGATGACGGGGCTGTCGAACTTCTGCAGCAGCTTGACCGGGTCCCAGATGGCCTCGCCGAAGATCACCAGCGTCGCCGACGTGACGAAGATGCCGATGAAGGAATAGAACGTCATCGTCGGCGGCAGCCCGAGAGTCTGGCCGAGAATCTGGTCCTTCTGCGACTTCGCGTAGCGCGAGAAGTCCGAGATGTTCAGGGAAAGCGTCGCCCAGTAGCCCACCATCGCCGTCAGCGAGGGAAAGAACATGGCGAAGAAGGCGCCCCGTGTCGCGAACTTGTCGGGCTCGGAGAAGATCGGCCCCGCCCCCCCGGCCTTCGACCACGCCCAGAACATCAGCAGGAACCCCACGCCGATCAGGAACGGCGCCGCCAGGACCTCCAGCCACCGGATCGACTCCGTGCCGATCCACACGAACACCATGTTGATGAGCCAGAAGATCAGAAAGAAGACGTACTGTCCCGCCGTGATTCCCGAAAAAGCCCCCAGTCCGTCGAGCCAGGCCACCAGCCCGGGCGTCAGAATCGCATGCAGCCCGTAGACCGCCGAGCCCCCGATCCACGTCTGGATGCCGAACCACCCGCAGGCCACCAGCGCCCTCATCAGGCACGGCACGTTGGACCCGTGCACGCCGAAGGCCGAACGCGCCAGAACCGGAAAGGGGATTCCATACCGCGTGCCGGCATGGGCGTTGAGCACCATCGGCACCAGCACGATGGCGTTGCCCAGAAAGATCGTCAGCGTCGCCTGCCACCAGTTCATTCCCCCCTGGATCATCCCGGCCGCCAGCATGTACGTCGGAATGCAGACGCTCATGCCGACCCAGAGGGCCGCCACGTTCCACTTGGTCCACGTACGCTGCTCGGGGCGCGTCGGACTCAGGTCCTCGTTCCAGAGCGGCGACGCCCTGACCTCGTCCGACAGATGGATGCCTTCGTCCACGGCGCGACTCCCGGCGAAAAACTCGGCGTGACTGATGCTCGCATCGTTCCGCCCCGGCCGATGACGGTCCAGTCCAAAGTTCTCGCCCCTCGGGGCGAGCAGGGTTGCGGGTGGTGAGTGGCGGGGCGCTCGCGAGGCGGCAGCGCTCCACATCCTCATCCTCCGTGTTCCCCGTGCCACCGTGTGAACACCGAGCCGGGCTGTCACGTTCTTCGCCCGGCGGTTTGTGTCTCGCAAGGCTCGACGCCGAACCGGCGAAGACCGCGCCAGCCCTTGGCATTTTGCACCGACTAACCCGGGGCCAAGTCGTCCCTGCCGGGACTCCCGCCCCGGGCTACCTGCTGGCGCTCCTCCGGAGCGCTGCCCCCTGCGGGGGCGAAGAGATGTCGGGTTGTGTGTGGTGTGTGGTGAGGGGTGTGTTTCGAGTTGTTCGTTGTGCGTTTAATGTTGTTCGTTGGTGGTGCTTCCGAGTGGGCCTTGATCGCTTCGCCCTCGCCCGCGAGCGATCCCCGCCATTCGACGGTCAGAGCCCGGAGGGCTCGGCTGATGTTAGCCCGGCACTTCAGTGCCGGGAATGCGGGTGGTTCTGTGGCCGAGTCCCGGAGGGACGGCTGAATCCGCCGTCTGGCGCCGCGCCCAAGCATCGCCCGCCCGGAGCGACCGACGTTCGGTTGGGCTGGGAGTCACTGATCATTGGAACATGATACCGAGGGATTATACAACATCGTACCGTCATCGAGAGTCGTTCGCCGAAACTCTTCCGGGCACCAAAGGAGGCCGTCCGAGGTGTAATAGAGTCGGTGATCGCGAACCGTGAACCCGACAACAGGCTCGTCCGGGGGAATGGAAAAGGTGACATCGGGGGTGGACGGGTCGATCTTCAATGTGGTGTCATCGAACACTTTCGGAAACTGTACCTGAACATATGGGGTTTCGGACGACGTCCCGCGAACTGCGACGGCGAACACGTCGTTTCCGTTACAGAACACGTGCGACTCGTCCGCTTCGATCGCCTGTCCGATGTGGGAAAGCGGAACATCGGTATCGCTCAGATTACCATAGCGAGCGCCGGGAGGAACATTCTCGAAATAAGGTGACTCAGGAATCCGAATCCTTTCCTCGAGAGAGGTGATCAGTTCGTTGTCCAGTGCGACCGCCGTCACGACGACATGGCCCGCCTCCTGACGAATAATGTACCGCGCGAAGCCTCCATCGCTTCTGAATGCGCGAAAGTCATAGAGTGGCAGACCCAAGTCGACGCTTGTATAGGCTAGGTCGTGTTGTCCATAGTCATCTAGCACGGTTACGCTGATGTCCTCGTATCGCGCGACAGTCACGAGGCCATCGGCATACTCGGCCCGCAACACCTCTATCAGTTCTTCGCGCATAGATAGTGGAACCGTATAGAGCGCAACTTGCAGTCCATAGCCCTGGCCAGTATTCACATTGGTTGCGTTCTCGGGTACGATCAAAGGTCTGTATTCACTGCTGGAACCGCCGAAGGCAAGGGACGCGCAAAGCAGCAGGAATAGCCCCCGCATCGCAGGGAGCAGAGTCGCTCCTGAATCGGCTACTGAGGTAAGTCTGGTCATACGGCGTTCTCCGATCCATCTTCGCAGATGACAGCCCCGAACCGCCCCTACCACCCGTGTCCCGCCGGCTTGAGGACGAGGAGCGCCGATCCGCGGGCGACGAGTTTCGGCTCGGCGCCCACATCGGTGATCGACCAGGCGGAGGCTTCGCCGTAGGCGGTGGTGCGGCCGGAGCGCACGATGCCGCCCTCGACCCTCAGCAGGCCCATCGTGACGGGGGAAAGGTAGTCGATGGAGAGGTGCGCCGTGAGGGCCACCTGTCGGCTCATGTCGAGCGACGCGTTCATGGCGCGCCCGATGACGTCGTCCATGAGGACCGAGATGACGCCTCCGTGCATGACGCCCAGGCGCTGGATCAGGTCGGGCGAGACGGGGAGTTCGCGGACGCAGCGGCCCGGCTCGATCAGGGCGGTGCGAATGCCGAGGGATTCGAAGATGGCTTCCAAGAGGGTCAGGCGCCGTTGGCGACGATGTCCTTGAGCTGGACGAGGCCGTAGCGGGCGAAGTTCTTGAACTCGCGGACGGACGTCGCGCCCTTCAGCGTGCGGGCGATGAACTTCGGCCGCATGTAGAACCTGCGCAGGCCCTGGGTGCGGAGCTTCTTCAGGCGCTCCAGCGAAATCCGCGTCGTCGCCATGGCCGGCATGCCATAGGCCTCCTTCGGGATCTCGCCGTCCCGCAGCAGCCCCTTCTCCACCGACTCCTTGTAGAGCGGCGTGCCGGGGAACGGATACGGGTAGAAGATCTCCAGGAAGTCGGGGTCGACCTCCTTGGCGAACTCGATGTCGGACGTCAGCGTCTTCTCGTCGTCGTCGGGCAGGCCGAAGAGAAGGTACATCGAGCGCTTGATGCCGGCCTCGCGCGTGATGCGCAGCGCATGGCGCGCCTGGTCGACGGTCGCCTTCTTGTTGATCTTGACCAGCGAGACGTCGTCGCCCTTCTCGACGCCGAACGCGATGATCCAGCAGCCGGCCTTCTTCATCCACTTCAGGGCTTCCTCGTTGATCGTGTCCACGCGCGAGTTGCACGCCCACTGGATGTCGAGGCCCTCCTCGACGATGCCCTTGCAGAGTTCGATGACCCATTTCTTGTTCTGCGTGAACAGGTCGCTGCGGAAGAGGAAGTTGCGGATGCCGTGCTTGTGGACGCACTCGCGGATCTCGCCGAGCACGTTCTCCACGGACCGGTAGCGGTTCTTCAGCCCGCTGACCTGGTTGGCCAGGCAATAGGTGCAGGAGAACGGACAGCCCCGGTTCGTGACCAGCGTCGTCTGCATGCGCTCGGTGTCGGGGCGCAGGTAGTGCCGGTTGTTGCCGAGATGGCGGGCGGGGTAGGGAATCTGGTCGAGGTCGTCGGGAAGGGCGCGCTCGGGGTTGCGAACGATGCGGTCGCCGTCGCGCCAGGTCAGACCGGCGATGTCGCGCACCGGCTTCTCGCCGGCGCCGAGTTCCATGCACGTCAGCTCGTACTCGCCGCGCAGACCGAGGTCCAGGTCGGGGTGCTTCTCCATCGACTGCACGTCGAGGGTGTTGAAGTGGGCGCCCTTGGCGACGGTGACGATCTTCGGGTCGATCCTCTTGGCGAGCGTCGCGGCCTTCATGTCGTCGTCGAAGGAGGGCGTGGTGATGGACATGACCATCATGTCCGGCTTGAAGCCGCGGATGTCGCTTTCGAGCCGGCCCCAGTCCCAGTCCTCGGCGGGGTAGTCCGCCAGGCGGCACTCCGCGCCGGTCTGCTCGAAGCACGCGGCCGCGTACATCAGATCGATGGGCGGACGCAGGGCGACCGTCTTGAGCTTTTCGATCGGCGTCTGGCACCGATCCTCGCGGATGAACCGCCCGGTTGGCGGCACGATCAGCAGAACGCGTTCCGGCTTCATCCGTGTCTCCGGATCGTACGGGGGGCTGGGTGGAGGGACGCGGTCCCGCCACGGTCGGAAAGGCTATGGGTCGGTCGAACCGGTCGTCAAGGGCTCCGGCGGGAGCCGGTCACATGATATGCCCGCAGGAGGGGCAGCGCGAGGCGCCCTTGGTGTCGGTGCCGCAAATCGGGCAGTTGGAGTCGCCGCCCTTCGAGGCGCTGTAGGAGCGCACGACGCGGTAGACCCGGGCGCGGCCCTTGTCCTCGCCGACTTCGATCTTCGGCGAGGCGTCGCTGCTGGGCTTCTTTCCGCGGTCCTTGATGAGACCGCCGTCCGCGTCCGGCGTCAGAATGCCGACCGACCTCAGCTGGCGGGTTCGCGGCTCCTCGTCGTGGGAAGACAGGTCCTCCATCTCCGAGTCATCGCTTTCCGCCTTGGCGGCCGGCGCGTCCTCGTCCTCCGCTTGCTGCGGCGGTGGGCTGGCCAGCTTCAGCGTCGGCAGGGTGGGGGGCTCGTCGTCCTCCGGCGGTTCCGGCGGGGGGGGCGACTTCATGACGGCGTCGTACTTCTGGAGCTTCATCTTGTTGGTCGTCGGCGCGCCATCGTCCAGGTCGTCCTCGTCGGGCAGGAAATCGTCCTTGGACTCCAGCTCCAGGGGGTCGGTGGGCTCGGAAATCCGCAGGCTGCGGCTCTCGGGCGCGGCGGTCCCACCTTCGCCTGCTTCGCGGCGGATGCTCTCGAACTGGCTGATGATGCTCTCCAGGTCGGCGGACCGCTCGCCCGAGACGGTGTAGGCCTGGTCGATCAGGTAGAGGGCGAGATTGACGATGTACTCGACGAATTCCGGCTCGTTCTTGAAGAGCGTGACGTTCTGCTTGAGGATATCGATGATCTCCCGCTTGGAGAACCGATCCTTTGCCGCTTTGACTGCCATGCTAGTGAATCCGTTTGTGCGGTTTCGCGACGATATCCGGCTTCGTGGCGTTATTGGGCCAGTGCCCCGCGCTGTCAAGGGAACGCGCCCACCCCAAAAGGTTGGGCCAAAT
>JAJFLJ010000036.1 GCA_021772755.1 Candidatus Sumerlaeota bacterium
GGCTCGGCTGATGTTAGCCCGGCACTTCAGTGCCGGGTCCCACGCCGGTATTTGGAAACCGAGTCCCGGAGGGACGGCTGAATCGTTGTTTCGAAAGACGCGCGGGCGAACGCCCCCGCCCTCAGTCCAGGCGTTCGATCGCGAAGATGGCCTGGTCGTCGTCGGGCGTGAAGTCCGCCGCGAACGCGTCGTTCGCCGACCGGATTTCCTTCACCAGCATTTCCGCGCTTTCGCCGCCGTGCTTCCCCACGAGTTCCACCAGCCGCTCCACGCCGAACTCCTCCGACGAGTCGTCCAGCCGTTCCGTCAGCCCGTCGGTGTACATCAACAACTTATCTCCCGACTCCAGCCGCGAGGTCACGACCTCGAACTCGTAGTCCGGAATCAGACCCAGCGGAATGTTCGACGGCGTTTCCACCTCGCTCACCGCGCCCGTGGCCCCGGCGAACCGCACCGGCTTGTTGTGGCCGGCGTTCACGATGTACAGCTCGCCCGTGCCGATGTCCAGGATGCCGAACTGGAACGTGATGAATCCGCCGGTGTGGACGATTTCCCGGGTGGCGTTGTTGAGCTGAGACACGAAGCGCGGAAGCGCCGCGAGAATCTCGCGTCCGGTGACGGAACCGCCGCGGCGGCCCTCGAAGATCCCCCGCAGGGCGCGGTCCGCGTTCGCCTTCAGAATCGCCGTGATCAGCGCTGCGGAAACCCCGTGCCCCGCCACGTCCGCGATATAGAAGCCGCAGAGGTTCGGACCCACCTCGAAGATGTCGTACAGATCGCCGCCCACCAGCGTGCACGCGCGGTAGAACGTCGCGCAGCGAAGCCGGCCCGCGAAGGGAAAGTCCTCCGGCAGGAACCGCTGCTGCAGCTCCTGAGCCAGCGCCAGATCGTGGTTCATGATCCGCTCGCGCTCCTGCAGGTCGCTCAGCAGCTCGCGCCGCTTCTCCTCCGCCTCCCGCAGCCGCACCTCGGCGAACGTCCGGCTCAGGCAGCCGCTGCAATAGTCCGCCAGCACCTGCAGAAGCCGGAGGTCGTCCTCGTCGTAGTAGTCGAACGTGTAGCTCTGCAGCGTCATCATGCCGACGTTGCGGTTGTCCCTGCGGACCGGCACGAAGAGCAGCGCCGCCGACGGATGGGACTCGTCGCCGAAGGAGCGCAGGTTCGCCTTTTGCTCCACGTCCTTCGGCGTCCGAAGGATGATCTGCGCGCCCTCGTCGAGCACCTTGCGGAACATCGAGTCAGGGTGGATCTTTCCGTAGACCCGCGTGAACTCCTTCCGCTTTCCGTCGATCGTGTCCACGCTGATGAGGGAATAGCCCTCGTCGCCGTCCAGCAGGTCCACCGCCGACGCGTCCCAGCCCAGCAACTCGTCGGAGGCGCCGAGAATGATCCGCGCCGCCTCCTGCGGCGTCGCTACGGAACTCAGTTCCTGCCCGAGTTCCACCAGGATTCGGCCGAGTTCCTGCGCCTTCTTCCGGTTCGCGCCTTCCAGGACGGAACCCGGAAGCGGTCGCGAAAAAACCTCTGATTCCGATTGTGTCGTTCTCTTGGTCATCCACGCATCCCGTGCTGACGATTCGTCACACGTCCCTCTCGCAGAAGTAAGGGACGAATCCGGCGGGCTGGCAAGCTAAAGGCACGCGAAAAGGCGCCGGACGCGCGTCGCAAATTGCGAAACGCGATTTTTCCCTTTCGTCGCGAACCGGCCCCGTGCACACTTCAAGTCCGAGTAGCGTGAGTAGGCATAGTCTCAGGGCCGGTCAAGGGAGTCGTGAATGCGTCTCACGCTGCATTCGGACTATGCGCTGCGCGTCCTCCTCTTCGCAGCCGTATCCAAACAACAGCTCGTTTCCACCCGCCAGATCGGCGATGCCCTCGGCATTTCCGTCAACCACCTCGCGAAGGTCGTCAACCGGCTCGGTCGCGAGGGGTTTCTCGAAATCCGCCGCGGCCGCAACGGGGGTTTCCGCCTTGCCCGCGACCCCGCCTCCATCCGCGTCGGCGACGTCCTGCGCGCCACCGAGCCCGACTTCCACCTCGCCGAGTGCTTCGATGCCGGAGCGAACTCCTGCCTCATGACACCGGTCTGCGGGATTACCCCGCTCTTCGCCGAGGCCCGCGACGCGTTTCTCCACGTTCTGGACCGCAAGTCCATCGCCGACATCATTGGCGGTCCGGCTTCCGCCAGGCGCTATCGCGAACTCTTCGGCCTCACCGACGGCGCCCGCTAGTCCGCAGCAACACCAGTACGATCTCCGGCGGGCACATGATCCGGACCGGAAAGAACGCCCCCTGGCCGTTGCTCGTGATCGTCGTCGTTCCGCCCATCCGTCCCACCCCCGACGCATAGAGCGGCCCCATCGCCGTGCTGCTGATCGTCGTGCCGAAGAGCGGCAGCCGCACCTGGCCCCCGTGCGTGTGCCCCGCCAGCGCCACCGCGCAGCCCAGATTCGCAGCGTCGGCGAACGCCTCCGGCATGTGCACCAGCCCCACCCGGCACCGGGGGAGCGCCTCCATCGCGTCCCGCTCCGCCCCCGTCATGGCGACGTACGGCGTCTCGAACCCCAGAATCGCGATCGACGCCCCACCCCGTCGCACCACCGCACCCTCGTTGCTCAGCAGCTTCATCCCCGCCTGCCCCGCAAGGCGCGCGATGCGGTGCGGACCCTTCCAGAAGTCATGGTTTCCCCTCACGAAGAAGACCCCGTCCGGCGCCCGCAGAGTCCCCATGACGCGCGGAATGCGCGGCGTGTGCTTCGGCTTCGAAATGAAATCCCCGCCGAACAGGATCGCGTCCGGCTTCAGCCCCCGCGCCTCCGCCGCCACGTGATCGTACCACTCGTTCCCCAGGGTCGAATGGATGTGATAGTCCGTCAGATGGACGATGCGATAGCCGTCGAACTCCTCCGGCAGGCCAGGCACCTCGATCTCGCGCCGGTGAATCCTGAGTCGCGTGACCCCGTTGACCGGTTCCAGCGCCCGCAGCACCGGCCGCCCCCACCACGGCAGCCCCGCCCAGTTCAGCGCCCCGGGGCACGGCTTCGCCGCGCGAAACCGCGACCCGCGCATCCAGCCGGCCTTGATCAGACCCAGCGGAACGTACGCCACCATCGCTCCCGCGCCCACCAGAGCCAGCCCCCGCCAGACCCACGGCGGGCCGCCGGGCACCGGCAATCCGCCCACCGCCAGGCCGTGGTACACCCCTGCCAGCACCCCCAGCGGCAGTCCGCAAAGAGCTAGGAACTTCTTGGTCAGCGACTCGTGCAGGTGCGCCAGCGTCCGGTTGTAGAGCCAAACGAAGATCGCACAGCTTCCCAGCGAGACGAGAGCGGGCACGGCCAGAAGCTCAATCATGGGTGGCTGGCGTTTCTGAACGATCGTTCCTGCCGGAGAATCGGCAGAAAACCACGGGATATTCGTTCAAAACGCCCGAATAGGCTTGGGGCGGGAACGTTGTTTGCTGCATTTTCGGCCTTCTTCCAGGGCGGCGCTTTATATGGCATCGACAGATTCTCTCCAAACCCTCACCCGAGTCATCGACGCCGTCATGCCCCATCGCGATCTGGAGGGCTTCTACACCGCCTTCGGAACGATTCTTCGCGAGGAGTTCCCCGAGATCGACGACTACGGTCTGGCACGCTACGACAGCGAGCGCCACCAGTTCGTCGTCGTCGCCGCCCAGGAAACCAAGGGCCGCGAAACCAACCTGGGGGCCAAAACAAAAGACACCGAGGACACCCCCGGCGGGTTCCTCATGAAGATGAACCAGACGGTCGTCATCAACGACTTCGACGCCTTCCGCTCCCAGTCCGGCCACGACTTCCAGTCCCTCTTTCCCCGCGAGTTCGAGTCCGGCATCGGCACCCTGCTCCGCCACGGCGGCAACGTTCTCGGCTACTTCTACCTGACATCCACGAAGAAGAACGTCTTCGGCGATCGCCATCGCGCGTTCATCGACCTGACGAAGAACGTCATCTCCCTGGCCTTCGACAATTCCATCACGATCGACTCGCTCACCAGGCTCAAGGACCAGGCGGAACTCGAGGGCGAGTACCTCCGTTCGGAAATCCGCGACAACTGGCCCGACGACGGCCTGATCGGCACCTCCGCCATCTGGAAGGCCGTGCTGCTGCAGGCGAACCAGGTCGCCGCCACCGACAGCACGGTCCTCATCCAGGGCGAGACCGGCACCGGCAAGGAAGTCATCGCCCGCGCCATTCACGAGCGCAGTCTGCGGGCGAAGAAACCCCTCATCAAGATCAACTGCGGGGCGCTGCCGGAGAACCTCGTCGAGTCCGAGCTCTTCGGCCACGAACGCGGCTCCTTCACCGGCGCCATGGGGCGGCGCATCGGCCGCTTCGAACTCGCCAACGGCGGCACCATCTTCCTGGACGAGATCGGCGAGATGCCCCTCGCCCTCCAGGTCAGGCTTCTTCGCGTGCTCCAGGAGCGCGAATTCGAACGCGTCGGCGGCGAGAAGCCCATCCGCGTCGACGTGCGCGTGATCGCCGCCACCAACCGCGACCTCTCCGCCGAGGTCGCCGCCGGCCGCTTTCGCGCCGACCTCTTCTACCGCCTCAACGTCTTTCCCATTTCCGTTCCCCCGCTGCGCATGCGCCCCGACGACACCGTCGAGCTCGCCCACTACTTCCTTCACCGCACCGCCGCCCGTATGGGCCGCGAACCGCTGCACTTCGGCGACGACAGCGTCCAGGCCATCCGCAACTACACCTGGCCGGGCAACGTCCGCGAACTCGAGCACCTCGTCGAGCGCGCCGTCATCCTCGCCACCCGCCGCCATGCCGACATCAAGTCGCTGCTGATGCCCAACCCGTCGGCCCTCGCGTTTCCCGCGCCGGGCGCGCCGGTTCCCGTTTCCACCGCCGCGGAGGTGGCCTCCGGCAGGAGCGTTTCCCTGAAGAACCGCTTCGAGGAGGCCGAGCGCGAGGCCATCGAGGCGGCCCTGCGGGAGAGCAAGGGCGTGGTCGGCGGCAAGAGCGGCGCGGCCGCCCGCCTGGGGCTCAAGCGCCAGACCCTCCAGTCGCGGATCAAGAAGCTCGGCATCGACCCCGCCGACCTGCTGGCCGCGGAATAGCGATTCTTCGAGACGCGGGCGGCACCGCTCTTGCGTTGGAAATCCCAGGGCCGTCGCCCTTCGGCAGGAACCACAGCACATGCAGAAAAGCCACACACCGATGCAGCAGCTTCTCAACCGTGTCTCGACCTGGTGCGGAGTCCGGGTCGTCCACGAGGGCGAAGTGCCGAAGGTGCTGATCGGCCAACACGTCGTGGCCCGCTTTCCCTCCGTCGAAACGCTCCAGGCCTCCCTTTGCGGCTCCATCAAGAAACAGATCGACAGGAACCCCGGCGAGCTTCCCGCCGGGGTCTGGCCGTACGGCGACAACCACACCGTCCTCATCGACCTCACCACCGCCGGCGGCATGGAGGAGGCCATTCGCGTTCTCCTCAACACCTACATCCTGGCCCAGGATCCCGCCGCCCGCGACTGGTGGCTCTGTCCCCACCGCCTCGACGAAGACCCCACCTGCGAGAAGATCGCCCAGGTCATCGCCGAACACCGCTCGAAAATGCAGGCCGTCAAAGCCTCCGGCGAATAGCGCGGCGAACCCCTCCGTACGTTCTTCCATGAACCAGTGCGCCAAACGAGTTAGCCTCCCTGCATCTTGCCTTCGGCCGTCGAAGTGGCTATTCGTAAGTCGAGGACTCTTCCTCCGCTTGAATCAAAGTAAGGGAGCGGGTCACTCCGCAACTCGATCTTTTGCACAGTGTACAACTGATGAGACCTGGAGAGCGGTTGCGACTTCCTTGACCGTCGGACGGTATGAATACAGCCGGTATGAGGATCGAATTCAAGCAAGCCGATCCCCCACCGCTGCATAGAATCATGCCATTTTCTATAGTTCTTGGCTTGATTCGGAGGAACTACGATGATCGCGCGGTCAGCATACAGCTTGGCCTGTTGCGCTTGGAAGACCGCTCGTCTCGGATTATCAAGTTTCACCTCAAGTGCCCAAAGCTCTACTCTGGCTGGGAGTGCCTGTCTTAATGATCTGAAACTTCCGGATTCGATCTTGGTGATCAATCCATCTTCCTGCAATCTCCTCAGGGTGCGATTGAGGGTGGTCGGTGAGTAGCGAGTCCTAGCTCGGAGGGTCGACTTGCTAATGGGTCTTTTTGGCGGGAAAAGGCTCAATATCTCAGCACGTGCAGGCCCTTCAAAACCAGAACTTTCATCTTTGGAAGTCGTCTTCTGATGAACCAACAAGAAGTCTGGTTGACCCTGACGACACGAGACCTCCCTGAAGACCCCTGTGAATCTGCCGATTAAGGGTAGGCCCTCACCTTTCAGCAGGACCTCTTCCAAGGCGCCGCACATCTCAAGTTCGCTGTAGGGAAATCTTCTCATTATATGCTATAATCCTGTGAGCGATTTGAACAACACTATGGCTGACTGCCAGTTCTCTAGATGTTCTGGTCCAGTAGGGCGCTCAAAGTTCACGACGGTTGACAATTGGGTGTGCAGTTCGCGGGAGACACGAATCAGTCTTGAGCAAGCATTGAGCCGATCATCGATTGACTCATGTTTGCCGATTGAATCGCTTAGAGTCGAGAGGGAATACCAATGAGCTCGCGCCTCTACGTCTCTCGGCCAAGCTCCTTCATCGATCTTTCCTCGTCCTACCAGCGCCGCATCGAACGGCGATCCGGAAAGCACGCGGTCCAGCAGGCCAGCTCGGATAATGTCCTCGAGCTCAGGAAATAGAAGAGGGTTGGCAAGCAAAGGGATTGAAGAGTACCTCGGGCGGGGCTGTCGACCACCCCGAGAGGGTTGAAAAGCCGACATGGAAAACTGTCGTTCTTTTTGGAACCATCCTCCCGCTGTTCCATTCGCACCAACTGCCTCTAGCATGAACCCGCACCAGTCAGAGTATCCAACCCATACCTCGAATTGATTGATTTCGGACAGGATGTATACGAGGTACATCAGATTGGTGAGAATCTCGGGCTTCGGGCTATGATCCAAGGAGGAACTGTCTCTGCGAAGAACGAGATAGAATCCTGCAACATCGGTGAGTTGAGTCAAGGCATCTGCGAAGTCCTCGACGGCGTCTCGCGAATGAAACGCTCCTTCACCGATTAAGAGAGAAACCAAGAGGCCGGTCTCTCCATCCTGCAAGTCCATGGCTTCCGATGCCATATTCAGGACTATTTGACTCCAGTAGTCCCTAAAATCATCGCAGAGAACCGTTGGCGACATGTGATAAGAAAGCTCTGCTTCCAAGTTTGCCTGAAAGCTGAGGCAATCCTTCACGATGGAGTGAATCCTCCGATTCGTAAACTGTGTCCGGGTCATCCCCGAGTTTCTTGCATAGTAGTCGTAGTACGGGAGCTTGCCGTCTTTGGGATTAGGCAATGTTGCGACGTAATACTGAGGGTCCATCATGACTGTTGCGCCCGGATTGTCACGCAACAACGCGCCGGCTCGTTTTTCCAGCTTTTCCGGATTTTCATGCCGAGGGCTGAGAATCACGCCTTTCGCCACACCTTCTGAAATGGCGTTCTCGATCTTGGCCGAGGGGCCATACCCACACTGGATGAGAAGCGACATCTTAGCTCCCTCCCATGAGATTGTTCAGGTCTCTGATAAAGAGATCGATGCTGCGATAGCGAAGCGCCGGCTTCTTCCCGAGCATGCGCATGACGACCCGATCGAACTCGCTGGGTAACGTACTGACGACTCTTGAAGGAGCAGGTGGGTGAAGATTGTGGATATTGCCGATCACTTCCCAGGTCGTAAGTCCTTTGCTCGGGGCGAACGGATGCGTCCCCGTCGACATTTCATATAGGACGATGCCAAGGGAGAATAGGTCGGACCGAAAGTCGAGAACCGTACGCCTTTGCACGAAGTTCAATTGTTCCGGGGAGAAGTACTTGGGCGTTCCAACAGGGGACACTGACAGCGACTCATCGGTGAGATCGAACACGAGGCCCATGTCCAAAAGGATGAACTCGCCACTGTTCCGACGCATTATATTGCCGGGTTTGATGTCGCGATGGATCTTGCTGAATTGCCAAATGGCCCTTATCCCCTGAGCGATATGGGTTCCAAGGATCGCAAGTTCTTGTACGTCCATTGGGCCATGAGATCGTAAGTAGCTCCAGAGGTTTTGTCCTTCAATGAACTCCTCTGTGTAATAGATGACCTGCTGCCCACGAACGGTACCGGTGGTGAGACCGATTGGGCCCATTTTCACCAAGTGGGGAGTGTCGCACTGCTGCATCGTCTCGACTTCGCGCTGCGCTCTCGCAGTGACATCGTCGAGCACGTCGGACTCGTCTCCAATCGCTGGATCAATGGGATTCGCCCTGAGCGCCTTAATGGCGTAGCGTGTGCCATCAATAGTGGCGCTGAAGACGATCTTTTGGCCACCGCGATCCAGCTCTAGGACATCTTGGCTGTTCGGGACTAGTGATCGGATATCGCTGGTGTTCAGGTCTGGGATGGCCACTGGCGGAGCCTCCTATCCTCGGTAGAGCCTGCGCAGAAACCGGACGCGTAACCTAGCCTGCACTGCGTACGATTATGATCCGTTCATTGATGGTGTCGAGGGTCTTTTCCTCGCTGTGTGGCCTGAGTCGGGGGGGCGCTCTCCTGCCCCCGCCCCTCAGAGCCCTTCGACGATCTCCATCATTTCCGCGGCGGTTTCATCCCAGGTCTTCGAGGCGTCGGGTTTGCGGGCGGGGCCTTTGCCGCGGGCGAGCGCGTCTTCGCAGCGCGCGACAAAGTCTTCCGCCGTTTTCGCGATTCCGACCGCGTCGCCGTAGTCCGCCACGACGTCGGGCACCGCCGTGCTCACCACCGGGCAGCCCGACGCGAGATACTCCGGCGTCTTCGTCGGGCTCATGAACCGCGTCAGGTCGTTCACCAGCCACGGAATCGTCGCCACGTCGAACCCGCGCAGGTACCCGGGCAGGTCGGCGAACGCTCTGCCGCCGAGAACGTGCAGGTTCGGCGCGGCGACGGGCGCTCGGTCCATCCCGACGAGCGGTCCGACCAGCGCCACGGACCATTCCGGCCGCGCCGCGCAGACCTCTCGCAGCAGTCGCCAGTCGATGCGTTCGTCCACCGCGCCGAAGTAGCCGAGTACGGGTTTCTTCAGTCGCGCGATCTCCGGCGCGACGGGTCCGTCGCCCGCGGCGCCGGCGAAGTGGTCGAAGTCGATCCCGCTGGGAAAGCAGTGCATCCTCGGGTTCATGCCTTCGCGCTGGCGGTGCAGACTGCGTCCGCCGGTAAAGACGACATCGGCGCGCCCGAGGAGTTCGCGCTCCTGCTCGGCGGTTCCCCGTGCCGACGCGTTAAAAGCGCCGAAGGGGTCCATGCAGTCGTACACCAGAACGTCGTGGGGAATGCGCGCGATGGCGTCGAGATAGGAGGGGTGCTGGAGCCAGAGGACGCGCTTGCCGCCGGTGCCTGCAAAGTGACGCCGGCCGTGGCGCTCGACGAGTCGGCTCGACAGCGAGAACGCCAGCCGCGACCGGCCGGAGAGCGGCACGAAGGGGAGGTTGCGGGCGCGGCCGCCGGGGCCGACGGTATGCTCGCGTTCGGCGGGGGAGCGCAGCCAGCGGCGCGAGCTGTAGAGGGCGAGGTACAGGACGTCGTGCCCCTGGGCGGCGAAGCGCGTCATGAGCTGCTGGGGGCGCTGAAAGAGGCGCTCTTCCCAGGCGAGATGGCTCAGGCAAAGAATGCGGCAGGGCATCCGGGGGCGTGTTCGTCCTTGCGAGCGGAGTCTTGCACGGCGAATCGTGGGGGACGCGGCGGCGGGGAGGAAACCCCTTTTGGCGCGCGCCCCGGCAGCGCCCGAGATTTCCCTGCCGCCGACCCGAGCGACCATGGCCGTGAGCGACTCACCCCAGGCCACCCCCCCCGAGGACCTTCCGAAAGATCCGGATGCCTCCTATGTGCCCGGGCGCAGCGTCGAATCCTTCTGGGCGCGGGTGGACGGAGGCGCGGCGCCGCCTTCCGAAACCGGGGACCCTCCTTCGGGCCCCGACGAGGCACCCACGCGCTTCGTCCTGCGACCCTCGGACGAAGCCCTCCCCGGCGACGCGTCCCTGCCGCCCGGCGTGCGCATCACGTACCAGCTGCGCCGGGTCGTCGGCGAAGGGGGTTTCGGCCAGGTGTGGGAGGGATTGCAGGAATCGCTGGGGCGCGTGATCGCCGTCAAGCGCCTGAAGTCCGAAGTCGTCGAGGCGCGCCACGAGAACCCCGCGACGCTCGTGCACCTGGAAAAGACGTTCCGCCACGAGGCGCTGACGACGGCGACGCTCGAACATCCCAACATCGTGCCCGTGTACGATCTCGGCAACGACGAGTTCGGGCTGCCGCTGCTGGCGATGAAGCTCGTTCGCGGCAAGCCGTGGGACCATGTCCTCGTCGAGGACCGCCGATTGGAGCCCCCCGACTTTCTGGCGAAGCACATTCCCGTCCTGATGGCCGTGGCCCAGGCCGTCGCCTTCGCCCATTCGCGCGGCGTGGTGCACCGCGACATCAAGCCCTCGCAGGTCATGCTGGGCGAGTTCGGCGAAGTCCTGCTGATGGACTGGGGGCTGGCGGTGGTGTTCGACGCGACTCTGGCGAAGGACACGCCCCTGGAGGACTCGGACTTCACGCCGCAGAGCAAACGCGTGACGAGTCCCGCCGGCACGCCGAGCTACATGGCGCCGGAGCAGACGAACAAGACTGCCGAAGGCATCGGCCCGTGGACCGACATCTTTCTGCTCTGCGGCACGCTGTACTACCTGCTGACGGCGACGGCGCCGCACCAGTCCGACGATTCCCGCGCGGCGTTCTCGCGCGCGATGCTCTGCGAAATCCAGCCGCCTGCGGAACGGGCGCCCTGGGCCTTCATTCCGCCGGACCTCGCGGCGCTCTGCATGAAGGGCCTTCGCTCCGACCCGCCGTCCCGCGCGCTTTCGGCGCGGGATTTCATCTCCGCCCTCCAGGACTATCTGACGGGCGCCGGCCAGCGCGGCGAATCCGTGGAACTCGTCATCAAGGCGGACCGCCTTCTGGCGAAGGCCGTCGCCCGGGGCGGCGAGTACGGAATGCTGGCGGAGTGCCACACGATGATCGAGCGGGCGCTGAGTCTCTGGCCGCAGAACACCGAGGCGAAGACCCTTCGCGAGCGGATCATCATGCGGTTCGCGCTCGCGGCGCTCGAAGGGCGCGACCTGCGCCTGGCCCGCATCCAGGCCGGGCGGCTGGACGAGGGCATCGCGCGCCACTCGCTGATGACGGAGATCGAGTTCCAGGAGCACGAACAGGTCGAAGCCGAGAAGAGGCTCGAGCGCGCGAACCGCGAGAACCGCCGCGAGCGCTTTCGCGCCGAAGAGGCCCGCGCCCAGGCCGAGGACCTGGTAAGCTTCATGCTCGTCGATCTCTACCAGACGCTCCAGCCCCTCAGTCGCCTGGAGCTTCTCGACCAGGTGGCGCGCCGCGCGCTGACGTATTTCGAGAAGCACCCCGAGGGAAGCCGCGGCGAACAGAGCATCATGCTGCGCGGTCTGACGTTCCGCCACATCGGCGACGTCTTGCGCGCCCGCAGCCGGCTCGACGACGCGTTCAAGGCGTTCGACGACGGCCGCGCCCTGCTCGAACCGTTTCATTCCCGGGGCGGCGCGCCGCGGAATCTGCGCTTTCTCCTGGCGGAGAACCTCGACCGGATGGCCGCGGTGCTCTTCGAACAGGGGAAGCTCGACGATGCGAGTGGCATCAACCGCCGCGCCCTGGCGCTGCGCCTGGAACTGGCGGAGGAGGACCCCGCGAGTCCGGACTACCGCAACGCGCTCGCCTTCAGCCAGCACCAGGAGGGCGGCATCCTCTGGCGCCAGGGCCGCCAAGTCGAGGCGCTGGCGTCCTACCGGTCGGCGATTTCCATCCGCCGGCGGTTGCACGCGGAGAACCCCGGAAACCTGCGCCTGAAGGGCGATCTCGCCTACACCGTCAACAGCGAGTCCTGGGTGCTTCGCGCGATGGGCGAGATCGCCGACGCGCTGGCGAGCGCGGAACGCGCGCTCGCGATGCGCCTGGAACTGATGCGCGCGGAACCCAACAACCGCGTGTGGGAGGCGGACTACGCCTGGAGCCTGAAGAGCAAGGCGCTGCTGCTGGAGGACAACGCCGACTGGGAGCGGGCGCTCGAGTGCTTCGACGAGGCTCTGGTCATCAACGAACGTCTGGCGAAGGCCGACCCCTCCAACACGATGCTGCAGAGCGAGATGGCGTTTCCATACGGCGGGCGCGGCCGCACGCTTCGCGCGCTGGGCCGTCTGGAGGAGGCGCGAAAGGCCTACGAGACGGCGGTCGAATACCAGATGCGCCTTCTGGAGCAGGGCGTTCGCCACGCGCGGCACATGCGCGACGCGGCGTTCAACCTGGTGGAACTGGGGGGGACGCTGCTGGATCTCGGGCGGGCGGTGGACGCGGAAAAGCGGGTGCGCTCCGCGCTGCGCATCGCCGAGCAGCTTATCCGCGACGTTCCGCACAATCCGACGTTCGTCGAGATTCTCGCGCGGGCGCTGCTGGAACTCGGGCTTTGCCACGAAGCGCAGGACCGCGAGCGCGACGCCGTCCGGGAATGGCGGCGCGCCGCGTCGATTCTCGATCCCGTCATGGCGGATGCGGACTTTCCCGCCTACCAGCAGGACACCATCGCGCGGCTCTGGCTGCACCTGGGCGAGCGCGAGCGGGCGAAGCCCTACGTCGCGGAACTGCGCGCCAAGGGCTGGCGTTCGAAGAGGTTCATCGCGCTCGCGGAGCTGGCCGGTTTCTAGCGCCGCGCGGGTTCCCGCTTGATCCAGCGGGCGTTGCGGACGTCAATGCGCGCTCGCCCGATTTCACCCGCCGGCCCTCCTTCCCCATGCCCCATCGTCACGACGAATCGCACCGCTGGCAGTTCGAAATGCTCATGGTCCTCGCGGAGGAGGGCCAGGAGGAGGCCGAGGAACTCTTTCACAAGCTTCTGCGCCAGAGCGGCGCCGTACTCGACCCGCTCATCGACTTCATCATCGAGCAGCCCAACCACCCGCGCGTGGCGATTCTGCTGAAGCTCGCCGCGAAGATGGGCAGCCTGAAGGCCGCGCCCATTCTCATCCGCTTTCTCGAGATCGACATCCACGAACTGCGCATCCAGGCGATCTCCGGTCTTGGATGGCTTCGCGCCCGCGCGGCGCTGGACCGTCTCGATCACATCGAGGGCGCCGACGCGAACGACGAAATCCGCCGCGAGGCGCAGATCGCCATCGAGGAGATCCTGCGCGAGTTCCCCAATCTGCGCGGACGCCTCAAGAACCACGAGCGGATCGCCATCGCGCGCGAGGCCATCAAGAAGGACTCGCAGGACGAGATCGCGCGGGCGACCCCGCCGGGAGGCGCCGAGCGCCGCCGCCTCGTCGGAATGTTTCCGCGCCTGCTGGCGCTGAAGTACAAGGCCGTCCCGCTTGGCATGGGGCCGGGCGGCGTGCTGACGCTCGCGGTGCCCGACGATCTGGAGGAGGACCCGCGCGAGGCGTTTCGCGAACTCCTCGACCGCGAAGTCGAGCTGCACGCATGGCCCCGCGAACGCGTCAACGAGCGGATTCTGACCTTCTACAAGTGGGGCGACGAGGACTGGATCCAGTTCGGCGAACTCAACATGACGGCGAACGTGCGGCGCGAGATCACGCGCATCGTTCTCGCCGACATCGTTCCGACCGAACCGCACTCGCCTCTGCCCGACGCGTTCGATTCGGGCGAGGCCGTGCAGACGTTCCTCAGCATCTGCGCCCGCGAGGCCATCGCCAGCGCTCTCATCGAGTACGACGGCGCCGCCGGCCGCATGGACATCACGCTGACGGGCGGCGGCGGAGAGCGCCAGACCCTCGATCCCCCCGCGCCCAACATGCGCACGCGCTTCTTCCGTGCGCTCTCCATTCTCGCCGACTGCAAGTCCGGCGAGGGCGACGACGACTCCACCTCCGAGGGCTGCATCCGCACCGAGCACCCGGGCCTGCCGGGGCCGCTCATCGCCGTTGTCCGCACCCAGAACGTCGGCGGCTTTCAGGTCATGGTTCTGGAAGTGGTGAAGGAGGAGCGGACGGAGCGGAACTGACGGAGACGCGTTCGATCCGCGCGTCGTAGATCACCGTCTTGTCGTCGAAGACCTTTCCGTCGAGCGTCACGATCACATCCCCTCCCCGGTAGGACTTGTGGCCGACGACTCGTGGCTGCCCGGCATCGGTCCACTCGATCAGCGGAGTCTTCCACCCCGCAAAGACGAGATACGTGAACTCGTCCGCTCCTCGGGATTCCAGTGCGGAGGCGACGGCGACGATTTCCTCCGGCTGCGTCGCCTCGACGAAGACTCGCTCGTCCATCAGCTCTTCCAGCAGCAGCGCGATGTGGCGGGAATTGGTGACGATGACTTCTCCGCGCCGGTTCTCCAGTTCGTCGTGGAGCGGGCGATACTCCCCCGTGCGCATCCGGTGGTGGCGTGTGCCGGCGATCGTGTTGATGCCGACGCTGAAGACCAGTGCCGCGGCGACGAAGAGCGGCACGCCGAACCGCAGCGGCTTCGGCGGTGCGTCCGCGAAGCGGTCGAGCGAGACGGCGATCCAGAGAAACAGACCGGGCACCGCGACGAGATAGTAGCGCGGGCCCCACTGCATGCCGCCGAAGTTCGGCGTGATCAGCGGAATCAGGATCAGCGGCAGCACCGCCGGCAGGAAGAGCATGCGATACGGGCCGAGCGAACGTCCGGTCCGCACGAGCAGGGCGGCCAGTCCCGCCAGGATTCCCGCGACCGCGACCGGGCTGCGATAGCCGAGCTGCATCGACACGAAGATCAGGTTGTTCCAGATGGTGTCCAGAAACCGTCCGAGGTCGCCGGACTGACCGGCCTTCTCCAGTGCGTGGGTACCCGACCAGAATCCGTAGACGACCCGGTTCAGCGCGAAGTACCCCGCCAGCATCGTCGCCACTCCCGCGGCGAACAGCAACCGCGCCGGCGGCTTCGCGTTTCGCATGTACACGAGGCACGCGACCGCCGCCGCGCCCTGGACGCAGACCGATTCGGGCCGCAGCCAGATCGCGAATCCCCCCGCCAGCCCCGCCAGCAGCAGCGCCCGTGGGTTGGCCCGTTCCCGTTGCGACTGAAGCAGAAGCACCGCCAGCGCCGCGAAGTTCATGAACGCCGCCGGAACGTGTTCCCAGAAGATCGCGCCGTACACCGTCATGTGCGAACCGAGCACGAGCCCCGCGAACGCGATGCCGAACGCCATCGGCGAGAGTTCCAGACGGTGCGCGGCGAACGCGAACAGCGCCCATGTTCCCAGCAGCGTCGCGACGGGCCAGACGTACAGTCCCGCCTTTCCGAACAGCAGATGGAACGGGTGCGTCAGAAACGGAAACACCAGCGGAAACGCCATGAACGACTCGCCGTTCACCTCGTGGATGAACGGCGGACCGGCCGGCTTGCGCCCCTGGTTCCAGAGATCGAGGACCCACGGTTCCGACCGCAGGTCGATGGTCGCGGAGGTTCCGTTCTCCGCCCATCGCCGCAGCATCAGCGACTTGGTCGCCGCGTCGATGCTGTAGTAGACGCGGCCGTCGAGCCCGCTCAGCAGGACGACGAGCCATACCAGCCCCGCCGCCGCGATGGCCGCGGCGGTCGTACGCAGGCGCTTGTCGATCCGGTTCGTCATTGAAAAAGGGGCCGGTCCCCATGGACCGGCCCCGCGTGCTCCGTCGCAAGTGCAGCCTTACGCCTTCGGGTCGTCCGCCCGTTCGGCGTCCTGCACCTTCGGTTCGCGCTTCGTCTTCTCGCGGCCGCCCATGCCCGGCAGCCGGTCCATCAGCTCGCTCATGCTGATGCCCGTCAGTGACTCCACCACCGGGGGCAGCCCCGCGATGATCTTCGTCACGTCCTTGGTCAGCTTGTGGGCGCCGGCGTCGTCGCCGCCCATGCCGATGATCGTGATCTTGTCGGTCTTGGCCAGCGGCGCGGCGATCTTCTCGGCGATCTCCGGCAGCTTCTCGATGATGATCTGCGCGATGGCGGCCTCGTTGTATTCCTTCCAGGCCTCGGCCTTCTTGCGGTTGGCTTCGGCTTCGGCGAGACCCTTGGCGCGAATCGCCTCGGCTTCCGCCAGACCCTGCGCCTTCGTCACCTCGGCGTCGGCGAGACCCTTCGCCTTGCGCGATTCCGCCTCGGCGAGACCCGCCGCGCGAACGACGTCCGCGTTGGCGAAGCCGCGCTTCTTCTCGGCTTCCGACTCGCCGAAGGCCTCGCGCTCCAGCTTCTTCGCCGTCGCCTCCGCCAGCATTTCGATCTTGTACCGCTCGGCGTCCGCCGGCTTGCGGACCGTCGCCTCCAGCTCGCGCTCCCTGCGCTCGATCTCGCGCTTCTGAACCTCGATCAGGTTCTCGCGCTCGACCACCTGGATCTTGATCTCCTCGGCCTTCGACGTCTGCATCGTGATGTTGCGCTGGATGTCGTAGGCCAGTTCCGACTGCGCGCGCCGCTGGTTGACCGACGCCTCGAAGTCCTGCACCTTCATGCGGTAGTCGCGGTCGGCCGCGGCGATCTTCGTTTCCGCCTCCAAGCGGGCGATCTGGCCTTCCTGGTTCGCGTCGGAGCTCCGCGCCGTCGCGTCGCGGTCCGCCTCCGCCTGGCCGATGATGGCGTCGCGCTTGACCTGCGCCGTGCGCGGCTTGCCGAGCGCGTCCAGATACCCGTTCGGGTCCGTGATATCCTTCACCGTGAAGGACACGATGCGCAGGCCCATGTTGCGCATGTCCGGCGTCGCGATCGTCTGCACCGACTGCGCGAACTTGTCGCGTTCCTTGTAGATTTCCTCCACCGTCAGCGTTCCGAGCACCGCCCGCAGGTGGCCTTCCATCGTTTCCAGCGCGACGCGGTGGATTTCCTGCTCGCTGAGTCCGAGGAACTGCTCCGCCGCCGTGTCGATCGACGCCTGGTCGCTGTCCACCTTCACCTGCGCCACGCCGCCCACCACCACCGGCACGCCCTGGATCGTGTAGACCTCCGGCGTGCGCACCATCAGCGTCATGATGTTCAGAGAGAGCCGGTCCACGCGCTCGAAGACCGGCAGCACGAACACGCCGCCGCCCCGGATCGTCCGGAAGCCCTTGCCCTTGCCTTTCCACAGCTTGCCCGAAATGACGAGCACCTCGTTCGGGCCGACCTTCTTGTACCTCGACGCGAAGACGCCGAAGACCGCCAGAAGGAAGATGACGAGAACGACGACGACGACGATCGGAACCAGCCCTTCCGACGACACGTTGACTTGACCTGCGAGGAGAGGGATCATGTTTTCCACCGCTCGCTCCTTTCCGGATTGTCCGATTCGAATGAATCGCGAACCACTCTAATAGACACTACGGGCCGAAGGGCCCGGAATTCACGTCGCCGCGTTCGATTTCCGCTCTTCGGCCGTCCGCACCGGCGCGACGATGTACGTTCCGCCGACGTGCTTGTCGATCCTCACCAGGGAACCCCGCGCGATTTCGCTTCCGTCCGCCGACCGCGCGCCGCCGCTGATCCGCCCGCTCGAATGGTCGAACGCGATCTCGCCGATGCCGCTCGCCGGGATGCCGATGATCACCTCCGCCTCCGTTCCGCCGATGCTCGAGGGGTCGTAGGTGGTTCCGCCCTCCGACGCCAGAATCAGCTTGGCGAACACGAAGTAGACGACGGTGGACGACATGAAACTGACGATCAGCGCGGCGATGGTGCTCAGCCCCCCGCCCATCTTCAGCACCTCGTAGCAGATCAGGCCGGCTCCGCCGAAGACCACCACGAACGAGGAAATCACCGGCCCGGAGAAGGGGCCGCCGTCGGTGTCGAAGGCGAAGTCGAGCACCTCGCCGAAGATCAGCGAAACGATGGCGAGGGCCGCCCCCAGCAGCAGGCAGACCCAGTAGACCGTGCTGATGCCGAATTCGATGTTGTTGAGAAAAGTGAGCCACGCGGGCATTGCGCACCTCGAATCGCCGCCCAAACCGGGTGTTTTCAGAGCTTTGGCCAAGGGAACGCAGACGCCCCCAGGCGGCAAGCTCAATCGCGGCCAACCGCACCGCCGCCGGTCCTACGCGCGGTTTTCGAAGTTATTCGCCCGATTCGGCTCCCGCCCTCCTCCGGCCGGGCCCCTCACTCCACGTTGAACACATCCAACTCCACGGGCACCAGGGACTCGGTGAACGAGCCGAAGTACGTGTCCCACTGGCCGTCCTCGCCGTTCAGCAGGTTGCCGCGGGTCATGGCGTTCTGATTGAAGACCCAGAACGTCGCGTCGTCTGCGGGATCGACCGCCGTGCCGGTGTAGTCGCCCCAGCGGTTGCGCGTGCCGCCCCCGAGGGGAAAGATGCGCACGTAGTGATCCGTTCCCGCCTGGAGAGTTTGCGGGGAACTCGTCGATCCGGCCGTATCGCCCGAAGTTCGGCTCGTGTAGTACGAACCGGCGTAGATCGTCGGCGCGGACGCGCAGAAGCCGATCGCCAGATCGTCGAACTGGTTCACCGCGATCGACGGGAAGTACGTGTAGCATCCCGTGGCGATGGACTCGCCGCCGACCTCGCCGCCCTGCGTGAAGCTCAGCGCCGAAAGCGTCGTGGTGTCGAACTGGGCCCAGTAGGCGGTCGTCTCCCCGGAGTTCGCACCGCTGCCCGGCAGAATGGTCGTGGACAGGTAGAGGGTGTCGTTCCGCCAGACGGCTTCGAGGGCGCGCCGGTCGTTGACCTCGATGTCGGTCGCGGAACCGAGTTGCGGCGCGTCCGGCAGCGTGACCACGGCGGTGTTCTCGATGTCGCCGATACTGATCGTCTGCGTGTTCCACGCTGGCGTGCCGAAGGGATCGTCGAGTCGCACGATCTGGATGAATTCCTGAACGCTGTTGCTCAGGCCGTTGTAACCCATCAGCCACGTTCCGACGCTGCCCGGCAGGGTTCCGTGCGGCTGCGCCGGCATGAACGTGATGTTGAAGGCGCCCGCCGCCGTGACCGGATCGAACACGGTCGAAGACGTCGGCGAGCCTCCCGAGTACAGGCCGGACTTGGTCAGCACCCAAAGACGCACGCCCTGGCTGACACCGCCTGCCCAGAGGAACTGGTTTACCGTGACGTAGATGTTGTCGTCGTCCACCGCCAGGCCGGGATAGTCCGCCCAGGTGTCGCTCA
>JAJFLJ010000037.1 GCA_021772755.1 Candidatus Sumerlaeota bacterium
GTCGCCGAAGACGCGGAAGACCATTGCCTGGAGCCAGAGCATCGCCGGCCCGTGCAGGATGGGCTGATAGTCGTAGTCGAATTCCCGGACCAGGTGGAACCAGGTGTAGTACACGAAGAGGGATTCGTCGTGCATGACGCCGCGGACGTCGAGCTGCCAGAGCCGCGTCGCGCAGCAGACGAGCAGAATCGCGGCGAAGGCGGCGTGCTCGGCGTCGAGGCGCGGGCGCTTCATGGTTCCGCCACCCTCGGCAAAAAGTCGTCGGGGACGCGATAGAGCGTCGTGTCGCCGGATGCGAAGAGGGGCTCCAGCGCTTCGAACTTCGCGAGGCCCTCGGCGAATCGCGCGCGCTCCGGTCCTCCGACGACGACGTAGCGAATGTGGTGGAGGGCGAGCGTCAGGCGGACGTCCGGCGTAAAGGATGGCGCGCTGTAGATGGCCTCCATGTCGGCGACGAGTTGGGCGATGACGTCCAGAGACGAAGGAGGTCCCGCGCCCGACTCCGCGAATCGCCGCAACAGGAGGCTTCGCTGCTCCGCGGACAGGAGGGGAAGCTGCCACGCGGCTTCCTCGTCGCGTTCCGGGGGGGGAACGGTGGCGACGATCTTCAGCGCGAGGCGGTCGCTCCGACCGGCAAGAGCACCATCGATGTCGGAGGGAAGCGCGGGAATGGCGAACGCGCTCTCGGGGAGAATCGGCGCGAACCGCACCGCCACCGCCTCGGGCACGGCGCGCGTCCATCCCCGCCACTGGCGCTGGTGGTGCGGCCAGCCGATCGGCGCGGGAACTCCGCTGACCGCGGAGATGCGTCCGTAGTACGAGTAGCTTTCGGCGTCGGGTGGCGGGGGGCACTCGAGAACGTGCTCGCCGGGGTTCGCGTTCGCGCGCAGCCATTCGGCGACGGCGTGGTCCGCGGCGTCGGAATGATCGCCCGTGTGGAGCAGCCACTCCGTCGCGTCGAGCGAACGGGGGTGGCCGCGCTCCAGCGCGGTGTTGCCCTCGTACGCTCCGAATCCGCGCGTTCGGACGAAGACGGCGGAAGCGGGGTAGACGAGCCCCGCGATCGCGAAGGGAAGAACGATCATCGCGACTGCGCACGCCGTGGCGATGCGGTTGCGGCGAAGACCGCGCGGCAGCCACGCCGCAAGCTGCCGCAGCGCCACGACCATTCCGACGGCAAGAATCGGCCAGAGCGGATAGAGAACCTTGAAGGGCGTGTTGTAGCGTTCGAGATAACCAGCATAGCTGTCGTCGAAGTGCAGTGTCTCGACGAAGATGACCGCCGCGCCGACGCCCGCCAGAAGCGGCCAGAGGATTCCGTCGGCGGACCGGACGCGGCGTCCTGCGACGATCAGGCACCCAGCCATCCATGCGAGGGCGAGCGACGCGGTCCACGTTTCGAGCTCGTTGCGCAGGAAGACCATCGCTCCGGCCAGCAGGCCTGCCGCCCCGAACGCCACGCCGTTTCGCGCGCTTCCTGCGAGCGCGCCGGCGCGGACCAGCAGCACAAGAGCGATCGGCACCAGAAAGACGCCCCAGTAGATCAGCAGTTCGCCGGGATGCGTTCGCAGTTCGTCGGGAAACGTCGTGACGATACTGCGACGCTGAAGTTCGGAAAGGACACCGGCGGGCGAGGTGAACAGGTCGGATGCGGGAACAGGCGGAAACGCCGACAGAAGAATCGGACCGGACGCCTGAAGCGGCGACTGAAACCAGGGTGCGAAGACGACGGTGACGGCAAGGGCGACGGCTCCCGTCGCGACCCAAAGCGCGGTCACGACCGGTACTCCGCCGAAACGAATGTCTTTGGCGAGAGCGGACCGCCAGACGAGGAAGAGAACGGCGGAGAACACCGCCGTGTCCCTGCATCCGATCGCGAGCGCCAGGCGAAGCCACGAATCCGGATCGGGGACGCCGCGTCCCGTTCCGAATCCTCCGGCGAAGATCATCGTTCCGGCGCCGGCGAGCAGCCCCGGAAGCAGCGTCGGTAAGCGTTCCCGGACCAGGATCGCGGCCACGGCGAGGGCGATGGCCGCCGCATGGGCAATGGCGCTTCCGAACAGCGGAATCGCCCCCCGCGTCGAGTTCCAGAGAAGCGCGACGCACCACGTCGCCGCGACCAGCGCCGCGAAGAATGCGAGCGGTCGCGACGCGGCCTGGGGCCACTCGACATGCCGCGCGCCAAACCAGATCGCCAGGAGCGCCATCGGGCCGAAGACGACGCTGTCCCAGATGTTCACGGAATAGACGATCCCGATCGCCGCGCCCAGCAGAACGAGCGCACCGCCGCACCGCTTCGTCCAAGCCTGCCAGGTGCGCGCACGCGATCCGAGCCGGTGGAGGTTCACGAACGCGCAGAGGACCAGCAACGCGAAGGGAACCGCCATGTGGTGGGGGTGCAGATCGCCGAGAATGGCGCTGAAGAACGGGAACTCCGTGATGGTGCCGGGCTGCGGGGTGAACTCCGGCGCGCCGTGAATGACGCGGCTCGACCTCCAGAAGTCGAAGTTCCGAAGGCCGGCAAAGCTCCATCCGTGCTCGCGGTACTGGACGATGGCGTCGAGATTGCCGAACACGGCGACGGCGACCGCGCCGAGCGCCGCCCAGCCGGCGTTGCGTGGCGCGGCGAGCCGTCCAAGGCGGCGCGTGGCGGCGAGACTTGTCGCGCCGAGCGCAAACCCGAACGCGCCGCCGAGCGTCAGCGCGAACACGGTCGCGAGACCCAGGTTGAACGCCGCGCCGGTCGCGGGTCCGGTGGCTCGTGCGATGGTGGCGACCAGCAGATGCCCGCCGTAGTAGTAGTTCGTCGGCAGGCCGGAGAACCACGCGTCCGCCGGCGGGAGCGTCGCGCTTCGCATGGCGGAGCTCAGGTGCATCAGATTGCCGAACTTCTCGGCGCCCGAATGCTCGACACCGTGGTGCGCCCACGGCAGGTACGACCGGACGAAGCAGAACGCCACGAACCCTGCGAGCGCGATGGCCTGCGAGGCGAGAAAGGGAAGCGCCGCCCTGGAGAGCGAACTGCGCGCGCGGTCCGGTCCCTCGGCGTACGCCGCAAAGGATGTGGCCGCCAGCAGGAGAACGACGAACCAGATTCCCGCCGCCGAGCGGGGGAGCGGCAGAACCGCCATGAGCGCGAAGAGAGTGGCGGGCCAGAACGCGGCGAAGCGCCACAGACGATCGCGCGAGAGAAGCGGATGGGCGCGAATGGCGAAGCGGGCGCGCACGACGAACAGCGCGGCGGCGCAGAGACACGCGGCCTGGACGGTTCCTCTGCCGAAGAAGTACGGGGGGGCGCGGATCGCGGGAATCCACGAGGCATACAGAACGAACGCCAGTCCGACGACGGGAGCGATGGCGCCGCCGCGGTCGGGGAGTCCGCGAAACAGGCGTGCCGTCAGCGGCAGTGCCAGCGCGCCGGCCAGAACGACGAAGGGCCACCACGTCAGGGCGGGCATGTACCAGACGGTGGCGGCCGCAGCTTCGTTCATTCAGGAGGCGAACCGAAGGGGATTCGGATCAGTCGGCCTCGGCCCAGGGAAGGGGTGACAGGATCGTGAGGGCCTTGGCGCGCGGGGCGCGGGTGACTTCCGACACCTCGCCGTTCTCCACCGTCACGACGAGATCGTAGCCGTCGTAGACGCCGACGATCAGGATGTACGTGTTGTCGCGAACCTTCCAGGTGTAGAGCTTCTTGTCTTCCGCGAAACCCTGCCAGGACGGCGTGCCGTACGCCTGGACCAGCGCGACCTCGTCCATGCCCTTGTGCGGGGCGGGGGTGAAGATCGCGGTGTTGTCGTACTGGCCGATGCACCCGGCCAGAAGAAAGACGGACGCGGCGGCAGCCAGCAGGTGGCGCAAACGGTGTGTCATCGGTTCTGTCCTCCGGAATCTGGTCACTCGGAATCTGGAATGTCGCCCCGCATCGCCACGATTCTCCACTGGGCGCGTTCCTTGACAAGCCATGCCGTCAGCGGCTCGGGCGGGGCGAGAAGTGTTTTTCGATAGTTGGGGTTCGGATTCGACGCCGGCCGGCCGATGACCTTGACCCGAACGGCGACCCGCGCCCGGTCCGTCCAGAAGTCCGACTCCGGCAGTACCAGCACGACGCTCATGGCGACCTCCCGGTTCGCGGCCTGCAGGCCGCGGAACGCCTCCACGAGCCGGTCCGCCGTTTCGCTGCCCGTTCCCACCAGCGAGTTGTTCACCTTCAGGAACATCCCCCTGTAGCTGGGCGTCTGCACGTCCTCGCGGAAGAACCCGACGATCTCCTCCACGATGGGCGAATCCGGCGAAATCCCCACGATGGGCGGGCTCAGTTCGGGGTCCCACCTCTCCTCGTCGACGAGCGAATTCGTCCGCACCGGCGCATGGGTCATCGTCGCTGCGGGCGTCGGCGAAGGGGTTGCCGTTGGTGACGGCGATGGCACGGGAGTGGGCGATGGGGTCGGTCGCGGCGTTGGCGATGGCGTTGGCGTTGGCCGGGGTGTGGGCGAAGGAGTCGGCAGAGGCGTCGGGGTCGCTGTCGGAACGGGTGTCGCGACGACGGGCAGCGGCGTGGCGGTCGGCTCCGGCGTTCTTGCGATCGCGGGAGTCGGTCGCGGTGTTGGCGCGGGGGCTGGTGTCGAAACCGGCACCAGCGGTCGGCGGCCCTCGACTGGCGGAGCGCTTGCCACAACGACATCCGGCGGTTTGCCCCGGTCGCTCCTCGCGATCATTCCGACCACCAGGGCGACGACTACCAGGGCCGCTGCTCCAGCGGCATAATGCACACGCGTCGGGGCGGGACGCTCTGGCGGAAGGGATTGTTCGTTTCCCTCCATCCTTTCCGTCGGCTCGTCCGGATGGAGAACTCCGCGCTCGGGCTTCGGCGGAGTCGCAGGCGCTGCCACTTTGTTCGGCACACCAGTGAACCGGTCCGTCTCCATCTCGTCGGTGGGCAGTACCTGGGTGCGCTTGCCGGCGAACGCGCGCGGCCCGTCGGACTCCATCGTTTCGGCGTTGGCCGCATCGGTGCCGGTGTCTTCGGGCGGGTCCCCGGCGCCGACGTCCTGCTGATCGGGCTGCCTGCCCGCCTTGCGGCGCCGACCGGCGCCGGGGGGCTCCACGGCCGGCTGGCCGCCGGGCTTCAGCCAGTATATCTGGCGCATCACGGAACTGGCAGAGGGATATTCCTCGATGCCGTCCGCCAGGCTCGGATTCTTCGGCGGCTTCTCGGTTCGGTCGCCGCTGCCGAAGTCCGGCTCCTCCTCGCGGGGGAGGTCCGACGATTCCTCCGCGCGGCTGGTGGCCAGCGCCTGCACCAGGCCTTTCGCCGCCTCCATCGCGTTTCCGCGAAACAGTTCCCCGTACGTCCAGCCCGAGAGCGAACCCAGCGCGTCGTTGACCTGGGTGACGAGATCGAACGCCCATTCCGGGCGCATCGCCGGGTCCTTGGAGAGGCCGGGAAGGAGGACCAGATCGAGCTTCTTGGGCAGATGGGGGTTCCGCTTCGAGGGTGGAATGGGATAGTCGTCGATATGGGCCTTGTGGATTTCGGCAACGGTCCTCGCGTCCCACGGGGCTCTGCCGCAGAGGACCTGATAAAGGACCAGCGTGAACGCGAAGAGGTCGATGGCCGGTGTGATCTTCTGTCCCAGAATCTGCTCCGGCGACATGAAGAGCGGCGTGCCGACAACGTGCTGTTCCTCGGTGACGGCGCCGACCTCCTCCTCGGCCCTGGCGATGCCGAAGTCCATGATCTTGGCGCGGTGCCCCGGCTCCGTGATGACGATGTTGGACGGCTTGATGTCGCGGTGGATGATGCCCTGCTCGTGGGCGGCGTCCAGACCGCCGGCGATCTGGAGGAATATCTCCATCAGAGTCCGCATCGTCAGCGATTCGGGGTCCCGCCGGAGGAACCGGTCGAGGGGAAGCCCCTCGACGTATTCCATGACGATGAAACTGGGTTTGGAGGGCGAATCGGAAATGAAGACGTCGATGATCTGGACGATGTTCTGATGGACGATCTTCGCCATCGTGAGCGCTTCGCGTTCGAAGCGCTGCATGAATCCCTTTTTCCTGCAAAGCCCGGGGTGGGGAATCTTGACGGCGACCTTGCGCTTCAGCCGAGTCTGCGACGCGATGAAGACCGTGCCCATCGCCCCCTTGCCGACGATGCGCTCCAGGTGGTAGCGGTCCTCCAGCGTGGTGCCCACCAGCCCGGGCACGTCGAATCCCCCGCGGTCGCGACCCCGCAGGTGGTGATATCGGTGCGATTTCCTGGACTTCTCCGCCATATCCGGTTGGGAACCGACAGATCGGTGGGGTGGGGCACGAAGACTCCCGGGGAGCCGGTCTCGTGAAAGCTCGACCGGCAAAGCCAACCAACCGGCATCCTCCGACGCAACCCGCTTCGATTTCCGCCCGGCATCGGGCGGGAAAATCCCTTTGACGTTCGTCAGAGGCGGCGCGAACCATCCGCCCTCTTCCGGGGGCGCTCGCGCCCCCCATCAACGCACCGGGTTTCTCCGTTCAAATGTCTGATGCCTCAGCGGTTAACGTCTCCGAAACGAACGAGCCCGAAGGGGTTTCCGAAGCCCTTCAGGCGTTGCTCGCCGACGTGGAGAAGATGAGCGCCGGTGCCGTCGGGGCCATCGATGCGGCCTCCTCCATCGAGGCCCTCGAAGAGCTTCGCCTCCGGTTCCTCGGCAAGAAGGGCGCCTTCGCCGAACTGAACCGGCGCTTCGGCAGCCTCCCGGCCGAAGAGAAGCCCGCCGCCGGCAAGGAACTCAACGAGCGCAAGTCCCGCATCGTCGCGGCCGAGAAGGCCGCCCGCACGCGGCTCGAACGCGAGCGCATCGACCAGCGTCTCCGCTCCGAGGCCATCGACGTGACCCTGCCGGGCACCGCGCCGGGCGGCGGCCACCTGCACCCCATCGTCCAGGTTCGCCGCGAAATCGAGCGCGTCTTCACCGGCATGGGGTTCCAGATCACCGAGTCGCCGGAAGTCGAAAGCGAATGGGTCAATTTCGACGCGCTGAACTTTCTGCCGGATCACCCGGCGCGGGACATGCAGGACACGTTCTTCACCGATCGCGGGCACGTGCTGCGCACGCACACCTCGCCGAACCAGATTCGCGCGATGTCGGCCACGAAGCCGCCCCTGGCGGTCATCAGTTCCGGCAAGGTCTATCGCTGCGACGCCGACGCGACCCACTCGCCGATGTTCTTCCAGATGGAGGGCTTCGTCGTGGACCAGGGCGTCTCCATGGCGCATCTGAAGGGCACGCTCAACGAGTTCGTCCACGCGCTCTTCGGCCCCGGCACCGAAACGCGGTTCCGGCCATCCTTCTTTCCCTTCACCGAACCGAGCGCCGAGGTCGATATCAGGTGCGACTGGCTTTCCGCCGGGTGGATGGAGATTCTCGGCTGCGGCATGATCCATCCCGCCGTCCTGACCAACTGCGGCATCGACCCGGAGAAGTGGTCCGGCTTCGCCTTCGGACTCGGGCTCGACCGCATCGCGATGCTCAAGTACGGCATCGACGACATCCGCCATCTCTACGAAAACGACGCACGGTTCCTTTCGCAGTTCTGACGACATCACCCCGGAGGTGAACTTCGATGAAATGGGCCTGTCTCGCACTCCTGGTTGTCAACCTGCTGCTCGTGGCAGCGGCGGGATTCCGTCTGATGACGGTGCCGGAGAAGGAAGTCCAGGGGGTTCGGGACCGTCTGGTCGCGACGGTCGGCGAGTTCGTGGAGAGCAACCGCCAGCAAATGGAGAGCCGCCAGTCCGATGACGGCGCGTGGGACGACTTCGAGGCGTACGACGCGGCGGACGAGGCGGATGCGCACGCCGAGGACGCCGACGAGCTCTCGGA
>JAJFLJ010000038.1 GCA_021772755.1 Candidatus Sumerlaeota bacterium
GTCGCCGAACTTCTTGCCCATGATCCGCTCGACCTTGCGGAGCGCGCCGCCGACCTCGGCCTCCAGGCCCTTCGGCCACTTCCGGCCGTTCTCGTAGTAGTGGACGCAGACCGCCGTCGTGATGGTGAAGCCGGCGGGAACGGGAATCTTCAGTTTCGCCATCTCGGCCAGATTCGCGCCCTTGCCACCAAGCAGATTGCGGTACGACTGATCGCCGTCCGCCTTGCCACCGCCAAAGCTGTACACCATTTTCTGGGGACTCATGTATGGTCGCCTCCTGAGAGATTTTGCGGGTGATTCGGTTGGAGCCGCCTGGCCGGTCCGGCCAGGTCGCGGCGGAGGCAACGCCGTGTCGCCGCGCACTCCAAAAGCGCGAAAAGGGACCACGCGGGGCCGCGATGTTGTCAACCGTTTACCCCGCCGCGAGGCCCTTTCGGCGGGCTTCCGCGCGCGAACGCTTTACCATTCCGCAGCCCAGGGCCGTTCCGAAGCGCCGCGATGACCCCTTGACCGAATCGCGCCCGGCGGGTTGATTCGCTGGACACGCCAAGCGCTGATCGGAGCGACCCATGTCCGGCAACAAACCCCGCGCCCTTGTCCTCCTCGATCGCGACGGATGTCTCATCGAGGAGAAGGACTACCTCCACGATCCCGACCAGGTCATCCTCGTCCCGGGCGCTGCCCAGGCCATTCGCCTCCTTCGCGGAGAAGGGCTTGCCTGCGTCGTCTGCACCAACCAGTCCGGAGTCGCCCGGGGAAAGTTTCCCGAAGAGGACGTTCGCCGAGTGAACGACCGTCTCGCCGAGATGCTCGCCGCAGAAGGCGCCACTCTCGACGGCATCTACTACTCGACCGCCCATCCCGACGCCCAGGACGCCGCCCACCGGGGCGGACTTCACCGCCGCAAGCCCGAGCCCGGAATGGCCCTGGAGGCCGTCGCCGATCTGGGGCTGGAGGATATCCCCGTCTTTTCCGTCGGCGACAAGATTTCCGATGTCGAGTTCGGCCGGAACGCGGGCGGAGAGGGAATCCTCGTCCGCACCGGCTACGGCCCCGACAGCGAGAAGCGCCTGACCGGCATGCTGGCGGGAACACCGGTCGCCGACGACGTGCTCGACGCCGCCCACATGATTCTCAACGAACTTCTCAAGGCGGCCTGGCCCGACGACGCCGTGCTCGCCGAGAAGCTCCGGACGCCTTCGGAACTCCGCCGCATCGCCGAAGAGCACCGCCGCGCCGGCCGCAAGTCCGTCTTCGCCAACGGCTGCTTCGACCTTCTGCATGGCGGCCACGTCAGTTTCCTCGAAAACTCCCGCGCCGCCGGCGACCTTCTCATTCTCGGCGTGAATTCCAACTCCTCCGTCTCCCGCCTCAAGGGCGCGCAGCGGCCCCTTGCCGAAGAGCCCTCCCGGATGCAGATACTCGCCGGCTTCGAGTGCATCGACTACCTCACCGTTTTCTATACAGACTCCGCCGACGGCGTCCTCGAACTCGTTCACCCCGACATCCACTCCAAGGGCACCGACTACACCAGCGACAACGTCCCGGAGCTTCAGACGACGCGCCGCCTGGGAATCAAGACCGTCATCGCCGGCGCGCCGAAGGAAAACAGCACCCGCGACATCATCGAGATCGTCGTCGAGCGCACCCGCGAAGGGGTGCTCTGACCGATGCTGGACCCGGCGGAGTCGAGTCCGCGCACGCGCATCGTCTCCACCGTCGGCCCATCCTCCAGCGACCCTGCGGTGCTCCGCCGCCTTGCCGGCGTCGGCGTCAGTGTCTTTCGTCTGAACTTCTCCCACGGAACCCACGAGGAACACGCCCAGGCGATCCGCGACATTCGCCGGGTGCAGGAGGAGATCGGCCGCCCCGTCGGCATTCTCGCCGATCTCTCAGGGCCCAAGCTGCGCATCGGTCCCGTTCCCAACGGCGCCGTCGAGCTTCGCCAGGGGGACGAATTCCGCCTCACTTCCCGGCCCGATATCTCCGAAGAGCGCCGCGCCTCCGTCACCTTCGACGACATCCACAATCTCGTCGAGCCCGGCCGCCGCATACTTCTCGACGACGGCACCGTTCAGATGCGGGTCGAGCGGATCGACGGCTACGACGTGGTCTGCACCGCGCTCCAGGATTCCGTTCTGAAGTCCCGCAAGGGCCTGAATCTGCCGGGCACGCACCTGCCCATCCCCGCCCTGACGCCCAAGGACCGCCGCGACATCGAGTTCGCCCTCGGCGCGGGCGTCGACTTCGTCGCCCTCAGCTTCGTTCGCCGCACCGCCGACCTGCGCGACGCGCGCAACGCCATGCAGGCGGCCGGACGGATGGTTCCCCTCATCGCGAAGATCGAAATGGCCGAGGCCCTCGAAGTCCTTCGCGAAATCGTCGACTACGCCGACGGCGCGATGGTCGCGCGCGGCGATCTCGGCGTCGAGATACCCATCGAGGAGGTCCCCGCCGTCCAGCAGCGCATCATCCGCCTCTGCAACGAATCCGGCAAGCCCGTCATCACCGCGACGCAAATGCTCAACAGCATGATCGAAAACCCCACGCCGACCCGTGCCGAAGTCACCGACGTCTACAACGCCATCATGCAGGGCACCGACGCCGTCATGCTCTCGGGCGAAACGGCGGCGGGAAGATTCCCCATCGAGTCCGTCTCCATGATGGCGCGCATCGCCCGCGAAGCGGAGCAGGACATGCAGTGGTCGCGCTTTCTCGACGACGAGACCGAGCGCGCCGTCGGCGTTCCCGAGTCGATCTGCTCCGCAGCCGTCCATATCGCCGAAGACCTGAAGCTCGACGCCATTCTTTGCGCCTCCATGACCGGCAGCACCGCCCGCCGCATCGCCCGCTATCGCCCCAAGTGCCGCATCCTGACCTACAGCACCGACCGCGAAACCGTGAACCGGCTCTGTCTGATCTGGGGGGTGCAGAGCCGCCTGGGCCGCAGCACCTGGGAGGCGGAGGAGGAGGCCGCCGGCGAGTCGGCCGCCATTATCAACGTGATGCTCTCCGCCGCCACGAAGGAAGGTCTCATTCGCCCCGGCATGCGCGTCGTCGTCACCGGCGGGCTTCCCCTTGGCCTGCCCGGCAGCACGAATTTCCTCCACGTCGTCGACGTGAAGGACTCCGGCGCGTGACCGAGGTGCGGCTTGGCGGAGTGATTCTCGCCGCCGGCCAGTCGCGGCGCATGGGCCGTCCCAAGCCGTTTCTCGAACTCGGCAGGAAGTCCTTCTTCCTCCGCATCGCCGAATCGATGTGCGCGATCGGCGCCGATCCCGTCGTGATCGTCGCCAATCCCGACCATCGCGAACTCTACGAGCGCAGCGCGACAGCTCCGGTACTCGTCTGGAATGCCGAGCCGGAGCGCGGCATGATGCTCTCGCTGCAACTCGGTCTGAAGGCGCTTCCCGCCGACCGCACCCACGCCGTCTTCTGCCCCGTCGATATTCCCGGCGTTCGTCAGGAAACGTGGGCGGCGCTTGCCGCAGCCTGTCGGGAGCATCCGGACGACAAGCTCGTCGTCGAATGCGATGGCAAGAGAGGCCATCCGGTTCTGCTGCCCAGGTCCGCCATCGGAGATGTCCTCGCCGCCGACGCGGAAGAGAGCCCGCGTGCCATCGTTCTCGCCCCCGACCGTCTCCGCGCGGTGAGCGTGACCGATCCCTGCATCCTCGCGGACGTCGACACTCCGGAGGACTTCGGGCGGCTTGCGCGCGCCAGGCCCGAAAACGCCGGGGCGTAAGTGGATCGGGCTTGCCCGAGGGCTCCCGCCTTCCGACGCTCGAATCCGCCGACAGAACGCGGAGCGCACCTTCGCGGCCAAAGGTACGAAACCATGACCCAGTCCGACAGCGTGCTGAAGAAGATTCAGGAACGCATCCAGGAAAAAGACGAAGTCATCGGCGAGCAGATGCGCCAGATCGTTTCGCTCGAAGACGAAGTCGCCCGTCTGCGCGACCAGGTCGGCGAACTCGAGTCCTTCAAGACCGAATACGACCGAATCAAAAAGGAGCTGGACAGCCTCCTCGGCAGTTGATCCGTTGCGGATCGGGGGGAGTCTCCAGGCGCCCGGGTGGCGCGTTCGTCTATGTTCATTCGCCGCATTCTCGTTCTTCTTCCCATCGTCGTCGCGGTTCTCCTGGGGTGTGGCAGCAGGAAGCCGGAGAAGAAACCCCTCGCCATGGACCCCGAGTTCTCCCTGAACGTGATGCCCGTGCCCGACTTCTGGCCGCGCGACAAGTTCGACTGGCCCGAGGACGAGGAGGCCCGCCGCATCCGCAAGGAGGCCTGGGGCACCCACGGCACCCCCGACTTCATCCGCTTCGTCTACACGTTCGACAACCGCATCGTCCGTTCTCTCGAACTCGCCGAGGGAATGGTTCTCTCCGGCGCCCGTCCGAAGCCCGCGCAGGAATGGATCTACATCGCCGACGGGAAAACCGTCCGTTTCGAGGGCCGCAAGGTCCACGAGGAGAAACTGACGGACGACGTGAAGACCGTCTGCACCTACGGAGACCCCATGGCCATCAAGGAGTTCGACATGGGCGACTACGTCCAGACGAGCTTCTACTACTACAACGTCGGCAAGGAATTCGTCTTCGTCGACCGCCGGCTGACGGACACGCGCATGTTCGCCATCGCCCCCGGCGCCGAGAACATGCGCGAGTGAGCGATCACCAACCAGCAACCGGAGCCGCAGCATCCATGCCTTCCCCGCACAACCCACTCGACAGCCACCTGACCCGCGTCCTCTATTCGAAGGAGGCCATCCGGAAGCGCATCCAGGAGCTCGGCCGCGAAATCACCGACGACTACAAGGACAAGAACCTCGTCCTCGTCGGCATTCTTCGCGGAGCGCTCGTCTTCCTCTCCGACCTCACCCGCGCCATCGACCTTCCCCATTCCTGGGACATGTGCGGCGCGTCCTCCTATGGCTCCAGCACCGCCTCCAGCGGGCACGTCCAGATCACCAAGGACGTCGAAGTCGATCTGCGCGACAAGGACGTCATAGTCGTCGAGGACATCTACGACTCCGGACGCACCCTCCGCGCCATCTGCGACCTGGTTCGCGTCCACCAGCCCGCCACCATCGAAGTCGCCGCCCTCCTCTTCAAGGACAAGTCCGACCGCGCCAGCGAGGTCTTCGTCAAGTACCGCGGATTCACTATCCCCGACGAATTCGTCGTCGGCTACGGCCTCGACTACAACGAGTACTACCGCAACCTGGAATGCATCGGCATCCTGGACCCCAAGATCTATAGCTGAACCGGCCACGTCCCGTGCGGACCTACCGCTCTTTCCACGACGTTCCCACGCTCGAAGGACTCGGCGAAATCGTCCTCGGGAAGGACGAGGCGCGCCATCTCTCGCGCGTTCGCCGCGCCTCACCCGGCGACCGCTGCATTCTCGTCAACGGCCGCGGCGAGGAAGCCGACGCCACTCTTCTCGATGGTGGCGTTCTTCGCATCGATGCCGTGCGGCGCGCCGCACCACCCGCCCGCGCGCTGGCCGTCGCTCCCGCCCTGACCCGTACCGATGCCTTCGAGGACGCCCTTGAACGCTGCATCGAACTCGGCGTCACGGCGTTTCATCCTCTCGTGACGGAGCATTGCGTCGTGCGTCTCGACGCAGGAAAGCGCGCGGCGCGGGCCGAACGCTGGCGGCGCCTTGCCATCGAGCGCCTCAAGCAGTGCGAGCGGCTGCACCTTCCCTCCATCGGCGAACCGTGCGAGCTCGGGGATTTCCTCGAATCGGCGCCGACCGCATCCTGCCGGACGATCATCCTGGCGGAACGCGAAACCGGTGCTCCGCGCCTGCGCGATCTTGTGGCGGCGGATTCCCGGGACATTTGCCTTCTCGTCGGGCCGGAAGGCGGCTGGAGCGCGGAGGAGCGGTCGCTGATGCGGCAAAAAGGCTGTGACTCCGCGTCCCTGGGCGACCATATACTTAGATCGGAGACGGCGCTCATCGTCGCCGTGGCGACTGTCCTTGCATCCTGAAACGCCGCCAGAGCACAACCCCGTCCCCCCGGCAACCGCCTGCGGAGCTGTCTGATCGTGCGCATCCTCATGCTCTCCTCCGAAGTCGCCCCCTTCGCCAAGACCGGTGGGCTGGCCGACGTCGTCGCCGCGCTTCCCCGGGAGCTTGCCCGCCAGGGCCACGACGTTCGCATCGTGATGCCTCTCTTTCGTTCCGTCGACCGCGTGAAGTACCGCCTTCTGCCGATTCTGCGCAAACTCGCCGTTCGCTTGTGAGGCGAGGAAATCTCCGGCGAGCTGATGCGTTGCTCCTATCCCTGCCGGGAGGAAGTGCCCGTCTACTTCATCCAGCAGGACCAGCTCTTCGGCCGGCCCGGGTTCTACGGCGACGGCGGCCAGGACTACGGCGACAACGACCGCCGCTTCGCCTTCTTCGATCTTGCCGCGCTCTACGCGCTCAAGGCCCTCGACTGGCAGCCCGACATCGTCCATCTTCACGACTGGCAGGCCGGCCTCGCCGCCGTGCTTCTGCGAAACCATCCCGCCATCGCCAACGACCTCTTCTACAGCGGGATGAAGACCGTCTTCACCATCCACAACCTGGCGTACCAGGGGATCGTCGCGCCGGGCATCGTCGAGAACATGCAGCTGCCCTGGTCCGTGTTCGGCACCGGCGGCATGGAGTTCCACAAGCAGGCCAGCCTGCTCAAGGCGGGCATCGTTTTCTCCGACTGGGTGACGACCGTTTCGCCGACTTACGCGCGGGAGATTCAGACCTCCGCGGACGGAATGGGCATGGACGGCGTTCTGCGCGAACGGGCGCCGCGGCTCACCGGCATTCTCAACGGCATCGACGCCGACGTCTGGAATCCGGAGAGCGATCCCTATCTTCCCGCGCCCTACTCGGTCGCGAACCACGCCGGCAAGGCACGCTGCAAGGCCGCGCTGCAGAAGGCGTTTCACCTCGACGCCGAACCCCGGGCGCCCCTCTTCGGCTGCGTCTCGCGTCTCGTCGACCAGAAGGGCTTCGACCTGATCAAGGCGATACTTCCCAGGCTGCTCGAATCCGGCGCCCAGTTCGTTCTGCTGGGAAGCGGCGACGTCGCCTACGAGGAGTGGTTCGCAGGCACCGCCGCCAGAAACCGCCGCCGCGTGGGCGTCAGCATTTCCTACAGCGAGGAACTCGCCCACATGATCGAAGGCGGCGCCGACATGTTCCTCATGCCATCGCGCTTCGAGCCCAGCGGACTGAACCAGCTCTACTCGATGCGCTACGGAACGATTCCCGTCGTGCGCAACGTCGGCGGACTCGCCGACTCCGTGACAGGCGCGACCCCGGCGGCCATCGCCGACGGTACCGGCACGGGATTCCTCTTCGACGAGTACGAACCCGATGCCCTTTGGGAATGCGTCGAACGAGCCATCGCGCTCTACCGCACGGACCAGGAGGCGTGGAAAGGGCTCATGACGAACGCCATGAGCCGCGATTCCTCGTGGGCGCGCTCCGCCGCCGTGTACGAGGACGTCTACGAGAAGGTTCTCGCGCCCCTTCCCGTGTCCCGCCACGCATAGGCGTTCGCTACTCGACCGTCAGGTGAAGCAGCAGCACGTACTCCGTCGGCTTCCCCTCGCGCGACTGACCGTTGCGAATGACGATCACGCCCTCTTCGCCGATCGTCGTCGCTCCGTCGAACCCCATGCGCTCCCGTCCGATCAGGGTCATCTCCTGTCCGCCGCTCTCCGCCTCGACGGGGTAGGCGAAATCCATGTCCACATCGTAGGTGATCGACGTGCCCTCCTCCTCCGCTTCGAGCTGAATTCCGATGGTGACGCCGGACGAGATGGTGCTTTGGGAGACGCTGCGCGAATTCTGAGAAGGATCGTGGCGGGTCGTGACGAAAGGGACCTCCTCTCCATAGAACGCTCTCGCGGATCCATTCCCGAGCGCTTCCAGCGTTCCCCGCCGGACCATCTCCACCTCGCCCTCGGACTTCAGCAGACGCGCCGCCGCGTTGAAGCCCCCTTCCATCACCGCCTCGCGCAGGGCCTCCTTCGGAACGTCCGAGCCGACGGGATGCTCCGCATCGAATACCGTTCGCAGAATGCAGTACTCGCCCTGGACGGTCGTCTGCGCCGCCAGCGGAACGGTCGCCAGCGCCAGCGACGCCGCCAGGCCGTGCTTCCACGGTTGAATGGATCGTGACATTGCGATTCCTCCTCGGAATATGCAGTGAAAGAGTACTGCAACCCGCTACATGGCGGATTCCGTGCCGGTTTGTCCACGCATTTCCGCCGCGACGATTCCCTGGCGCGCGCTTCCCGCGCGGGCGACCGTCACGACATGCACCGACTTCGCGCCAGCCACGTGCAGCTCCGCCGCGCAGCTCGCCACCGTGGCTCCCGTCGTCATCACATCGTCCACCAGCAGCAGATTCCTTCCGCGCACCCCCTCCGGGTCGGTCACCCGAAACGCGCCGGCCACGTTTTTCAACCGCTCGACGGCGTCGGGCCGCCGGGCCTGCGGGGGAGTGCTGCGGACGCGGGTCAGCAAGTGCGGCTTGCACGGTGCCCTCAGCAGTCCCGCCAGTCCCGACGCGATCGCCTCCGCCTGGTTGAACCCGCGCCGCCACCGCCTCCACCAGTGCATCGGCACCGGCACCACGGCATCCGGCTCGCAGAGTTGCCGCAGCTGGTGAAAGTGGTCCTGCAACGCGGCGAGCGTCAGCTTCGCCAGCGCGTCGCCGGCCTCCTCCGCGTGGCGGTACTTCATCGTCCGAATCAGACCGCCGATCACCCCCGCGTAGGGAAACGCCGACCGGATCGACGCGGCCCCTTCCGGAAGACGTCGGCAGATTTCGCAAAGGGCGCGCGCTTCCAGGGCCGGATCGTCGAGCGTCGAGCACGGACAGTCCGCGGGCGCGAGAACGCGGATTTCCGCGCGGCACGCAAGACAGAGAAAATCCCCCCGGCGCGGGTCCGTGGGGATATGGCAACTCATGCACGTCGCGGGCAGGAACCAGTCGGTCAGCGCCGCCGCGCACTCGCGGACCGGCGCACGCATCACTTCTTCTTGCCCATGCCGAAGAATCGCTTCACCCGCGAGTCCTCCGTCGACGGGCGGCTTTCGCCTTCGTTGCCGTGGGCGGCTTCCGCCATTCGGCGCACCTTCTCCTTCAGCGCATCGGCCTCGCCCTCGAACACGTCGCTCTTCTCCGGAGACAGTACCTTCGCGATCTCCTCCAGCGTCATCGACTTGGGCGCGCGAATGCGGAAGTCCGGCGATTGCAGGATCGCGTCGATCCTCGCCGCCAGCTCGCCCGGTTCGAACGGCTTGGCCAGAAAGTCGTTCGCCCCCGACCGCCGCGCGAACGAGATGTCCTTCTCGCCGCACTTCGCCGAACACACCAGAATCGGAAGCCGCTTGAACGCCGGGTTCGCCCTCAGCGTCTGGCAAAGCTGGAACCCGCTCATCTTCGGCAGCATGATGTCGATGATCATCGCGTCCGGCTGCCAGCGCACCAGACGCTCGATGGCCTGCATTCCGTCCGTCGCCCATACCACCTCGACGCGCCCCTTCAGCGTCTCCCGCATCATCCGGATGATGTCCTCCTCGTCGTCCACGATCATCAGGCGCGGCTTGATGTCCGAGACGCGGTCGATGGCTGCCGCCGCCGACGGCGGCAGCGGCGATGCGGGGGGCGGGGCGGGCTCCGGCGCGTGAAACTCCTGGGCGCCCGGCGCCACCGGTTCCGCGCCGCTCGCCTCGAACTGCTCCAGCTCCGAAAGCTTGTACCTCTTCGGGCGCGCGGCCGAGGCGTTCGCCCCGAAGTGGACCTTGATGTTCTTGACCAGCCGGCCCGGCTCGAACGGTTTCGTCAGATAGAGGTTCGCGCCCTTTCCGTATCCCTTCTTGATGTCGTCCTTCCCCGCCAGCGCCGTCAGGAACATCACCGGAACGTCGTGGTACTTCGGGTCGCGCCGAATCGCCTCGCACGCGTCGAACCCGTTCATCAGCGGCATAATCACGTCCATGCAGATGAAGTCCGGCTCGACCCGGTCCAGCTTCTCCAGCGCGTCGAGACCGTTGAACGCCTCGACCACTTCGAATTCGTCGCTCAGGGCGGACTTCAGAATCAGACGGATGTCCTCTTCGTCGTCCACCACCATGATTCGCCACGCCATTGGCTCGCGCTCCGCTTGGGGTGTCCCAGAGTCTGGGGCCGACTCTCCCGCGCGCCAACCTCACGTGCAAGGCGGATCGTCCCTCCGGCCCACGAAACCCGTGACAACCGCCCCTCCCGGAGGCACCATCGCCCTCATCATCCGACTCGCGGGAGCCCTGAAATGGCATCGGTAGTTCTGGACGACAACCGGACGGTCCACCTCGACCAGCCCTACGGCCACGAGCACGTCCTCGAAAAGCCCGGCAGCTTCCGGACGACCGTCCTCCTCAGCCCCATCAACGAGCGCATCCAGGTCTACAGCTACGAGGCCGACGATTTCCGGGCTCTCGCCGACTCCCTGCGCCATCTGGCCGCTCTGAACGATTACGGAAAAATCTGGGTCAAGGTCCCCGCAGCCGACCGCCCCGCCTTCGAGGACGCCGGATTCCTCTGCGAGGCCACCTTCCCCGGGTACTTCGACGGTGCCGATGGCGCCTCGATGGCCATTTTCGCCAAACCCGACCGCCTCCTGCGCCCCACCGGCGCCGAGGAGGATGACATTCTCCGGGGCGCCCTTGGCGGCGCCGCCTCCGCCGCGCCGAAGACTCTTCCCGAAGGCTACACCACCACCCTCTTCACCGACGCCGACGCCGACGATCTCGCCGCTCTCTACGCCACGGTCTTCCCGACCTATCCCTATCCCATCGCCGATCCGGCCTATCTGCGGGAAACGGCCGCTTCCCACATCGTCTACCGCCTCGTCCGCAACGCCGCCGGAGAACTCGTCGCCGCCGCCTCCGCCGAAACCAACCCCGCCCTCCGGAACAGCGAAATGACCGACTTCGCCGCCCTCCCCAGCGAACGCGGCAAGGGCCTCGCCCAGGTCCTTCTCCCCATGCTCGAACGGGACGCCGCCGACCGCCACGGCATCCGCTCCTTCTACACCATCGCCCGCGCGCTCTCCTTCGGGATGCTGCGCACCTTCCACAACTGCGGCTACGAACTCACCGGCACCCTCGTGAACAACTGCAACATCGCCGGCAAGTTCGAGACGATGCACGTCCTCGCCAGGAAGTAGGGGAATGCCTACGGCTCCTTGCGCAGGATCACCCAGAATCCGTGGATCGTTCCCAGGCACCAGACGCCGATGACGTAGAGGATCAGGTTGATCCAGAAGTCGTTGCCGATCCCCCGCTTCAGGTACACCGCGAGCGGGGAAACGAACAGGCAAATGACGGAGAGAAGCAGGTTTCCCATAAGACTACTTCAGTGTGATGTAAAGCGCGTGGACGATTCCCGGAACCGCCCCGAGAATCCAAAGCACGACGTTGATGACGAGATCCGCTCCGACGCCGCGCTGCAGGAAGACCGCGACCGGCGGAACGAGGACCGAAAGAACGATCATCAGGATCTTTCCCATCGTTCTACTCCTTGGGGGCCCTTCGCCGGGCCGTGAGAATGAGTTGAGCCGACGACCTGTCCCTGAAATCCCCGGAATCGAACTCCTCTCTCGCGTCCACCGTGTCAAACCCCGCTTTCGCCAGCGCCCGCTCCAGCTCCGCCCGCGTGTACATCCGCATCGCGAACTCCCAGTGGTGCTCGCGGCCCTTGTACTGCCAGAGCCCTCGTCCCGCCAGGCTCTTCGTTTCGCTCTGGTAGTCGTAGACTTCCGTCACGCAGAAGTCCTCCGTCATCATCTGCGACGGCGCGAAGCTCCGCGCGATCCTCGCCATGGCCGGGCGGTTGGGAACCTGCAGCACCAGGTGCCCTCCCGGCCGCACCACGCGGCCCCACTCCGCCAGGGTCGCCATGTTGTCCTCGTGCGAAAAGTAGCCGAAGGAATTGAACAGGCACCACGCCCCCGCGAACGACGCCCCCGCGAACGGCAGCCGGCGCATGTCGCCGCAAACCGCCCGGCGGCCGCGCTGCGGCATGCGGCCAAGCAGATGCGCGAACAGGTCCAGGCCGACGACGCGGTGCCCGCGCTTCTTCATGGGCCGCACGTGACGCCCGAACCCGGCACCGATGTCCAGCAGCGGTTCCCCCTTCGCGCCGGCGAAGACCGCGTCGAGGAACTCCGCCTCCAGCTCCGTGTCCGTCGCGCCCGCCAGCGGCCCGGAATACACATCGGCATAGAGCGGCGCGAAGTACTCGCGCGTCCAGTCCGGCGGGGGAGAGATCATGTCGCACCCAGTTCGCGGCAGACCGACAGCACTTCCCCGTCGCGCACGTCGTTCACCGTCTCCACATGTCCCATGCGGGTCGGCAGCACATAGCGCACCACGCCCCCCGCGACCTTCTTGTCCACGCGCGTGCGGTCCAGCAGCGCCTCCGCCTTCATGCGCGCCGGAATCCTCGCCGGCAGCCGCGTCTTCCCGAAGAGCGCCACCAGCCGGGCGTGTTCCGCCGCCGTCCAGCCCGCGACTCCCCGCGCCACCGTCATCGCCGACGCCGCCACCATGCCGATCGCGATCGACTCGCCGTGCTTCAGCTCGCGGTATCCGCCTTCCGCCTCGATCGCGTGGCCCAGCGTGTGCCCGAAATTCAGAATCCGCCGCAGCCCGCCCTCGCGCTCGTCCGCAGTCACCACCTCGGCCTTCACCTCCACCGACCGCCGAACCGCATGCGCCAGCCGCGCGTCATGCTCCGAATCGAACAGATGGCCGACGTGCTCTTCGAGAAACGCGAAGAACTCCGCGTCGCGAATGACGCCGTACTTGATCACTTCGGCGAGACCCGAGCTGCGCTCCTCCGCCGACAGCGTCGACAGACAGTCCAGGTCAGCCACCACCAGGCGCGGCTGCCAGAACGCACCCACCAGGTTCTTCCCCGCGTCCAGGTTGATGCCCGTCTTGCCGCCGACGCTGGAGTCCACCATCGCAAGCAGCGACGTCGGCACCTGCACGAAGTCGATTCCGCGCAGGAACGACGCCGCGGCGAAACCGCCCAGGTCGCCGATCACGCCGCCGCCAACCGCCACCAGCGCCGAGTCACGCGCGAAGTCCCGCTCCGCCATCGCGTCCCAGAGACCCGCCAGCCGGCGCGCGCTCTTGCTCGGTTCGCCCGACGGAACGACCGTCTCGCTGACCTCGAAGCCGGCCGCCGCCAGCGACTCCCTCACCGCGTTCCCCCACGGCTCTCGAACCGTCTCGTCGCAGACGACC
>JAJFLJ010000039.1 GCA_021772755.1 Candidatus Sumerlaeota bacterium
GGGCGGAATGATCGAGGGCATGCTCGACCGCTCCACGCCGGCTAGGCTTTCCAGCGGCCCTCTCGACGGCGAAGACGACTCCGACATCCTCGTCGTGAAGGACGATTTCGTTCGCGCGTTCCACCTCGACGACGACGGCGCGCCGGTGATCGTCGCGCAATTGAACGCCCCGGCGGGGCGCGCGCGGTTTCGCGCGGTGACGACCGGCCGGTTTCGCGACGACGAGAGAATGGACGTCGCCGTGCTCGACGCCCAGGGCCCCGCGCTGCACGTGTACGGACGGAACGGCGAGTCGAACGTCTACGAGATCGTCGAGACCGTGGAACTCGCCGCAGCCGACTATCAGAGTCTCCATGCGTTCGATCTCGACGGCGACGGTCGCGAGGATCTCGTCGCCGTGGCGTCCGACCGTGCGGCGATCGTTCGCGGCAGCCGCTCCGGCGAGATTCTCGACTCGGTCGTGACTCTGCGGACGGAGATCGAGGAGGGCGGATACGGCGCGCTTCACGCACTCGACCTCGATGGCGACGGCCGGGACGGAATCGTCGCCGTCGAAATGAAGGAAAACCGCCTGGAGTTCCTGCGCATCGCCGAAGGCGCGGACAACGGAAGCGAACTCGAACCGTTCTATCACTTCCGCGTCTTCGACAGCGAGTCCTCCGTCGCCCGGCGCGTGAACCTCGACGCCCCGCCCGAACCCCGGGAGATTCGCGCCGCCGACCTCGATGGCGAAGGAACCGCGGACATCGCCGCGCTGGTGCACGACTTCGTGATCGTGTACTACCGGACGGCTATGCCTTCCGGTTCAGGGCCTTCACCAGAAAGCGCAGGGGATTGATCGCCTTCTGCAGCGAATGCGGCGCGGGCGGGGGCGTGCCGCACGCCATGTCGGCGACGATTTCCCCGGCGAGGGGCGCCGTCACCAGTCCGTGCGAGGCGTGGGCGGTCGACACGAACAGTCCTCCGCTCCACCACGGCTCGCTCCAGTCGATCTCCATGCTTCCGTAGCGACTGCCGTCGAACGCCTCTTCGAAGGCGCGTGCTGCGGGAACCGGTCCGGCGACCGGCAGACGGTCCGGCGCGGAACTCCGGAAGGAAACGCGCCCGGGCAGTTCCGTCTCTTCGTCGAACTCGAAGTCGGGAAGCGACGCCTTGAGCTTTCGCAGGATATCGCGCTGCGTTTCCTGATCGAGTTCCCGCGACGCGTTGCCGTGTTCGAAGCTCGAACCCACGAGAAGCCCGCCCCCCGGTCCGCGCGCGACGTACCCGTCGCCGCAGAGGATGCACTTCGTCCCGTCCAGCAGCGTTCCCGGCCCGAGCCGCACGACCTGGCCGCGAACGGATTCCAGAGGCAGCCACGCGGTCTGCGCGAATCCAAGACAATCGTTCGCCGCCGCCAGCACGACGACATCGGCCTCGGCGAGCAGCGCCGACGATCCGGTCACCGTCCAATGGCCGTCGCCGCGAACGACACCCAGGGCCTCGGCCGAACGGACCGTGCGAATGCGCCCCGGCGTCGAGGCGACCAGCGCTTCGCAGAACGCGGGAGGCGACAGGCTGGCGCCCGTCGGAAAGTAGAGCGCCGGTTGCGAGACGCGAACCCCGGCCAGTTCGGAAGCCTCCTTCGCCGTCTTCGGCTCGACGAAACTCCGCTCGAAGCCCGTCTCCGCGATTTCGGAGGACAGGGCTTCGAGGCGAGCGCTGTTGACGAAGCGCAGCAGCCCCGCCTCCGTCCGGTTGCAGTCGAACCCCTCCGATTCGAGTTGTCGCACCAGCAGTCGCGTGTAGGCGAATCCCGCGAGCGAAAGCCGCGTGCGATCGTCGGGAACGCGCGCCATCCAGGGCATCGTCACGGCCGCGTCGTTGCCCGACGCGCCCGACGCCACCTGCGCGGATCGCTCGATCAGCGTCACGTCCGCGCCGCGCCGCGCGAAGGACCAGGCGGCGGAGCAGCCCGCCAGGCCGGCGCCGATGACGGCCACGCGCGAAGGCGTGCGGGGCCTCTTGCGGACTTCGCCGCCGTTGGTCCGTCCGCAGAGCATCTCGCGCTTGTGCGCGTAGCCTTCCCGCACTTCGGGGCGAAAGCCCTCTTCCTCCATGTGGCGTCTGACCATCGACGCGGCGGTGTGCGTCGCGAACGTCGAGTCGCGGTGCGACCGCGCGCGAACGAGCCGCAGCGCGACGCTGTCCCATGCGTCGGCGCTGGTTCCCGGCGAGAAGCCGTCGAGGTACCACGCGTCGGCCCGAAACGCCATGTCGGCGGCGAAGTCGGCGAAGTCGCCCTGCACGAGCGTCAGGGCGACGCAGTCCTCGTCGAAGCGAATGCGGTGGACGCCGCACGCGGGCGGCGGAAGCGAATCCGCCAAACGGTCCCGCAGACCGCCAAGGCCGTGAAACCGCGAGAGGGCCCGGCGCATGTCTTCGGCGCGGAGCGGGAGCCGTTCGAAGGCGATGTAGTGCAGAAAGCCCGTTGCGAACGAGGTTCGCCACGCGTCGACCGTGGCGAGAAACGAGAGCCCGGTGCCGAAACCGACCTCGGCGACGGTGAAGTGCTCGCGCTTCCTCCATCGCGCGGGAAGATCGTTTCCGCCGAGGAAGACATGGCGTCTTTCGTCGAGACCCCCGGCGGGGGAGAAGTAGAAGTCGCTGGCGTCGTCGGACCAGGGAACGCCCTCGCGCCAGCCCACGCGCGCGTGGGGGACCGCCGTCGGGCGGGCGGTTTCCGTCATCAGACGGCTTCGAGTACGAAATCGATGTTCTGCTCGTCGCAGATGTCGGTCAGTCTCTGCCGCAGGCCGCGAATCCCGACGGACGACGGGATGTCGATCTCCATTCGGAACTGGAACACCGGAGCGCCGGAGAAGGGCGCCGCCTCCGTCGCGGTTTCCGCCGCGACGATGTTGATCGAGAGTCCGCTCAGCAGGCGCGTGATGCGCTGGACGATCCCGGCGTGGTCGAGCGCCGTGGCGTGAAGCCGGTATCGCAGAACGGGCTCGGAAGGACCGGCGGCGGATTCGCTGACCTCGCGGATCTGAACGGCGATTCCCCCGCCTTCGAGCGCCGCCCTTCCGCGCTCCAGCGCGTCGGCAAGACCGGCGCCGCCGCTGACGAGAATCAGCGTCGCGAAGTCGCCGCCGAGGCGCGCCATGCGGCTTTCCTCGATGTTGCCGCCGAGATCGAGGATCCAGGCAGACAGTTCCTGGACGATGCCCGGTCGGTCGGGGCCCGTCGTCGTGACGAGTACGAACGTTCGCTGGCTCATGCTACCTGGCCTCTTGCGGGGATGCCGCCGGTTCCTGCTGGCTGATGCAGTGGATCGCCCCGAGACCCCACACCAGATCGGTGCAGTCGATGGGAACGATCCGCCGGTCGGGAAAGAGCTCCTGCATGATCGTGATGGCCCGCCGGTCGTTCCCGCACTGGTAGACGGGCAGGAGAACGACCCCGTTCGCGATCAGGAAATTCGCGTAGCTCGCCGGCAGGCGCCGTCCGTCGAAGTGAACGGCGTCGGGCATGGGAAGTCGCACGATCCGGAACGGCTTGCCGTCCTGGTCCTTCATCCCGAGCAGCAGCGCGAGGTTCTGCTGGAGCGGATCGTAGTTCTCGTCGCCGGGGTCCTCCTCGACCGCCGTCACGATGGTTCGCGGATCGGTGAAGCGGGTGATGTCGTCCACATGTCCGTCCGTGTCGTCGCCGGCGATGCCGTCGCCGAGCCAGAGAACGTTGGGCGTGCCGAGACAGTCCCGCAGGTATCCCTCGATCCGCTCCTTCGAGAGATGCGGGTTGCGGTTGGGATTCAGCAGACACGCTTCCGTCGTCAGCACCGTGCCGCGGCCGTTGACGTCGATGCTGCCGCCCTCCATCACGATGCCGGGGCGCCAGTGGTCGAAGCCGAAACGTTCGGCGATCTCCAGCGCGACGGCGTTGTCCAGGTCGTAGGGCGGGTACTTGCCGCCCCACGCGTTGTATTCCCACTTCACGATGCGCCGCCGGGTTCCGTCGGTCACGAAACAGGGGCCGTGATCGCGGGTCCACGAATCGTTCGTCGGGATTTCGAACAGCTCGACGTTCTCGTTCCACGCGCGGTGGTGGCGGAGAATCTCCTCCGCCTCGCCGCGGCATTCCGCGTCGGGAACGCAGATGCGAACGCGCTCGGCGACCATCAGGGCGCGTACGATCTCGGCGTAGACGACCGGCACGGGCGCGAACTTGCCCGGCCAGGTCTCGCGGTTGTGGGGCCAGGAGAGCCAGGTGGCCTCGTGGGGTTCCCATTCGGCCGGCATGCGAAAGCCGAGCTGCGCGGGCGTGGTGTCGGGTGAGAGGAGCGCCATGCGAATGCTTCAGCCGCCCTGCGGATCGCGGTCGATGAAGCGCCGCGCGATGTCGCCATAGGCGTCGATGCGGCGGTCGCGCAGAAACGGCCAGTAGCGGCGCTGGTGCTCGATTCCGCCGAGATCGACTTCGCAGACCAGAACCTGCTCCTCCTTCGCCGGGGCCTTCGCGACGAGAACGCCCTGCGGGTCCGACACGAAGGACTGGCCCCAGAACTCGATGTTCTCCTCCGTGCCCGTGCGGTTCGCGGCGGCGACATAGCAGCCGTTGGCGACGGCATGGCCGCGCTGGACCGTTTCCCAGGAAACGTACTGCGCCTGGTTGATGGAATCGGTCTCGCCCTTCAGCCATCCGATGGCGGTGGGGTAGAAGATGATCTCCGCCCCCTGCAGCGCGGTCAGCCGCGCGGCCTCGGGATACCACTGGTCCCAGCAGATCAGAACGCCGATCCTGCCGAACTTCGTGTCGAACGCCTTGAACCCGAGATCGCCCGGCGCGAAATAGAACTTCTCGTAGAAATGCGGGTCGTCCGGAATGTGCATCTTTCGGTACATGCCGGGCATGCTGCCGTCGGCGTCG
>JAJFLJ010000040.1 GCA_021772755.1 Candidatus Sumerlaeota bacterium
CGACGGTCTCTCCGGGGCCGTCGTGATGGACGGATCGTTCCTGACGCGTCTTCGCGTCACGGGAGCGGATCGCGGCGATTACCTCAACCGGCGCCTGAGCCAGAAGGTGGACGACCTGACACCCGGCGAAGGCCGGCGCGCGGCTCTGCTGGACGGAACGGGAAAGATGCAGGCGGACATGGAGGTCTTCGCCCGCGAAGAGGACTTTCTGGTGATCGCGCCGCCCTGGCGCGGCGAGACTCTCGCTGCGGAACTGGACAAATACGTCTTTTCCGAAGACGTCGCGTTCGACGACATCGCACCGGCGACGTGCGCTCTGGTGATCTGGGGACCGGAGGCGGAGAAGATCGTCGCGGACCTCGGCCTGCCGCTGCCTGAAGACCGTTGTGCCCGCGGGAGCGGTTCGCCGTTCGGCGCGGCGACGGTTCTCCGGAGCGGCTATGCGCTGGGGGGACTGATCATCGTCGCGGACGCGGACCGGGCGGATGACCTGCTCGAACGCGCGCTCGCGCGGGCGAAGTCCGTCGGCGGGGGACTCGTCGGTTTCGACGCGTACGACCGCCGGAGGGTGCTTGCGGGGATTCCCTACTGGGGCGTCGATCTCGACGATTCGACGATTCCGCTCGAAGCGGACCTGTTCGACGCGATTCACTTCGACAAGGGATGCTATCCCGGCCAGGAGACGATCGCGCGCATCACCAATCTCGGCCACCCGGCGCGCAAGCTCGTGCGGTTCGTCGCGGATGCGCCGGACCTGCGGGACGCGCCGGAACCGGGGGAACTGACCTCCTCCGACGGCAAGCCGGCTGGCCGCCTGACGAGCGTCGTGCTCGACGGGGGCGAACTGCATGCGCTGGCGATGGTGAAGTGGATGCACCGGTTCGCGGGAACGGAACTCCTCTTCCGCGCGGGGGACAAGTCCGTCACCGGACGGGTCGCCGACCTGAAATGGCCCGCCGAATGACTCCGAAGGCGCTCGACGGCGGGCTCGCCATCGGATCGCACATGTCGACGGCAGGCGGCGTGGACAAGGCGCCCGCCCGCGGCGCGTCGGTGGACTGCACCGCGATGCAGATCTTCGTGAAGAACAACCAGCGCTGGGAGGGGCCGCCGATTACCGACGAGGCGGCGGAGGCGTATCGCCGGGAACTGGCGCGGACGAACATCCCCCCGGACGCGGTCTTCGCCCACACCTGCTATCTGATCAATCTGGCTTCGACGAAGGAAGACCTCGTTCGCAAGTCCGTCGCGGCTCTCGAAGACGAACTGAATCGGTGCGACAAACTCGGCGTGCCGGGGCTTGTGATGCATCCCGGCGCCCACCTGGGGCAGGGGCGGGACGCGGGGATCGCGCAGATCGCCCGGCTCTGCCGCGAGATATTTGCGCGGACGACCGATAATCGCACGCGCCTGCTGTTCGAGACCACCGTCGGCACCGGAACGAACATTGGCGGGGAGTTCGAAGACCTCCGCGATATTCTCGATGCCATCGACATGGAGCCGCGAACGGGCGTCTGCCTGGATACCTGCCACATCTTCGCCGCCGGTTATGACATTCGCGAGAAGAAACCGTATGAGAATACGATGCTCAAGTTCAGCGAAATCATCGGTTTCGAGCGGCTGAGGGCGGTCCACCTGAACGATTCGAAGTTCGGCCTCGGCGAGCGCAAGGACCGCCACGAGCACATCGGCCAAGGGCATATCGGGGTGGAGGGCTTTCGGCTGCTGCTGAACGACGCCCGCTTCGCGAAAGTGCCGATGGCCCTGGAAACCCCGAAGGACAAGGACATGACGGAGGACCGCGCGAACCTGGAGGTGCTGCGCGGGCTGATCGGAAAGAAGACGCCTGCGCGTTGACACCCCGGCGCGCGGTTCGCACTCTCCCCGCTCTTTCGGCAGCGTTCCTGCTCATGGAGCGGGTGAACGTGTGCGAACGAACCCAACGAGGCTGTTTACCATGTCGGAATCGACCATCCGAAGCGCTGTCATTTGCGGAAGTGGCCCCGCAGGATACACTGCGGGCATCTATCTCTCCCGGGCCAACCTGAGCCCCCTGCTGCTGGCCGGCCCCCAGGTCGGCGGACAGCTTACCACGACCACCGTCATCGAGAACTTTCCAGGCTTTCCCGAAGGCCAGGACGGAAACAAGCTGATGATGGACATGGAGACGCAGGCGAAGAACAACGGGACGGAGATTCTCTACGAGATCGCCACCGGCCTGCGTCGCGAGGGCGATCACTACGTGATCGAGTCGACGCAGGGCCCGATCAAGGCCTATACCGTGGTGCTCTGCACGGGCGCGTCGCCGAAGCTGCTGGGAATCGAAACGGAACAGACGTTCTGGAACTACGGCGTGCACACCTGCGCGGTGTGCGACGGCGGTTTCTATCGCGGCAAGGAGGTCGTCGTCGTCGGCGGCGGCGATTCCGCGATGGAAGAGGCGAGCTACCTCACGAAGCTTTGCGAGAAGGTCACGGTGGTCCACCGCCGCGACGAACTGCGCGCCAGCGCCGTGATGGCGAAGCGCGCGCTGGAGAACCCGAAGATCGAGTTCGCCTGGAACTCCGCCGTGGAGGAGGTCCTCGGCGAGGTGGAGAGCAAGCACAAGAAGCGCGTCACGGCGGTCCGGCTGAAGAACCTGAAGGACGGCTCGACGCGCGACGTGCCGGCGACCGCGATGTTCCTGGCGATCGGACACAAGCCGAACACCGACTGGCTGTCGGGCACCGTGGACATGGAGGACACCGGCTATCTGAAGATCGACGGCCACTGCCGTACGAACCTGCCGGGCGTCTTCGCCGGCGGCGACGTGCACGACCACACCTACCGCCAGGCGATCACCGCCGCCGGATTCGGGTGCATGGCCGCGCTGGAGGCGGAGCGATACCTCTCCCGCGAGGGGCTGGTATAGGGCGCCGGTGCTTTCCCCGTTGATGCCGTGGCTGGCAGGGGGCTGAATCCCTCCATGCGCGCGCCCTCCGAACACGATTTCGAATCCGTCTGGGGCCACGAGCCGGTCAAGCGGCTCGTGCGCGGGATGCTGGCGGAGAACCGCCTGCCCCACGCGCTGCTGCTGCACGGGCCCGACGGCGTGGGAAAGCGCTCGATGGCGTTCGCCATCGCGAAGATGATCCTCTCGTCGGGGCTGCGGGTGCGGGGGTCCTCGGCGACTGCACCGGTCTCGAAGTTCGCATGGCGGGTCGGCGGCCCGGAGCGCCATCCCGGCGACGATCTGTTCGGCGACGACGGCATGGAGGACCTGTTCGGCGAGTCGCTGGCGGCGGAGGAACCCGTTTCGGAACCCGAACCGCCGGCGGCGAAGAAGGAACCCGCGCCGACGAAGCCAAAGCCGAAAGCCGCTCCGGTCGCGGCGCCGCAGGTGGCGGCGGACGTTCCACTGACGGTCGATCCGCGCATCGACCGCATGGTGAGAAAAGCCTATCCGATCGAGTGGCAGGACGATCTGCCGGTTCCAGCCGGGCATGTGGACCTGAACATCATCGAACCCATGCCGAAATCGAAGTCCATCAAGGTGGACCAGGTGCGCATGCTTCAGGAGGCGGCGTACGTTCCGCCCATGGAGGGCCGCTACCGGGTGATTCTCGTGTTCGGCGCCGACACGATCACGGGCAGTGCGGCGAACTCGCTGCTGAAGTTTCTGGAGGAGCCGCCTTCCTATCTCGTCCTGATTCTGGTGACGGACCACTATCACCGGATTCTGGAGACGATCCGGTCGCGGTGCGCGTCGCTGGTTTTCCAGCCGGTCGATCGCGAACTTCTGGTGGACCGTCTGGTGGAGGAGGAGAAGATCGACCGGGCGCTGGCGAAGGTCGCGACGGGATTCTCCGAAGGGCGGCCAGGACTGGCGTTGCAGGTCGTGGGCGGGAAATTGCTTGAGCAGCGGCAGGAGGTCTTCGACGCGCGGCTCGCGATCGAACGCGTCGGCGACGCGGCGCTGCCTCTCGCGGTCCAGCGCGCGCTCAACGCGGCCGGTGGAATCGGTCCGGCGGCGCTGCTGCTGATGAGTCTGGCGCGCGACCGCATGGTGCGCGAGCTGGCGCCGAAGGCGGAACACTTGCTGGTGAACGGCGACCTCGCGTCGATGTTCGATTCCGCGACGACCGATCATGTGGCGCTGTATTTCGAAACCGAGCGCCTGGTCGAAAGCATGAAGATGGAAGATCACCCCGCCGTTCCCGCGCCTCAGCCCGCGCTGGAACTGGCGATCTGGCCGCGATCATGAGGACGAAGACGCGCTTCGCGCTTCTCGCCATGCCGGTTCTTGCGGCGTCCCTCTTCGCGGAGGACGGGAAGAAGAGCATTCTCGAGGACCTGAGAATGACGAACGCGGAGATCCGCCAGACCTCCGGCACGCTGCTGCTTCAGGAAATCGTGGCGCGGGAGGCGGGCGTCGCGCCCGACGGCGACTCGATCGTGGCGGAGGACGTCAGTCTCGCCATACGCAACCGCAGCACCGGCGGCATGATCGAGCTTCAGGCGCCCTTCGCGCGGTATTACTACACGGGCGAGATTCCGGAAGAGGAAGCGGTCGTTCCCGAAGGGCCGACTCCCGGGGAACTGCTCGAGTGGAAGACGGCCATCGACGCCTCGTCGGACGAAACCGGACCGACGATTCCCGACGCGCTGCGCGGCGACATGCTGCTGCTGGACCCGGTGAGCGGCGAACCGCTGGAAATCAGCCTGGGCGACGAGGGCATGCTGACCTGTCAGAATCTCTATTGGAGCCGCCGCCACCAGCGGTTCGTGAGCATCGGTCCGTTCGAGCAGGTGAAGCGCGAGGCCGATGGCGTGTTCCGGATGCGCGGCGACATGTTCGTCGCGACCCCGGATTTCCGAAGCTGGAGCTATCCCGTCCTGTCGGAGAAGAGCGACTTCAGAATGGTTTGGGAAAGCAACGAGGTCCTGCAATGAAACGACACATCGCAGCCGCGGCGGTTCTCTTCGCGGCCACCGCATTCGCCCAGGAAGAGCAGTCTGACCCGGCGGCGAACCGCAATTTCCTGAAGGTGCTCGCCGGCAGCGCGGGCGTCGCGGAATTCATCACGGAGAACTTCGCCGACGGACGGCCCGCGATCACGACGATCGGGCAGGACGAAAACGGCAAGCCCGTGTTCCATGCGGTGGGCGGCAAGCTGCTGATCGATTCGGAGAAGCTGTTCCTGCGCTGCAACGACCTGACGTTCAACGCGGGAACCGAGCAGCTCGTCGCGGTGGGGGATCCAGACCGCGTGGAAATCCGCGCCGAAGGCATGGAGGCGGACTGCGCGCGCCTGGAGTACTTCCTCTCCACGGGCGACATTCTGCTGACGGATACCGGCCCCGTGTCGCAGGAAACGCCGGAGAACTCCGTCCGGTTCGAGGGCATGGACGTGTTCCGCGCCTCGCAGGGTGAGGACGGCGGCAGAACGGTGAAGCTCGAGGGGCCGGACACGATCACGGTGGCGGTCAGCGCCCGCGAGGGCGGCGAGGGCTTCGCCGGACTCGGCGACCAGGTGACGATCGAGACGCGCCCCTACCGCACCGAGGCGCCGGACGTCGGAGCGGAGCTGACGCCGGAGAACGACCTCGCGCGCTTTCGCGCCAAAGGCGACGTCAAGGTGACCAGCGAGAGCTTCTCGCTGCTCTCCGAAGAGCTGATCTACAACGCCGTCGAGGGACTGATGGAGGCGAACGGACGCATCTTCCTCAAGCGCGACGACATCGAGGCGGAGTGCGGCCGGCTGGTCTACGACGAGGCCACGGGGAAGATTTCCCTCAGCGTCCTGCCGGTCATCCGCCAGCGCGACGCCGACGGAGTGACGGTGTACTACAACTACGATTCGATCACCTACCTGTTTTCCGAAGGCGACATTCCCGACGCCGACTTCCGCGGCCCCGGCGGCATCAAGTACCAGCAGATTCCGAAGGACGCCACGGGCACCGCGCCGGCACCCCCCGAACCCTCGCGCGAGATCGTGATCCCCGACTAGCCCCTACACGCGCTTCTTCTTGTTTCTGCCGTAGTCGGCGAAGATGAAGGAGCCGAGCTTGTCCAGCGACGCGTAGTACGCGCGGCCCCGGTTGGCGGCGGTCAGCTTGTCCACGAAGTCCTGCAGGTAGGGGTCCGTGGTGATCATGAACGTCGTGATCGAGATGCCCTTGCGGCGCAGCAGCGTGGCCTCGTTCACGGTCTGGTTGACGATCTTCGGGTCGAGTCCGAACGGATTCTTGTAGATCCGCCCGTCCTCGGTGATGGCGCTGGGCTTGCCGTCGGTGATCATGAAGACCTGGCGGTTGGCGGCCTTGCGGCGCATGAGCACGTTCTGCGCGAGCTGAAGCCCCGCCTTCGTGTTCGTGTGGTAGGGCCCGACGGCGATTCGCGCGATCTCGTCGAGGGGCACCTCGACCGCCTCGTCGCCGAAGAGGATGACGTCGATGGTGTCCTTCGGATAGAGGCGCTGAATGTACTCGACGAGCGACAGTGCGACCTTCTTGGCGGGCGTGATTCGGTCCTCGCCGTAGAGGATCATCGAGTGGCTGATGTCGATGAGGATGGTCGTGGCGGTGGAGGTCATGTGCTCGGTCTGCCAGGACTCCAGGTCCTCCTCGGCGAACTGGAACTCGTCGAACCCCGTTCGCCGCAGCGCGTTGCCGATGGACGCGGTGAAATCGATGTCGCTGGTGGTGTCGCCGAACTCCCAGGCGCGGGTCTCGGAGAGTCTCTCGCCGCCCGCGCCGGCGTGCGGCACGGTGTGGTCGCCGACGCCCTCGCGCTGAAGGTCGGAGAACACCTCTTCGAAAGCCTGCTGGCGGATCTGCGCGTCGGCGCGGGACGTGGCGCTGACCGCGCCGGTGGCGGGGTTGGTTTCGAGAAGGCCCTGCTCCTCCAGGTGGTCGCGAAACTCACCGAAGCCGATGCCGGTGGCCTTCTCGACCTGGTGGTGCTCCCAGAGCCGCTCCATGTGGTCGAGAGCGCGCTGCACGTCGCCGGAGGCGCGATTGAGCAGTTCGAGAAACAGCCTGGTCATCTTTCGCAGGTTGATGTCCCGCGAAAACGACGGATCGAGGCCCGTGAAGAGAAACTCCATATCGCTCCGAACTCAGGGTACGGCGGGTGCGGCGCCCTCCGGGGCGTCCACCGCGCCGACGGCGCTCGTCAGCGCGTCGTGCCGTTCGCGCAGGCCTTCGAGGTCCGGGTCGATCTCCAGCGCGCGCTCGTAGTACTGCCGCGCCTTCGCCAGGTCGTTCGTCTCCCGGTAGAGGTCGCCGAGATTGCGGAGAATCTCCGGATCGCCGAGGCTCAGTTTCTCCGCCTCCTTCAGGTGCTTCTCCGCCTCCGCGAAGTCGCGCCGCTTGAAGGCGACCCAGCCGACCGTGTCGTGGATGTATTCCGCGTTGGGATGGAGCTCGATGGCCTTGCGGGCGTACTCGGCGGCGCGGTCGAGCTCGATTTCGCGCGTCGCCCAGTAGTACGCCAGATTGTTGTAGGCGTTGACGACGATCCAGTCCGCCCTCGGGTCGTCGGCGGCGAGATAGTCCGCGATCAGGCCGTCGTAGTAGCGCTCCGTCTCCGCGTCGTTCTTCAGTTCGCCGTAGGTCAGCGCGAGGTCGAAGCGGACCTGGCGGTCGTCATCGGCCTCGTCCAGGAGCGGCAGCAGAATCTTGACCGCGCGCGCCGGATCGCCAAGGTCCCTGTAGGCCGAGGCGCGGAGCGAGCGAACCTCGACGGGCATGTCCACCATGAAGTCCCGCACCACGTCGTTCAGCGCCTGTTCGACGGCGGACTGTTCCTCGCCGGCATCGATCATCGCGCCGATCAGCATGGCGCGCAGTTCGAAGTCCTCGGGATTGTCGCGCGCGAGCCGGCGTACGATGGCAAGGCCCTCGTCCTGGCGGTGCATGTTGCGATAGAGGCGGACGCGCGCCAGGTCGAGGGCGAGCATCGCCTTCGCGTCGTCCGGGTCGATGTGGTCGGCGGCCTTCTCGATGGCCTGCTCGGCGAGTTCGGGTTCGCCGAGGTGAAGATACGCCTCCGAGAGGCTTTCGCGGTGGCCCATGCTGGCGGGAAGAAGATCGACCGTGTGTTCCAGCGCCCGCCGGGCGCGTTCCCACGCGGCATAGCTCATCGCGAGCATTCCGTAGTCCGAGTAGAAGACGAACAGGTCCTTGATGCTGCGGGGCGCGGCCTTCTCGAGGCGGTCGAGCGCCGCGTCGTCCGCCAGTTCGAAGTAGAGGGAGGCGAGGTAGAGCTGCGCCTCTGTATCGCCGGGCGTGACGGCGAGAACCTGCTCGTAGAGTTGCGACGCTTCCGCCAGCCGGTCGCTGCGCCGGTAGAAGTCCCCGAGCATCCGCAGCAGCATTTCGTCTCCGGGCGCGGCATCGATGCTGCGCTTGAGAAGGCTTTCCGTGGCGCTTCCGTCGCCCCTGCGCTCGGCGATCATGGCGAGGGAGAGCAGCGTGCGGGCGTCCTTGGGGTCGAGGATCGCGGCTTCGCGCAGCAGTTCTTCCGCCCTGTCGACGTTGTTCTGGTCGAGGAAGATCATCGCGACGTCGCGCCACACGGCGGGGTCTTCGGGCCCTGCGGCGAGGGCCTTCTCGAAGTACGCGTTCGCCGCGTTCACGTCGTCGCGGGAGAGCTCGATGCGCGCCAGCGAGAGAAGGCTGGGAATGTGCCGCGGATCGACGGCGAGCATCCGCTGGCGCTGCTCGACGACGGCGTCGGTGTCCCCGGCGCGCGCGAGATAGTCGGCGTAGAGTTCCTGAATGCGCAGGTCGAGGGGGTTGTCCGCGCAGAGTTCGCCGTAGGCCTCGCGGACCGCAGGTTCCCCGCTGAGTTCCTCCAGCAGCTTCTCCCAGCTGACCCGCGTCGCGGGGTACTCGGGATTCATCAGAAGGCCGCGGCGATAGAGCTCCAGGGCGTCCTCCTTGCGTTCCTGGCGTTCGAGACGCCTGGCCATGTCGACCAGCTGGTCGATCAGACGCGGCCGGTAGTGCACGAGTTCCTCGTAGAGATCGGCGGCGTGGCGGATGTCGCCGGTCAGCGCGCTGGCTTCGGCGTGCCAGAGAATTGCGTTCATGTTGCGGCCGATCTGCATGATGCGTCCGCAGTACTCCTTGGTCTTCTCCATGTCGCGGTCGTTGTAGAACGCGATGCGCGCGAGGTTCTCGAGCGATTCGATGTGGCGCGGCTTGATCTCGAGGATCCTGAAGTACCAGTCCTTCGCCTCGGGGACGCGGTCGCGGTAGATGGCGGCCGTGGCGAGAATCTCCATCGCGTGGAAGTTGTCGGGGTCGGCGGCGAGAACCTCTTCGGCGTACTGCGTGGCGCGGGGAATGTCGTTCTGCGAGAGCGCGGCGCGGGCGGCGCGGTTCTTCAGCCAGAGGTTGTCGGGATCGCGCTCGACGGCCGCGCGGTAGTGCTGCATCGCTTGGGTCGAGTAACCCGTTTGGTCGAGCAGCGCGGCGCGGATGTACTCCTCCTTGGCGTGGTCGCCCACGGCGTCGAAGACCGGCGCGACTTCGGCCATGCCGGGGTCCGGGTCCATCACGGTCTCCGGCAGGATCGTTTCGCCGATTCTCCTGCCGAGAAGATAGCGCTCCGCGATCGCCGGGTTGACGATCGGTTCGATGTCGGCGGCGGATTCGGACGCGGAATCGTCGGCGGGCTCGGCCTGGCGGGCGATGAGGAACTGCCCGACAGGGGTGTCCCAAAGCTCGTCCACATCGTCCGAATGGCCCTCTGCGGTGCTCGAAGGCGTAATCGTCGGTTTGGACTTCTTCGGCGCGGCGGAGGCCTGGGCGGTGGCGGACTGCTCGTTGCGGGCGGCCGGCTTTCCGGCGGCGGGCGAGACGTCGTTCGGGGCCGGGGCGGTCACGCACGCCGCCGCAAGGCCTGCGGCGGAAAGCATCGTAAGGAGTTTGAGGGGGGTCCTGCGTTGGGTCACTTGGGGCGCTTTCGGATTCGTTGTTTCGGCGGAAGCCAGAGGCGATTTCCCAGCCGCCGTTTCCGTTTGTCGATGCAAGAGTTACGCGAATATCGCGTCAAGCGCGATCGGATCGCCGACCCTTCCGTCGATTCGGGAGAGGTGCACAAAGTATTCCTGGTTTCCATCGGCTCCTTTCGGCTCGGCAGAAACGACTCCGCGCGGGGCCAGACCGCAGGCCCGGGCCGAATCCAGCACGGATTCCACCGCTTTGCGGCGGTCCTCCATCTCTTCAACGACTCCGCCGACCGGAATATGGCTCGGCGGCAGTTCGAACTGCGGCTTGACGAGAAGGACGGCTTCGCCCTCCGGCGACAGAAGTTCGGCGACGACCGGTACAGCCTGACGCAGTGAAATGAAGGACAGGTCGGCGACGATCAGCTTCGGAGGAGCCGGAAAGTCGCCCGGCGAGAGGTCGCGAAACCGCGTCTTCTCGCGGCAGGTCACGCGCGGATCGCTTCGCAGGACGAGCGCCAGCTGGTTCGTTCCCGAGTCCACCGCCACGACATGGCGGGCGCCGCGCTCCAGAAGGCAGTGGGTGAACCCCCCGGTGGAGGCGCCAAGGTCCAGGCAGAGCAGCCCGGCGGGATCGACCCCAAAGGCCGTGAGCGCCCCTTCCAGCTTCTCGCCCCCCCGGCTGACGTACCGGCGCGGGTCGCGCTTGAGCCGGAGCAGCGTATTCGCCGGGACCGATTCGCCGGGCTTTTCGTAGCGGCGGCTCTCCCCGTGGACCTTGCCGGCGCGGATCAGCCCCTGCGCCTCCTCCAGCGAGGCGGCGTGGCCCTGTTCCATCAGCAGTCGGTCAACGCGTTTTCGCGGCATTTGCCCTTCACCCAGGCACGAGAGTCGCGCGATGGTTCCAGGACGGCGACAGAAATCGCCGATTTCCGCCACCGGAGAAACGGCTTTGGCCAAACTGCTGATCGCGGAGGACGAGGAACGGATGCGCCGCCTCCTCGGCATGCTGCTGAGCAACGCCGACCACGAGCTGCATCTGGCCGCCGACGGCAGGGAGGCGCTGGCGCTCTACGAGGAACACTCGCCGGACCTGCTGATCACCGACTTGCGAATGCCCCACATGGGGGGAATGGAACTGATCAAGGCGGTCCGCGAGAAGGACGGCGAAATCCCCATCATCGTCATCACGGCGTTCGGCAGCATCGAGGCGGCCGTCGACGCCATGCGCGCCGGTGCGACGGACTTCGTGACGAAGCCCTTCGAGGAGGCGCGCATCCGCATCGCCATCGACCATGCGCTGCAGTCGCGCGAACTCGTCCGCGAGAACTCCCACCTGCGGCGCGAACTGCGCATGCGGTACGCCTTCGACAGCATCGTGGTGGAGGACGCCAGGGCGATCCGCGTTCTCGATCTGGCGAAGCAGGTCGCCAGAACCTCCTCCACCGTCATCGTCTACGGCGAGTCCGGGACGGGCAAGGAACTGGTCTCGCGGGCGATTCACGAGGCGTCTCCGCGCGCGCGCGGACCGTTCGTGGCGCTGAACTGCGCGGCGATTCCCGAGAATCTGCTCGAGAGCGAGCTGTTCGGCCACGAGCGCGGCTCCTTTACGGGGGCGACGGACGCGCGGCGCGGGCGGTTCGAGATGGCCGACGGCGGCACGCTGTTCCTCGACGAAATCGGGGAGATGGCGCCGGAGCTCCAGGCGAAGGTGCTGCGCGCGCTCGACACCCGCGAGTTCGAACGCGTCGGCGGAACGCGCACGATTCGCACGGACATCCGGGTCGTCGCCGCCACCAACAAGGACCTGCGGCAGATGGTCGCGAAGGGCCGCTTTCGCGAGGACCTCTTCTACCGCCTCAACGTGTTTCCCCTCGTTCTGCCGCCCCTGCGGGAACGCACGAACGACATCGTTCCGCTGACGGAGCACTTTCTCGCGCGGTTCGCCCGCGAGATGGGGCGCAAGATCCCCCGCATCGACCCGCGCGCGGAGGAGGCTCTGCTCCATCACCGGTGGATGGGCAACGTGCGCGAGCTTCAGAACGTGATCGAGCGCGCCATGATCCTGATGGAGGGCGACGCGCTGACGCCGGAGCTTCTTCGGATCGACGCGCTGGAGGGGCTGGAAGGCATGTCGCGTTCGGCGGAGGAGTACGAGAAGTCGGGCGGCCCCTCGCTGGGAGTCTTCGCGGCGGCGAAGCCGAAGGACCCGGCGGAAGGCGGCGAAGCCGCCGAACTGCGGTGGAAACCGTTTCGGCTGCCGGAGGTCGGATTCGATCTCGAAACGCACGAGAAGGAACTCATCGAGCAGGCGCTGGAACGAAGCGGCAACAACAAGACGTCGGCGGGGCGAATGCTCGGGCTCACCCGCGCGACGATGCGCTATCGGCTCGAAAAGCACAATATCGAGACCGACGGGAAGAAGCGGAAGAAATGAGCGGAGCGCTCGAAGTCGTCCGGTTTCGCTGGGACAGTCCTCTCGCGGAGGAAGCGAAGCGAATCCGTTTCGCGGTCTTTGTGGACGAACAGCACGTTTCGCCCCGCGTGGAGATCGACGAAACCGACCCGCTCGCGCACCATGTGATCGCGCGGTCGGAGGCGGGGGAGTGTCTTGGGACGGGACGGGCTTTCGAGGACCCGGACGATCCGGCGCTCTGGCGAATCGGGAGGATGGCCGTTCTTGGGAAGGCGCGCGGTCTCGGCGTCGGAAGACTGATAATGAACGAGTTGCTTGCGATCGTCTCGAATCGGCCAAGGGCCCGTCGAATCAAGCTCATCGCTCAGACCCACGCGATTCCGTTCTACGAGCGCTTCGGGTTCGAGGCGGCGGGCGCCGAGTACCTCGAAGAGGGGATTCCGCACCGCGACATGTTTCTGACGATTCGGGAACCGTGACGGGCTTTGGGTTGTCTGTTGGACCGGAATTCGATGAGGATTCCACCAGACGACTTCCAGGAGGTCTCCCATGTCAGCCCGTCATCTGATCGCCGCCGCAGGATTGGCGCTCGCCGCCACCTCGGCTTCCGCCGGTTCTTCCTTCTCCTTCGGATTCGGGTCCGGAGGCAGCTACGTCGACCTCGCCTGGTGGAACCCCGACTGGTATCTGGTCGCCGACTACGAGCCGTGCCCCCCGACGCCGGTCGTCGTCACCTACCCCGTCGTCACCTACGAACCCGTGTTCTGCGATCCGTTCTGGATCGACTACGACGCGTATTGCGAGCCCGCCGTGATCGTCAGTCCGATTCGCCGGAGCTACTACGACTGCGATCCGTGGCGCTACGGCTACCGGTACTCCTACAGCAGCTACCGCTCCTCGTACTACATCGGCACGACCTGGTCGTCCTACACCACGTATTCCTCGTGGCCGGTGACGAGATCGTACTACGCGTGGGACTGGTGCCCCACTCCCGTCTATTACCGCAGCTATCACGACAACTACCGCTATGGCTATTCCGGCCACTACGCGTACTATGACGACGACCGCAACCGCGGGCCGTATTCGCGCTCGAGATACGAGCGCCGCGACGAAGTGAATCCGGTCGCGCCCTCGCGGAGAGCCATCCCCGGGCGGGTGACCGCTTCCAACACCCAGGGGGCGGCGCTCGATTCGACGCGTCCCTCCATCACCAACCCCGATCACGAACCCATCCGGCGCGCTCTCCCCGCATCGGGCGGTCGCGCAACGAATCCGGTCGGCACAGCGATCGGCCGGGCAAACGACGCGCAGCCGGTCACCATCGCCGGAACGCGCACTCCCGACGCGGGCCGGACTCCGGTGCGGGCCACCGATCCCCGGGCGAGGCAGCCGGTCACGGAAGCGCGCCAGCCGGTCAATGTCAGCAAGCCCATGGTTCCGAAGCCCACGACGGCTTCCGGCGATACGACAGTGCGACGTCCGGTCGAGACGACGACCCGCAAGCCGATCGTTTCCAGCACTCCGCAGACTCCCCGGCAGCCGGTGACGCGCGGAATCCTGGATTCGGCGCGGGAACCCGTGCGGAGAGAGAATCCCTCTTCGCCCGATCCCCGGATCAGCACGCCGACGCGTCCCACGCAACCGACCATAACGCGAAGCAAGCCTTCCACGAGTTCTCCGACTCTGCGCGATCCGCGCAGCACCGGAGCACGCCAGCCGCAGTTCCAGCCGATCCAGCCGCGCTCGTTTCCATCCGCTTCGGATCCGCGGGCACGGACTCCCCAGCCGCCGGTTCGCACGACCAAGCCCATGACCCCGACGCGCCCCGACGTCGTGCGGTCGCCGCGCACGGACACGCGCTCGTCGGCGCAGAAGCCGACGGTCCGCGATTACCGGACGCAGAGCCGCGTACAAAGCGATCCCCGCGCAAACCGTCAGCCGACCGTGCGCTCGCAGCCGCAGAGTTCCGGCAGGAGCACGCAGAGCAGTTCGATTTCCCGTTCAGCGGACCGGACCTCCGGTTCCTCCAACCGCGCTTCCGTCGGCAGAAGCAGTCGCGGTCGGAATTGACAACGCACCGGTCGGCGACGACGATTCGTCCGTTCAAGTGCACCGGTGGTTGGTCCGGCCGATCGACTTAAGCGTCTGTTCAGGCGCCCCGCCGCACAGTCAGGGGCCCGCTTCGGCGGGCCCCTCCCTTTTGCGGGGATCGTGCTTGCACCGGTACGACCTCCCGAGGACTTGGACCTGCCTGTCGGCCCCGCGCCGAACTCCACGCCAACCTGTCGCAGCGGAGAGGGACATCATGTTCGAGCAGTCGCCATTCTATCAGCAGGCCCTCGCCCAGCTGGATTCCATCGGCGAATACGCCGATATCGATCCCAACATCATCGAGCGGCTCCGCTACCCGAAGCGCAGCGTCATCGTCAGCGTGCCGGTTCGGATGGATACCGGCGAGACGACGGTCTTCACCGGATACCGCGTGCAGCACTCGCTGACGGCGGGGCCGGGGAAGGGCGGTCTGCGATACAGCCCGCACGTGGACTTCGGCGAGGTCGCGGCCCTGGCGATGCTGATGACGTGGAAGTGTTCGCTGGTGAACCTGCCCTTCGGAGGCGCCAAAGGCGGGCTGAACTGCGATCCGTCGACGCTCAGCATGGGCGAGAAGGAACGCGCCACCCGCCGTTTCACCCAGGAGATTCTGCCGTTCATCGGCCCACAGGTCGATGTGATGGCGCCCGACATGGGAACCGGCGAGCAGGAAATGGCCTGGATCTACGACACGTACTCCATGCACACGGGGCACTCCTGCCCCCAGATCGTCACGGGCAAGAGCGCGGCGTTGTACGGAACGCTGGGACGGCGCGAAGCGACGGGCCGGGGCGTGGTGTACTGCATCGAGGAGGCGGCGCGCGTCTCCGGGTTCACGCTTCGCGGCACGAAGGTCATCGTTCAGGGGTTCGGCAACGTCGGGTCAGTCGCGGCGCTGGAGCTCCACCGGCGGGGCTGCGCGATCGTTGGCGTCGCCGACGCCAGCGGGAGTTTTCTCTGCCCGGGTGGGGTGGATCCCGCGAAGCTGCTGGAATACGCCGCCAACAACGGGCACCGCATCGAGGGGTTCGAGGGTCTGGAGCAGGCGACGAAGGAGGAGTTCTTCTCCGCGGAATGCGACATCGCTGTGCCGGCGGCGATGGAACGGCAGATCGACGAGAAGATCGCCGGTCTGCTGAAGTGCAGAATCCTGGCGGAGGGGGCGAACGGTCCGACGAGCATGGAGGCGGACAGGATTCTCGACGACAAGGGCATCTTCGTCATTCCCGACATCATCTGCAACGCCGGCGGCGTGATCGTCTCCTACTTCGAATGGGTCCAGGACATCCAGATGTTCTTCTGGACGGCGGAGGAGGTGGACAGCAGGCTGCAGCAGCTGATCCGCCGCGCGTTCGTCGGCGTCCAGCACTTCGCCGCGCGGAACGGCTACTCCATGCGGAGGGCGGCGCTGATTCTGGGCGTTCGCGAGACCGCGCGGGAAAAGGCGGCCAGAGGGCTGTTCCCGTAGGGAGGGGTGTGGTGGGCCCAGCAGGACTCGAACCTGCAACCTACCGGTTATGAGCCGGCTGCGCTAACCAATTGCGCCATAGGCCCACTGCGCATCCTCATCGTGCCGTCAACCCGGCCCGGATCAAGGCCAGAGATTCGACGGCTTCCCCCTATGGCGAACGAATCACCGGAAGAAATCCTGCGCCCAGCCAAGAGATCGCGGGAACTCGTCCGCGGGCGGACGGCGCCAGGGCACTTCACGATCCATCCGGCGGACTGGCAAAGCCCGGTCTTCGACAATGCCGTGGTCCCGGCGGAGGACGACCCGCTGCGCGGATGGAAGGGACTGGGGGCGAACCGGCTTTCGAGCGAACTGTGGCCGGCCTATGCCCGGCACAACCCGGTGCTGGCATACTTCACGGCGCGCCGCCGGGGAGGACTGCGGGAGGACCTCTTCGGCCTGTTGCCCTGGGGATTCCTGCTGGTCGCCCAGGCGATGACGTTTCTTCTGCTCGCGACCGGCAGGTTTACCCTGCTGAAGTGGGCGGGGCTCGCCCTCCTTGCGGCACCGGTCGCGTCGGCGCTCTGGTCGGGGACGATGGCGGGCGTTCACATTCGGAGCGCGCTGCGTGCGCTGCCGCTCGACGAACTGATGACGACGCCGCTGACGAGCGAGAGCATCGTGCAGGGCCTGTCGCTGCGGCCGCTTTCCGTCCAGGCGTTCGCCCACGTCGTGGTGGTGCTGGCGGGAATGGTGCTGGCGATCGCGGGCGAGGCGATACTCTACGGGGTTCCCGGGACGGGCGCGTTCTTCTACTGCGCGCTGTTCTCTCCGTTGATCTGGGCGTTCCTGTTCGCCGGAAACGAACTGGGGGGAGCGTTCGGAACGCGGGCGCACTTCTGCATTCGCGATCCCGGCGAGGCCACGATGCGGATGCTGCTCGATCTGCTCCGCGAGTGCTTTCTGCCGGTCATCGGAGTACCTCTCGCTTTCGTGGTCGTCTTCCTCGCCGGGTACGCGTTCTTCGGCAGCTACGTCGTCTACACGTTCGTGGCTTTCGGCGGAATCCTGGTGTTCTCGCTGATCGCCGCGCCGTTTCTGCTGATGAGTCTCCTCCGAAGCCACTCGACCGAAGCCATGCAGTGGACCTGCGCCCATCCCGAGGAGTGGTGGATCAACGAGCCGAACGGCGAGTACCGCCTGGGGGCGGGTCGGACGGTCTGGCAGCCGTGGGACCATTTGGTGGAGATCCCTTTGGGAGAGAAGAGTTCGCGCTTGCCTTCCCGGGAGGGTGGGCGCGGATAGGTGGGTATCGTCCGTCATCGATTCGACCGAGACCGCCAAGTTGGGGGGATTTCACCCATTGAAGCTGAGCATTTGTGTGCCCGTGTTCGAGAACGCCGGGCTCCTGAGGGACTGCATCGCACGGTTCATCGCCCAGAAGGAGGTCTTTCAGGGGGAGGCGGAGATCGTCGTCTTCGATGGCTCGAAGGGGGCGGACGCCCGGGAAACCGCTGGCGAGGCCGCGATCGGACAAAGCGATGTCTACTACCTGCACGAGCCCGACGTTCCGGTTTCGCGTCTGATGCGCCGGTGCGCGGAGGTGTCGCGCGGCGAGTTCGTCTGGGTGGTGAGCGGCCTGGAGCTCGTCACGCCGGGAACGCTGGTCTACGTCCGTGCTATTTTCCTCAACAAGGGCCTTTCGAGGGCCTTGCAGATACTCGTGCTCAATCATTCCAGCATGGCGTCGGGGCTGGAGTCGTCCCTTGGCTCCCACGACACGATGATGGACGACGTAAGTGTCGCCGACGTGCAGCACTTTGAACCCGGCCTCGGACTGCTGAACTACTTCAAGCTGACGGAGTTTCGCTATCCCG
>JAJFLJ010000005.1 GCA_021772755.1 Candidatus Sumerlaeota bacterium
CCCAGCGCCCCCGCAATCCTCACGTCCTCGCCGCCGACCACGCCACCCTCTGCGACGTTACGTCGAAGGCCGTCTTCGGCGAAGACCAGTGCGCCAGCGCCGTCATCGTCGCGAAGCAGGAAGGTGTCCTCTGCGGCGGCCCCCTGGTCGTCGAACTGTTCGACCTTCTGGACCCCCGCGTCGATGTTCGCCTGCTCGCCCGGGACGGCGACCACGTTGCCGTCGAAGAGATCGTCGTCCGTCTGGAGGGCCCCATCGTTTCGCTGCTCTCCGGAGAGCGAACCGCCCTGAACTACCTCCAGCGGCTGAGCGGCGTCGCCACCCTGACGGCGCGCTATGTCGCCGCCGCGAACGGTGGAATCGCCGTCTGCGACACCCGCAAGACAACCCCCGGCTGGCGCGATCTGGAGAAGTACGCCGTGGCCTGCGGTGGCGGGACGAATCACCGCATGGGGCTTCACGACATGGTGATGCTGAAGGACACCCACGCCGACGCGGCGGGCGGAGTCGCTGCCGCGCTGGCGAAAGTCGCCCACCTCCGGCCCCGCCTCAAGGTGGCGTGCGAGGCCCGGAATCTGGAAGAGGTTCGCGAGGCTCTCGCGGCGGGGCCCGACCTCCTGATGCTCGACAACATGGACCCCGGCGAAGTCCGCGAAGCCGTCCGCGTCGTCGCGGGCCGGGTCCCCGTCGAAGTGACCGGCGGAGTGACGCTCGAAACACTGGCCGGGTTCGCCGACACCGGCGCCGACCGCGTCAGTATCGGCGCCCTCACCCATTCCGCCCCGGCCCTCGACTTTTCCCTCCGGATCGAACCCGGCCCCGACCTGCGTTCCGGGAATTGACACCACCCCGCGCCTGGGATCGAATCACGCTTCCGAGGAAAGGACGAGTACAGGGACCTGGAACCATGAGCGATCCCGTCGAACAATTGCGACAGGGCATCCACAGCTATTTCCGGGAGTTCGGCTACAACTCCTGCGAAATGCTCTTCAACGAACTCGTCCGCCACGGTGGCATGAAGCCGCTGCTGGAGGACATCGGTCTCAACGACCCCGGCAACAGCGACGATCAGTACGTCTACCTGCTCAACTACCTCCGGCGAAACGGTATGGAGGTCTTTGCCAAGAAGATGGGCGCCGAAATCTACTGGAACACCGACCGCCCCGCCACGCCGCCGCCCTCCGAACCAAGAGCAGCCAGCGGTCTTCCCTACATGAAGCAGGCGACGCCGGTGAACGCGCCCCAGTATCAGCGGGTAAAGGCGAGCCTGCCGGAGTCCGCGTCCTCCGACAGGGTCAGGAAGCCCGACTCGTCGAAGTCCGCGAAGTCGTCGCCCCCCAAGATCAAGAAATCCGAAACCCAGCGCCTTTCCGACGAGGAGCTCAAGTCTCTGCGCAAAGCCGCCGAGGCCGGTCCGCCCGCTCCCGGCGAGAAGCCACCGGAAGGCTATGGCACCTTGCCGGACGGAACCTGGGACGGCAAGACCGAGCGCCGCAGCAGCAAAGAGCGCCGTGCGAATCGCGATCGCCGCAACGAAGTCGATGTGATCTTCAAGAACCGCCGGTACGGCGGCGACCGCCGCAGCGGAAACGAACGCCGCAAGGACTGGCCGCCGAAGAAGTAGCGCCCCGCTACTCCGCGCTCGCCCGTCTCAGGCGGTCGCGAATGCCGGCCCATTCCGGCGAATCCGGCGGGGCGAGGACCTGAATCTCTTCGGCGCCGCTCGCCTGCGCACTCCAAAGCAGCGCATAGAGCGCGCGCGCGGCCTCGCCGGGATCGTTCGGCAGTTCGATCCGCGCGATGCCGGCGCTATCCTCTGCAAACTCGGCCACGACCCGCAGCGGAATCGCCGGCGCGTAGTGCCGCTCCAGCAGCCCCGGCGACTTCATCGCTTCGCCGGGCGGCGACGATCCCGCGAACGACATGACCTCGCATCCGGCAACGCGGGTGACGTCCTTCGCTCCGACCATGCCCGGCCGCAAAATGCGCGGCTCTTCTCCCGTCAGGTCCACGACCGTCGATTCGATGCCGACGCGGCATGCTCCGCCATCGAGAACCCCGGCGATGCGGCCCTCCAGGTCGGCGAGCACATGCCCGGCCTGCACCGGCGAGAGGCTTCCGCTGCGATTCGCGCTCGGAGCGGCCAGCGTCAGCCCGCAGGCCCGCAACAGTTCCAGTGCCACGGGGTGGTTCGGTGCGCGAAGGCCGACCGTGTCCCCTCCCGCCAACGCCAGGGGAGACAGACCCGGCGCGGCCTTCAGAATGATCGTCAGCGGACCCGGCCAGAACGCCCGGGCGAGCCGGTCCGCCCGGTCGGTCCACTCCGTCACGAGGGACTGGGCCCGGCCGATGTCCGCCACATGCTCGTTTAGCGGATTGTTCGACGGGCGGCCCTTGGCGGCGAAGACCTTCGCCACGGCGGAATCGCTGGTCGCGTCCGCCCCCAGGCCGTAGACCGTCTCCGTGGGAAAAGCCACCACCCCGCCCGCTCGCAGCAACTCCGTCGCGCGGCGAACGCCCATCCCATCGCTTGCCAGCCGTTCCGTCTTCATGCCCGTTGTCCTGCCCGACCCCGCCGCGCCGCAGCGAGGGGTTTTCGCTTCCCTCTCTTGCGGCGCCTGCGGGAATCCATCGGGGCAGCACCATGCCTGGAACCGAACTCCGACAGAAAGCCGTCCGCGGGCTCAAGCTCGCCTCCGCCGCCACGGCGGGGAAGTCCGTCCTGGACATCGTCGCCCAGCTCGCTCTCGCGCGGATGCTTCTGCCGGAGCACTTCGGCGTCTTCGCCACCGCCCAGGCCCTGACCGGCTTCGTCTCCTGCTTTACCGATTTCGCCGGCCTCAAGTTCCTTATCCGGCGCAAGGTCCTCGACGACCGCGCGGCCTCGACCATCTTCTGGTTCGAGCTTCTCCTCGGCCTGATCGTCGCCGGAGCGTGGTTCTTCGGCGCCGCGCCGGTTCTCACGGCGCTCGGCAAGCCCGACCAGATCGTCTTCGCCCAGGTTCTCGGACTCTGGATCGTCGCCGAGCGCTTCATGCTGCCCCGCGCCATCCACGACCACGCGATGCGCTTCGGCCCCGTCAACATCGCCATGTTCGCGGGCGTCGTCGCGGGTTCCGCCGTGCTGTTGGGCAGCGCTGCGGCGGGCCTTGGCCCGTGGACCTTCGTGGCGGGATTGATCGCGCGAACCATCGTCACGTCCGGCTGGCTCTGGCGCGCGGCCCGGTTCGTTCCCCGCCTGACCTTCGACGCCGGCATCGTGCGCGAGCTGCTTCCCTTCGGCGCCCCCCTCATGGCCACCACCGCCATCACCTTCGCCTACACCAACATCGACTACATCATCGTCGGCACGCTGCTTGGCGACCGGCTGCTGGGCGTCTACTACGCGTCGTACCGCTACCCGCATTACCTGATCCAGTTCAACATCATCCTCAACTCCGTCGTGTTCCCCGCCTTCGCCCGCGCGGACGACAACGAACAGATCGCCCGCGGACTCCGCTACGTCACGCGCTACGCGGGAGCCATCGCCTTTCCCGCCATGATCGCCATGTGGATGGAGGGGCGCGCCATCGTGGACTGGCTGCTGGGCGATCCGGAGAAATGGGCCGGAGCGCTCTTTCCCTTCCAGATGTTCACCACCCTCGCCGCCCTGCGCCTGACCTTCACCCACTGGGGCCACGTCTTCGTCGTTCGCGGCAACACGCGTCCTCTGCTGAACGCCGCGCTCTTCAATCTTCCCGCCATCGCCGTCGGCACATGGCTGGGCGCGCGACACTTCGGGGTCGAGGGAGCCGCCGTCGCCGTCACCGCGATTTCCTTCGGAACCATCGCGTACTGCTGCTTCGTCGTCATGAAGCGCGAACTCGACTACAGCTACCTCGACGCTCTCGCCCCCGTCCTGCGGGCTTCTGCGGTGTCGCTTGCCGTGTTTCTCGCGCTGCGCTTCCTCACGCCCGACACCGACGCGTGGGCGTTCGTCCGCCTGCTTTGCGGAGGCGCCGCGTACGCCATCGCCTTCCAGGCGCTCTGCGGGGGGGAAATGAAGCGCCTCTACCGGAACAGGGCGTAGACGGCCCCAAGCCGCCGCAGAGGACCCCGTCGACGGGTCCGGACCACAATCGCGTTGCCGGGCCCTGCCCGCCGGGCCCATACTTCCCCGAATTCTCCCGGGAGACCTGACGGATGATCCTGAAACGGTTCGGAGCCGCAGCGGCATCGTGCCTGCTGGCCGCAGCGGCACACGCCCAGACTACCGAAGGCTTTCTCTTCTACGCCGGCGGTGCCATCAACTCCGGAGCCGCCACGGCCCTGGACGGCACTCTCACCAACGACGGTGGGTGCTTCGGCATTCTCGTCGCCGACGTGACCGTCTCGCCCTCCTCCGTCGAGGTCTCCAACTGGCGCCACGCCAACGCGGCCCCCTCCAGGATGCTGCCCGAGGACAATCCCGCGACGGTTGCCACCGAGGCCCTCAGCTGGATGTACATCGAGGACTATACCTTCGTCCACGACGGTCGTCTCTACGTCGGACCCGGCGACTACAACACGGACGCCACCCGCACGCCCGGCGACCGCTACGTGTGGGCCGATATCGACACGGCGACGGGCTATCTCTCCGGCGACTGGAACTTCGGCGACCCCGTGCCGCAACTCTCGCCCTCCTCGACGACCCAGACCATCGGCGCAGGCGAGTACGTCGATTTCGGCGGAGGCAACGCCTACGTCTATCTCGCCGGCGGCAACAGCCCCTCGACCGCCCGCGTGCTCGTCGCACGCCTTCTCGGCGACGGATCCCTGGGCGGCTGGACCACCACGACATCCATTCCCGCCGCCGACTGGTTCAACCGCGCCGTCATCGTCGGCGGAACCTACATCGCGCTCGACGGCAACGCGAACCCCGCCAGCGCCGCGCACTACACCGTCATCACATCGTCCACCGGCCAGTTCCGCGACCCCTTCGCGCCGTTGGGCGAATGGGCCGCGCCTGCGGTGAACCGGTGGGGCTATGTGGCCGAAGACGTTCTGACGACCGGCGGAAACCGCTTCATGGTCGTCGCCGGCGGAAGCGGCCCGAGCAATGCCGTCCGTACCGCGCAGCTCACCGGCGGCGTTCCCGGGGCGTGGGTCGACAACGCGTCGCTGCCCGTCGGCAAGCGCCAGATGGCGAGCGTCTCCATCGGCAACGCGATCGTCTGCCTGGGCGGGGCGAACGACGCCGGAGGTACCGGCAAGACGGATATCGTCCAGGTCGGCAGAATGCACGACGCCGGAATCCTGACGTGGAGCACGTCGGACAACGACTCCCTCATCGACGCGTTGCCCCGGGCGACGGCCTACGGCGGAGCGGCGTTCGTCGAGAAGACGACCCCCTCCCGCGCCGCGAACTGGAATCGCTACGAGTAGCCGAAACGAACCGTTCGGCCACCGCCCGCGAAACTACAGCGCATCGTGAAGCGACGCGAGCAGCGTCATGCCCTCGGCGCGAAGCGCCGGCAGGGTGTCGTAGTCGTCGCCCGCCCCGAGCGCTTCGTCCACGCGCGCTGTGTAGCGCAGCGCATCGTTCCGGAGCGATGCGGGAATCGCGGACTTCTTCGCCAGCCCCGCAAGCGCTTGGGAAAGCGACCGCAGTTGTTCACGCTCGATGTAGTGACGCGCGTAGTCGCCGACTTCCGACGCGCGCTGCGCCTCTCCCTCGGCGAGAAGCGCGCCGATCTCCGTTTCCCACGCGGCGAACAGTCCGCGCTGGTCTTCGGGGAGGTCCGCTCGCGCGAGCTGCTGCTCGACTTCCCGCAACTGCTCGCGAGCCCGCGCGCCGGCGGGGTCGGACGAACCCCCGCGGTCGGCGGAAAGGCGCGGAACGACGATGACCGCGGAGACGGCCGCAAGGGAGCAGACTGCCGCGGCCATCATGGCCTTTCGCGCGATGCGGGCGGGTGGTCTGGTCGTGAGCGCCCGCGAATAGGCGGCTTCGAGAGCCTCGCGCATTTCCTCCATCGACTGGAACCGGTTGTCCGGATTCGCATCGAGCGCGCGCGTCATCGCGTTCAGCAGCGCGTGCGGAACCCCCTTCGCCGCGAGGTCGTCGCACAGCGAGGCGTCGATCATGTCTTCGACCACCACGCCGGCCACGCCCTTCCCCGCGCGCGGGGGATTCCCCGTCAGCAGGAAATGGATCACGCCCCCCATCGCGTACACGTCGCACCGGTGATCGACGGTCTTCGGCGACTGCATCTGCTCGGGTGCCATATAGGCCGGCGTTCCGGCGGCGCGGATCCTGCCCCCCTGCGCCTTCTGAAGAATCGCGATGCCGAAGTCCATCAGCCGCACGCGTCCGCTCTCGTCGATCTGGATGTTGTCGGGTTTCACGTCGCGGTGCACGACGCCCCCCGCGTGGGCCGCGGAGAGCGCATCGCAAAGCTGGAACAGAACCGGAAACGAAAAGGAAAGAACCGACCGCATCCGGCCCGCAGAAACATGGCGAACGCCCGAGAGCGTGCGCTCCGTGTGCTGCCGCAGCGTCTTGCCCCGAAGCAGTTCCATCACGATGAAGACGGAGCCGTCTTCGGCAAGGGACGCCTGGTGGATCTGGACGATGTTCGGATGGCGAAGGCGCGCGCAGAGCCTCGCCTCCTTCAGGAGCTCGTGCGCGTCCTTGGGCTTCTTCGAGTATTCGCCCGACAGCACCTTGATCGCCACGTCGCGGTCGAGCGTTCGCTGGTACGCCCGCAGTACGAGACCCATTCCCCCCTTGCCGACGATCTCCTTCACCTGGAAGTCGTGCGGTAGCGGCGGAACGCGCGCGTCGCCGGCGAGTCCGGACGCCTTGGAGTCCGTGGCGGTCGTTTCGCTGGAAATCGAACCGGCCATCGCCTCAGTCCTCGTCCTCGTCGTCGTCGTAGTCCTCGGGGTCGGCATTCTGAAGAATATGCCCCCCCGTCATTCCCTGGAAGCTCATGAAAAGATCGCCGGGCGAGACCGTCCCGTTGCTTGGATCGAAGACCGTCGCGTCGGAAAGAAGCTCGCCGTCGATCACGTTGTTGGCCTGGAACGTCGCGTCCGGCGCGCGGCTGACGATGAAGTAGCGCTCCTCCCAGACCTCCTCCTGATCGACGAGACCCAGCGCGCTCATCTGCGCGAGGTCCATGTAGGCGTACGTTGAAAGTTCCGGATCGTTGGCGTCGCGGTGTTCGGGAATCCAGAAGACATCCCTCGGAACGCTCGTCAGGTACGCGATCGGCGACGTGAGCCGGAGCAGCGGCTCCTGCCCAAGGATCGGCGACGACGCGTTGTTCGAGGGCAGCCCGTTGTTGTCCAAAGAGTAGGAAACCAGCCCCACCAGCAGCGTGCGCATTTCGGCCTGCGCGCTCGTCAGCTTCGACCGCGTCTGCGCTTCGAGGAAGTTCACCACGGCGATCGCGGCGAGAATCGCGATGATCGCCACAACCACCAGCAGTTCGATCAGCGTAAAGGCGTTCCGTCTCATGGTCGTTTCTCCCTGCTGTGTCGCGATCGTTCGGGATTCTGCCACGCTCCCCCTTAAGGGATGCTTAATCCGGAGGCTCCGAATGCGATTTGTTTCGCTGATTCCGCCCCGGCGGGCTCTGCGGGGGCGTCGTTCCCGCCGATGGCGGCGAGCCAGACGAAACGGCTTCCCCGGGGCGTGTTCGGTTCGAACCGGACGTTCCCCCCCTGGGTCTTCGCGAGTGTTTTGCAGATGGAGAGCCCCAGGCCGTAGCCGCCGTCGGACCGCGCGCGCGAGCTCTCCACCCGGAAGAAGCGCTTGAACAGGTTCGCCGCGTCGTCAGGCGCGATTCCCGGCCCGTCGTCCTCGACCACCAGACGCGCGTGGATGTCGTCGAACGTCACGGAGACGCGAACGCGCACATCGCTGCCGCCGTGCCGCAGCGCGTTGCCCGCCAGGTTCGCCGCGATGCGGTACGTCGTCACGGCGTCCGAGCGCACGGGCTCTCCCGGCATGTGCTTGCGCGAGATTTCCAGAACGAACGTCGCGTTCCCCGCTTCGGAGCCCGTACGAATCGCGGTCACCGCCGCTTCGATCTCGGCGATCCAGTCTTCCGCCGGGATCGCCGGCGGAATCTCGTCCGCGCTCTTCGTCACCAGCAGCAGCGCGTCGCAGAGTCCTTCCAGCCGGTCGACGTCCAGCAGCAGCCGCTCGTACATCTCCTTCGCGCCGCCGGCCGTCGCGGGATTCAGAAGTGCCGCCTGAATGCCGGACTTCAGCGTCGCGACCGGCGTTCGCAGCTCGTGCGCCGCGTCGGCGCTGAACCGCCGCTCCGTTTCCAGCGCGCGTTCCACCCGCCCCAGCAGCGAATTGACCGATCGCGCGATGGGCAGGAGCTCCGGCTGAAGACCGTCGGTCTCAAGCCGTCGCCTCAGACGATGCTCGTGGATCAGCGCGATGCTCCCGGCCAGACGGCGCAGCGGCGCCAGTCCCATGTGCGCCACCAGCAGCGACAGAAAACCCGACACCACCACGCAGAGAAGGCACAGCGCGCCCATCGCCATCCCGAGCGACCGCAGCTGCTTCGCCAGCTCGCCGGTGCTTGCCGAATAGTAGACCGTGATCGGCCGCGGCCGCGTCGGGTCGTCCTCCGGCAGGCGGAACGTGGCGAGAACGATGGCCCGGTAGTCCAGCCCCTCGTGGTCGTCCCCGAAGAATCCGACGTGCCCCTTGTGCTCCGCCACGAAGGCCGGAACGTCGGCGAGACGCGGTGCCTTCGCCAGCAGGTCGTCGCCGTCGATATACACCGCGAACAGGTCCGGTTCCCACTGGCGCGAGAACCGGTCGCCCATGATCTCCTCCGCCAGTTCGACTTCCGCCTCCTCGTCTTCGTCGTCGTGCTCCTCCTCGGGATCGACGAGGGACGCGAGCGACTCCGCGTTCGCCACCAGCGACTTGTCGAACGAATCGTACAGCGCGTTGCGCGTCGCGCCGTAGATCACCGTCGCGAGAGCCGTCAGCAGAACCGCCTGCACCGCGAACGCGATCAGCGCGAGCCGTCCGCCAAGGCTCATTCGGGAGAACCGCGTTCCGCTCACTGGCCTTCCCACGATTCGGCCAGCACATAGCCCTGGCCCCGAATGGTGTGGATCAGCTGGGTCGCGTGGCCGCGGTCGATCCGCGACCGCAGCTTCGACACGTAGACCTCGATCACGTTGGAGAACTTCTCCCAGTTGTAGTCGTACAGATGCTCCAGAAGCTCCTCCTTCGAAACCACCTGCCCCGCCCGCATGCCGAGATACTCCAGCAGGCGGTACTCCAGGGCGGGCAGGGGGAAGGACTTGTCCGCGCGCGAAACGACGTGCGACCGCGTGTCGATCGTCAGGTCCGCGACGCGCAGCACCGGGTCGGTCTGGTGGAAGCTGCGCCGGACGAGCGCCTTGATGCGCGCCAGCAGTTCGCCCATCTCGAACGGCTTGCCAAGATAGTCGTCCGAACCGAAGTCAAGACCCCGGATCACGTCCTCCGTCGTGTTTCGCGCCGTCAGGATCAGCACTGGCGTGTCGCGCCCGGAATCGCGGATCGTCCTCAGGATCGACAGCCCGTCGATTCCCGGCAGCATCAGGTCCAGCACGATGGCGTCGTACTTCTCCGTCAGCGCAAGGTGCTGCCCGTCCTCGCCGTCATGGCTGACATCGACCACGAAGGAGGGCACCGACTCGATGCCCGCCTTCAGGTTCTCCGCCAGTCTGACTTCGTCTTCGACGACGAGGATGCGCATCGTGCCGGGCCCCCTGGATGGATTCAGTCTTCGTCCGCCTCCTCGCCAGTCGCAAGCAGCTTCACTTCGCGGCGGCCCTTCTCCGTGATCACCTCGATTTCGTACAGGTAGACCTGGACGGCGGAAATCTCGCCGAACGTCGCCCCCGGAAACTCCTCGTCGAGTTCCCCGCGAACCGCGGCGGGAAGCTCCTCCGCGCCGATCGCGCGCTCGGTCTCCAGGATGTCGCCGGTCTTCGAGAACTCCACCGAGTTCACGACGCCATCGACGAGATACTCGATCTCGTATACCGTCGCATCGTCCTCGCGCTCGCGCGACACCGACGTGATCTCGCCGTCCCCCGCGATCGTCAGAGCGACGGTGCGGACCGCCGCCGGAAGCTCCTCCAGCGCAATACGCTCCTCCCCATCCTCGTGACCATCTTCATCTTCGTCTTCATCCCCATGATCGTGCTCGCCCGTCTCATGCCCCTCCTCGTGCTCCTCGTGCTCGTCGTCCTCGTAGCCGAGGAACTCGCCATCGGTCGAGACCATGAAATCGACTTCCTCTCCGTCGCGCAGAATCTCCACGTCGTAGACGAGAGTCCCGTCCTCCTTCTCGAGTTCGATCTCGCGCACCGGGTCTCCGGCCGCGATGCGTTCGATGGTCGCCCGGACTGTCGGCGGTACGTCCTGAATCTGGATCTGATTGGCGAGTGCGCCCGCCACGGCCAGTCCGCCGAGTCCGGCCGTCAAAGTGAGAACGTGTCTGCGGTAGATTCTCATGGAAGTTCCTCGTTGGGAGTTCTCGTTGGGGATGCAAAACGGCGGCAAGTAACACCAGGGCACCTGAAGTGAACCTTAAAACAGGAGCGCCCGGCGCGAAAAGAACGAAGAACGCGCCGCTCGGAAGACTTCGACTCGCTGGAGTCCTGTCGCAATGGTGTCGAGATGCCGGGCCCAATCAAGCCACCCCACCCCGGAAACGCACGACGAACAGCGCCCAACTCTCTCGCCACTCGCCACCCGCCGCTCGTCTCTACTCTTCTTCCTGGTTGATCCCGAAGCGCTTGATCATGCGGTAGAGCGTGGCGCGGTCGATGCCCAGCGCGTCGGCCGTGTCCTGCTTCTTCCAGGCCGTGCGGTCCAGAGCCCGCAGAATGTGCTGCTCCGACATCCTGTCGACGAAGTCCGAGAGCGGCAGCTTCGCCAGGTCCTCCGGCATGCTGACCGACGTCGGCGGGCCGCCGCTGCGCGAACCGTCCGCCCGGGTCAGCCACAAGTCGTCCGCCTCGATCACCCCGCCGCGCGCCAGAATCACCGCCCGCTCGATCGTGTTCTCCAGCTCTCGCACGTTGCCGCGCCATTCCGCCTCGCGCAACGCGTCCAGAGCGCCCTGGGAGAGTTCCCGCCGCGGCAGCCCGTTGCCCGTACACGCCGTCTTGAGAAAGTGCTGCGCCAGCGCGGGGATGTCCTCGCGCCTGTCGCGAAGCGGGGGAATCTCGATGGGAACCACCTGAAGCCGGTAGAAGAGGTCCTCGCGAAACAGGCCTTCCCGCACGCGCTTCTCCAGGTTGCGGTTCGTCGCAGCGATCACGCGGACGTCCACCCGGTTGGAGTCGTTCCCCCCCACGCGCTCGAACACGCCCTCCTGCAGAACGCGCAGCAGCTTCGTCTGGAACGCGTTGTTGGTCTCGCCGATCTCGTCGAGAAAGATCGTGCCGCCGTCCGCCTCCTCGAACTTGCCGCGGTGCTGGCGCGTGGCGCCCGTGAAGGCGCCCTTCTCGTGCCCGAAGAGTTCGCTCTCCAGCAGCGTCTCCGTCAGCGCCGCGCAGTTCAGCGCCACGAACGCCTTGTCGTCGCGGTCGCTGCGGCTGTGGATCGCGCGCGCCACCAGCTCCTTGCCCACGCCGCTCTCGCCCGTCACCAGCACCGTCGCCCGCGTCGGGCCCACCCGGTCCACCAGGTCCAGAACCCCCCGCATCGCGCGACTCTCGCCGATGATGTTGCCCGGCCGGAACCGCGCGC
>JAJFLJ010000041.1 GCA_021772755.1 Candidatus Sumerlaeota bacterium
CCGCGCGGCATGCGCGAGGCAAGGCGCATCGCAAGATCGACCTGCGACTCGCGGGCTTCGCGTCTCCAGACGATGAGAGGAAACTCGCGGGAGAGCTTCGCGCCGGAATGGTCGGCGACGAAGAGCCTCGCGTCGGGGGGAAACGTCTGGCGAAGAACGGAGCGCCAGCCGCCCTTGCCATCGAACGACGCCCACGACGTTTCCGGATCGGGGCAGCCGGGCGAGGCGGGATCGACGTCGGTGACGATCAGCACGGAGTCAGATTCCCTCGATGAGGCAGCCGATGGGATCGTAGCGCGGGGTGGCGACCTCGCGGCCGGCCTTGAGGTCGTCGATGGCGTCCTTGACGAGAACGCGGTATCCGTCGGCGCCGGGCATGAGCGTGCTCTCCGGCGCCCCCCAGTAGCGAATCCTGCCGTCCTTGTCGGCGAGCCACACCGTCGGCGTTCGGGTCGCGCCGTAGGTCCTCAGCACCGACGCGTCGGCGTCGATGCCGACGGGATAGGTAAGGATGCCGTCCTCCCGCTGGCGCCGGAGATCGTCGCGCCACCAGTCGATCTGCGTTTCGGGTCCGGAGGCGACGCCGACCCAGGCCACGTCGGCGTATTCGGGACCGGACATCGCGTCGCGCACGACGACCGCGCAGTTGTGCGCGCAGGGGCACGCCGGAGAATGCCAGACGACGGCGACGTAGCGGTCGCCGGTGGTGTAGTCGGAGAGGCGGACGGTCTCGCCCTCGATGGTCCGAAGCTCGAAGTCCGGCAGCTCGTCGCCGATGCGCAGATTGCCCGCCGCCAGAGGTTCCGGATTCCGGGAGGAGGCTTCCGGTTCGGCGACATCGCATCCGGCGAGCAGAAGAACGAGCGCGGCCAAGAACTGAAAACGACCCATGACACCATCCATCTTCGGTTGGCCTGCCGGTTCAGCGGCGGGCAGGGAAGAGGTATGCAAGCTCCGGACCGGAGGCGAGCCTTGTTCGAGTCGTTACGTGATCGCGCGGCGGAACTGCTGCACCCCAGGCCCGAGCCGTGGAGCGGGGGCTGGACGAAGAAGCGCACAGGCGACTGGGGCGAGTCGTGGGCGGCGTGGCACTATTTCCACCGGCGCCGGGCCGCGATACTCGCGAGGAACTGGCACGGGGGCGGGGGCGAGCTGGACCTGGTGGTGCGGGAGGAATGGGAACTGGTGTTCGTGGAGGTGAAGACGCGGAACGCGTCGGACCCGGAGCCGCTGGCGGCGGTACGGGATTCGAAGCGGCGGCGGCATTTCCGCGCGGCGGCGGAGGCGTACCTGCGCCAGCTTCCCCGCCCGCGCCCGACCGTGCGGTTCGACGTGCTGCTGGTGACGCCCGACCCGGCAAAGCCGCGCGAACCGCAGATCGACTGTCTGACGAACGTGCTGGCGGCGGAAGAGGAGGCGGTCGCGGGGCCGTAGCGCCTCAGCGCCGCCGCTCCTCCAGCCGCGCCTTGAGGATCGGCGCGAGAGCCGCGCTGAATTTCCGCGCGTCCTCTTCGTTCAGGTGCGACCACTCCGGACAATCGAATCCCCTCAGTTCCGCGTAGTCCTCGAAGTGAATGCCGATGGAGCCCGACTCTTCCAGAAGAGGCTCCCAGTGCGTTTCGCGCGGCACGGTTTCGTTCTCGAACTCGCGAAGCCATCCGGTGGAGGGGAAACGGATGAAGACGACGTCGCCGCCGCGCCCGCGAATGGCGTGTACATCCGCGGCGACGTCCGCGCGCATCTGCGCCAGCAGCTCCGGAGGCAGCGGGCGCGACAGGGAGAAGAGCCCCTGCCAGACGCTCGTCACGTCTTTCTGCATTTCGGAGTCCGTCGCGAGCCTGTCCCACATGGCCTCGCTGCGATCGAAGCGCACCTGGCAGATATAGGGTGGCATACGAGGAGGAACGTAGACGCCTTCTCGATCGTCGGGCGAGAAGCGGGCCTGGAGCATGGCTCGCAGAGAGAGGTTCTCCTTCTGGTAGAAGGCGAAGAGGCTGTCGGGCAGGAACGAAACGGCCAGACCCGCCTTCGCGGCCGGGGTGCGGCGGTCGTGCTGTTCGATCCATTCCATCGTGGAGTCCAGGAGCGGTCCGCCGGGAGTCCAGAACAGGTTCGGCGTGTAGCCGCAGAGGACCGTGCCGCGGAAGTCGGGATCGGCGGCGAGGAGGGAAAGCACGGGACGGGCGATACTGCCGTTCATCGAGATGTTGGCGACGGGGCGGTCCCCGAAGACCTCCGCGAGTACGTCGTGTTCGAGATCGAAGCGAATGCGGGAGGCTCCGGCGATGACGACGGGATCGTCCGCGTCCAGGGCGATGTTGAGGGATCGCGACCAGAGCAGCGGCGTGTCCTCGAAGGACGGGGCGTAGCCGAGCGAGCGGCTTCGAATCTCCCACGCGCCGATCGCGACGATCGAGAGAACCGCCATCGTCGCGGCGATGCGCATCCAGGGACGGTCGGGTACGGTGCGCTCAGAACTGGAAGTAGATGAATGCATCGCCGCCCCCCTGGGTCAGAATGATGGTCACGAGCATGAAGGTCCAAACGACCGCGATCAGCCACCACGGCGTCCGTGCGGCGAGCTCTTCGCGGGAGAAGTCGCGCAGCAGCCAGTGGGAGAGCAGAATGCCGCCGGTCACGACGCCGACCGCCACGAGGTCGAAGCTCCGGAGAATCCGCGCCGGTTCCGGCACGACGCCGAACATCGATCGGAGAAGCGACCACGCGGAGCCGAAGGAGTCGGCTCGGAAGAAGACCCATGTGATGGCGACGCAGAAGAACGTCAGCAGCGCGAAGAGAAGTCGCGCGGCCTTCGAGCGCGTCCACTTCCGTCCGCCGAAGAGGGAGACGAGCGCGCGCTCGGCCACCAGGTACAGTCCGTGAAGTCCGCCCCAGACGACGAACGTCCATGCCGCGCCGTGCCAGAGTCCGCCGAGCAGCATCGTCAGCATCAGGTTGATCAGCGTGCGCGGCGTGCCCCGCCGGTTTCCGCCGAGGGGAATGTAGAGATAGTCGCGCAGCCAGGAGGAGAGAGTGACGTGCCAGCGTCTCCAGAAGTCGGAAAACCCAACGGCCGCATAGGGAAAGCGGAAGTTGTCGGGCAGGGAGAGGCCGAGGCAGAGAGCGGCGCCGATGGCGCAGGTGGAGTAGCCGGCGAAGTCGCAGAAGATCTGGCCGGAGAACGCGAGCACGCCGGCCCATGCGTCGAGGGGTGCGAGAAAGCCCCGGTGCGCGAAGACCTCGTCGGCCGGCACCGAGAGAAACGCGTCGGCGAGAACGACCTTCTGGAAGAGACCGAGGGTCAGCAGGGCAAGGCCCCAGGCGAAGGCGTTGCCGGAAACGCGCGGTTCGGTCCGGAGCTGCGGAAGGAACTCGCCGGCGCGAACGATGGGCCCGGCGACGAGCTGGGGAAAGAACGTGACGTAGAGCGCGTAGTCGAGAAAGGACCGCGAGGGGGAAAGACGGCGGCGGTAGATGTCGATGGTGTAGGTCAGCGTCTGGAACGTGTAGAAGGAGATGCCCATGGGGAGCACGATGCTCGGCTGCGCGGGCGCGTAGTCAAACCCGAGGTTCTGGACGGCGGCGGTGAAGTTCTCGAGCACGAAGCCGCCGTACTTGAAGAAGGCCAGCAGACCGAGATTCGTCAGAAGGCTTGCGACGAGTGCGGTCCGGCGGACGGAGGGCCGGTCGGAGCGGTCGATGGCGCGGCCCGCGAACCAGTCCACGAGCGTCGAGATCCAGAGCAGGGCGATGAGCGGGGGGTTCCACGCCGCGTAGAACAGGTAGCTGGCAAGGAGGAGGTTGAACTTCTTCGCCTTCCAGGAGAAGGGAAGGTTGTGCAGCAGAAGGACTGCCGCGAAGAACGCGACGAATGTGAAGGAGTTGAAGAGCAAGTGCCGCCTCGGAACGAAACTGGACCCGCAAAAAGCCGGTGCGAGGAATGCCGGGGTCCCTCCCGAAGCAAGGGCGAAGAACGCGGTATTCGCGAAAAACCGGCGAACTGTATCCTGGGTCCCGACCACCGGATGCGAGGGAATTCCCCGGCTTCCCCCGCCCCTCCCCGGCGGGGCGTTCCGGCAACGCCGCTTGACTTCCACCCTTCCCGCCGCGATTCGCGTGTCCCGAATCATTCCGAAAGGCGGATCGAATCATGAAAGCACGGTTGTTCGTTCTGGCGCTGGTCTGCGCCGTCATGGCGGCAGGAACGCTGAAGGCCGAGGAAACGAAGCCGAAGAAGCGGCTGGGCATTCTCCAGCAGCTCGAAAAGGATATCGACGAATCGAACATCAAGAAGGACACGAAGGAAGGCATCGGACGGGGACGCGCGGAAATGCGCGGCGAGGAGTACGAGGAGGAACACGCGGAAGGCGAAGGAGAGAGCGCCGAAGCGAAGCACGAGGAGGGCAGCGCGGAAGACCACGGGGACGAGGGCGAGGCCCGCAAACCGGCGGCGGCGTCGATACTGGCCGACGTGGCGGCGTTGCGGGGAATCGCGAAGGAACTGAAGGCCGGCGGGAACGAGGAGGCGGCGAAGAAGATCGAAGCGGTCGCCGACAGCATCGAGAAGAAGATGAAGGGGATGCGCGAGCGCATGGGAACGGGCCGGCGCGCCGGAGAAGCCGGCGAGTCCGCGGAGAAGATGGCGGAAGCCGGGGAACACAAGGATACGAAGGACTGACCGCGCGGTCGTCCGCCACAGTTCGCACAGCCAGCACAGGCATCGCGGGCCGGGAGTTTTTCCGGCCCGCTTTCTTTTTCGTGGACTCCCGCCCTGTGCGCCGCGAGGAGTCCGGAATACGCAACCGCTTGCCAACGGAGCCGAACGCCATGTTCCCCATCGCCCGAGTCCTCGCTGCGGCCTATGCCGCGACGCTCTTCGCCGCCTGCGCGCCAACCCAAAGAGACGTCACCGCCCCCCGCGCCGCCGACAACAGGCACGACGGCGGCTTCTTCGCCATGAACGCCATCACGCCCTATCACCACTGGATGGCCGGCGGCGAGGCGCGCGCCAACGCCGTCGCGGCGATGCAGGCGAACCTGGACACGGCAAAGGAACTCGGCGCGGAGAGCGTGCGCATCGACATGTGGTGGCACGCGATCGAGCCGGAGCGCGGCGTGTGGGACTGGGAACTGACGGACCAGGTGGTGGCGTCGATGAGAGAGCGCGGCATCGAGCCCTACCCGATTCTCTGCTACCATTCGGCGTGGGCGAAAGACGCCGCGTCGCCGGCGGACGAGGAGGAGCAGGACGCGTTCGCGGAGTACGCCGGAAGGGTCGCGAAGCGCTATGCCGACGATCTGTACCGCTACGAAGTCTGGAACGAGCCGAACATCCGCCCCTTCTGGAATCCGACACCCGATGCGAAGGACTACGCGCGTCTTCTGAAGAAGACGTACGAAGCGGTGAAGAAGGCGGACCCGGACTCGATGGTCGTGGCGATGTGCACGGCGGGCGCGGACTATTCCTTCCTGGAAGCCGTGTATCGCGAAGGTGCGGCGGAGTACTGCGACGCGGTTTCATGGCACCACTACGGCAACGGCTACGACGAGGCGGATATCGAGGGCGAGATCGCGGGAATCCGCAGAATCATGGAACGCCACGGTGACGGCGGAAAGCCGCTGCTGCTGACCGAAGCGGGTCTTTCGACGGGGCCGAGTCCCGTCGCCGCCGAAGTGACCCGCGCGCAGCAGGCGTCGTGGACGATCAAGAAGCACCTGGTGGCGCGCGCGAACGGCGTCGACCGGTTCTATCACTTCAAGTTGCAGGACGACCGGTCGGAAACCGACCCCGACGGGTACTGGGGCATGATCGCGCACGACCGCCAGCGCAAGCCCCTCGCCGACGCGTACGAACATCTGACGTCGCTGCTGAAGGGCGCGGAGTTTCTCGGCCACGCGTGGAACGCGGCGGATGCGCCGCAGCGCCGCGCGGATGCGGAAGTGCAGGTCTACCGAACCGCCGGCGGCGAAACCGTCGCCGCGGCATGGGTGCGGCGGGATGGCGACGGCATGTCGATCGTCCTGCCGTCGTCGGGACCGGCGGTCGTCGAGGATATGTTCGGCAACGAGATCGAACGCGTCGTTCCGAACGACCGGGGACTCGCGACGATCGGAATCTCCAGCGACGTGCGCTACGTTCGCGGACTCGGCGAGGAGGCGCGAGCGCTGGTGGGAACGCACTTCGAGCCGGCACGCCTTCGCATTCCGCCGGGCCGTTCCGCGAACGTGGTGCTGAGCTACGACAACCCGGCGGATTCGGAGCTCGTGCTGGATTTCAGGAAGCTGGTTTCCGGCCCCGAAGACGCGGGGCTCTCGGTCGGCCTGGAACCGCCGGTGATGCGCATTCCGCCCTGGACGAGCGGCAAGGTGCCGGTTCGCGTTTCGCTGGATGCCAGAGGCGCACCCTTCGCGGTCGCGGAACTGCGCGAGAACACGGGGCATCGCGCGGCATGGCGGTTCGTGGTGGAGCGTGCCGCGCCATTCGACGTGACCGTGACGGCGGGCGGCGGCAACGGCGTCGTCGAACTGGTGTCGGAGGTACGCAACGCGCTTTCCGAACCGCAGCGCGGCACCGTGACGTGGCGCGTCAACGGACTCGAGCAGCCGGGAGCGAGCCTGTTCGGCCCGATCGCGCCGACGCAGGCGACTTCCGGGGGAGCGTTCTCGTTTTCGCCGAACGAGGGCGAGAACGTCGTGACGTGCGCCGCCACGGACGACCAGGGCGGGACAGGCACCGAGATCCTTCGCGTGTTCGGCCAAGAGCGAACCGCCGTTCCCCCGGTCATCGACGGCACGTTCGTCGACTGGAACGATCCGCCGACGGTGCGCATGCGGAGGTCGAAGCAGTCTCCCGAGCAGAGGCGCGACTTTCCCTTCGGCGACGACGATGCGTTCAAGGGCGACATCCGCGCGCTCTGGACAGACACGCATCTCTATGTCGGCGCGGAGGTGACGGATTCCACGCCGCTGGTGAATCCGCACCAGGGCACCGAGGTGTGGCGGGGCGATTCCCTGGAACTGTACATCGGATTCCCCGGCCCGACGGATTCGACGACGTATCCGCCTGGGTTCCACCAGATCGTCGTGTCGCCGGGCAATGGCGGCGAGGGCGGATTCGCGTGGAACTTCAAGGCACTGGACCGGGAAGCGCATCCCGACGGCCGTGCGATTCCCGGCGCGGAGGTCGCCGCGTCGCGCACCGACGACGGCTACGTTCTCGAAGCGGCGATTCCGCTCTCCGAATTCGGCGCGACCGCCGGCGAAGGCAGCGTGATCGCGTTCGACATGCATCTGAACAACGCGTTCTCGCCCGATTCGGAGTCCGGCGGCGCCGTGCTGATCTGGAACGGCGACAGCGACGACTGGCGCGATCCGTCGGACTGGGGCGCCGCCGTGATTCTGCCGGACCCGGCGGACCGTCCGCGCACGGCGCGCGGTCAGTTGCACGGCGGGGAAACGACGATCGCGGTCAGCGCATCGGCGACGCGCGATCCCGCGTTCAAGACGCCGCTGCCCGTCGAAAGACCCGACGACACCGCGCATCTTCCGGAGTGGCTGACGCTTTCGCTGCCGTTCGAGGGGGCGCGCGAGATCGCGACGGGCTACGGTTTCGAAAGCGATTCCTGGACGCACCAGACCGTCGGCAACGCGCGCAGCGCCAACGACTTCTACTGCATCGACATCAACATGCCGGAAGGCACGCCGATATTCGCCGCCGCGCCGGGCCGCGTCGTGCAGTCCAACCGTCGCGGGGATTCGTACGGCCACTATGTCGTCATCGACCACGGCGGCGGCTGGCAGTCGATCTACGCGCATCTGAGCGCGCGGGAGTTCGACACGGACCTGGGGGAACCCGTCGTGTATGTCGAGCGGGGCGACCTCGTCGGACATTCGGGCCAGAGCGGAACGTCGTGGCCGCATCTGCACTTCGGCGTTCACCAGGGCGCGCGGGCGAGCCACAGCGGCGCGAACGTCGGGGGCATCGCGGTGTGTCCGGAACCGCTGGGCGGGTACTTCGGCATTCGCGAGGGCCACGTGCTGGGCGGCGAATGAAGTTGGGGACTACGCCTCCGCGACCGCGCCGCCGGACCGCATGCGCGGATCGATGACGGTGTACATCGCGTCCACGCCGATGTTCACCAGGATGAACACCATCGTCAGGAACATGACGATGCCCTGGACAGCGGTGGCGTCGGCGAAGAGGATGCACTCGATCAGATAGCTGCCGATTCCCGGCCACGAGAAGATCGTTTCGGTGATGACGGCTCCGCCGAGGAGGGCGGGAATCTCCAGACCGATGATGGTCACGACGGGAATCAGCGCGTTGCGCAGTACGTGATAGAGCCAGCGGCCCGGTCCGAGCCCCTTGGCGCGGGCGGTGCGCACGAAATCCTTCTGCAGAACCTCGAGAATCGACGACCGCGTCATGCGGGCGAGCAGCGCCGTCTTGACCAGGCAGAGCGTGACCGCCGGCAGGACGAGATGCGCCAGCGCGTTGCGGAACACGTCGGGACGCCCCGCCAGAACAGTATCCACCAGCATCAGGCCGGTGCGCTCGGGAACGGCGCCGGAGAACTTCAGACTCAGCCGCTGGTCGATGGGGAGCCATTCCAGACGCTCGCCGAAGTACCACGCGAGCAGCAGCCCGACCCAGAACACGGGAAGGGACACGGCGAGCAGCGCTCCGGTCATCGCGCCGTAGTCCCACACGGTGTTGCGCTTCAGCCCGGAGACGATCCCCGCGGACATGCCGAGGAGAACGCCGAGCATCATGGCTGAGAGGGCGAGTTCGAGCGTCGCGGGAAACCTCTCGCGGATTTCCTCGCTCACGCTGCGGCGCGTGCGCATGGAACGGCCGAAGTCGCCGCGCGCCGCGCCGGCGACGAAGCGGAAGTAGCGAACGTGGGCGGGATCGTCGAGACCGTGCTCGGCGCGCAGTTGCGCCACCAGTTCGGCGTCCTGCGACCTCTCCCCCAGCAGGCGCTTGACGGGATCGGCGCCGCTGGCCTCGAAGATGAGGAAGATCAGAAGCGACGCCCCGAGGAGGAGCGGCACGGCGAGCAGGAGACGCTTGAGGAGGAATGCGGCCATAGACGATGCCACCGTTCGCGGCGAGGGGACGGCGGGCAAGGGCTTGTCGCCGCTTGACGCGTTTCGCCGTCTCCCGAACGGTCCTGGACAACGCGACCGAACCGGCCCTTTATGTCATCCACCCCCTTCGTCCTTCTCGCGGCAATCGCCTTCCTCCAAACCGTCGTCGTCGCGGCGGTGCTCACGCCGGTGGCGCGGGCGCTGGCTCCGCGCCTGGGCATGGTGGACAGGCCGACGCTGGACCGGAAGATCCACGACCGCCCGCTGCCGCGCGCCGGGGGGCTGGCGATCTACGGCGCGTTCTGGGGGTGCCTGCTGGCGGACGCGCTGGTGGCGGCGTACGTCGTGCCGGAGCTGGAATGGCTGCCGGACCAGGTGCGGGTGCTCGCGGGAAACATGGGGCTGAAACTGGTGCAGCTCGCCGGAATCGCGGCGGGCGCGCTGATCGTCTTCGGTCTCGGCGTGGCGGACGACGTGCTGGACCTCTCGCCGAAACTGCGGCTCGCGGTGCAGTTCGCCGCGACGGTGCCGCTCATGCTGACGGGCGTGTCGGTCACGCTCTTCTTCCTGCCGGACTGGGCGGGATGGATCGTCACGTCGCTGTGGGTTGTCCTGCTGACGAACAGCTTCAACTTCCTGGACAACATGAACGGCCTGACGGCGGGGGTGTCGGTCATCATCGCGATGGTGCTGGCGCTGGCGTCGTGGATGTCGGAGGAGTACTACATGCTGCTGCTGTTCGCGATGCTGGGCGGGGCGGCGCTGGGCTTCTGGTTCTTCAACTTTCCGAAGGCATCGATCTTCCTGGGGGACGGCGGCTCGACGCACCTGGGCTTTCTGTTCGGCGCGTTCACGGTGGTGGCGACGTACTATCGCGCGGACGTTCCGACGACGCTGCCGGTTATGATGCCGGTGCTGGCGCTGGGGGTTCCCCTCTTCGACACGGCGTCGGTGATGTGGATCCGGTGGCGCAGTGGCAAACCCCTGATGCAGGGCGACCGGAACCACTTCTCGCACCGCCTGGTGGCGCTGGGCATGACGAACGTCCAGGCCGTGTCGTTCATCTACGGCACGACGCTGGTGGTGGGACTGGCGGCGGTGGTGCTGCGGGTGCTGGACTGGAGATACGCGCTCGTGCAGGCGGTGGTGATCGCCCTGACGTTCCTGGGAATCTACCGGCTCGAACGCGTCGGCGGCGCGGGCAACGGCGCGTAGCGCGCGCCGCTCAGACGACCGCCTCCTTCTCCACGACGAAGATGTTGTTTTCCGTTTCCTGGATCAGAACCTCGATGCGGTAGGTCTTCCCGCGGTCGGGGAACTTCGCGCGGATACAGTCGCGCACGCGGTCCCAAAGCCACACGGCGAGATTCTCGACGCTGGGCCCCCTGCCGGGCAGAACGACGACGCCTTCGGGGTCGAAGAGGTCGGACTGCGCGAACTCCGTGTCGTTGGGCGAGACGATGATCTTGTGGTCGAGGTCGCGCATAAGCTTCTTCAGGTCGCCGAAGTCCAGCGACATGTCGAGGTCGTCGCGGGGGAACTCTTCGGTCGTCACGGTGACAGTGCCGCGCCAGGTGTGGCCATGAACGTGGCAGCAGTGACCCGGATAGCCGATCTGGCGGTGGGCGGTGTGGAACTTCGCATGAACGATGATTTTTTCCATTTTCCGTTTTCCCCGAGGAATGCCGTCGCGCCGAATGGCGTACGGGCGGTGGAACCGCCGCGAACGATCTGCGCCCGCTGCGGGCGCGCATTGGAGAAGCCATGACCACGCCGGACAAGCAGGAACCGGAGGAGCCCCCGGCACTGCCCCCGCCGCCGTTCGGCCAGGGTGGCAAGCCGCCAGCCCAGACCCCCGACGATCCCCCGCCGGAGGAAACGGGGCCGCCTCCCCCCGCGCCCGCCGCTCCGCAGCTCCCTCCCCCGCCATCGCGTCCTACGGGCAACGAAGGATTCAAGCCCCCCGTGCCTGTCGTTGGAAGCCTGCCCCCGGGAGGCCCAGGTCGCCCGTCCGAATGCCAGACGCTCGGCGTGCTGACCATCGTCGGCGGATGCACGGCGATGCTCTTCGGCCTCGGCGTCATGTTCATGATGTGCTGCTACCCGATCTACCTGCTGCAGATTCCCGTGGGCATCTGGGGGCTGGTGCACGGCGCGAAGATGCTGGGCGCCGAGGAAGCCGCGCCGAAGCAGGTTCTCGCGATTCTCTACATGGTCTGCCTGCTGGGGTGCGACCCCATCACGTTTTCCATGGGACTCGTCATCCTGATCATGATGAGCAAGGCGGAGGTGCGGAACTACTACCTGGCGCAGGGGAAGGTGTACTGAAGCCGCCATGCCCGTGACGGCAACGTGCGGGAAACGGATCGAAACGGAGAGCACCACCATGATGAAGCATAACGCATTGGCACTGACGCTTGGCCTGTTGCTGGTCGTACCGGCCGGCACGATGGCGCAGGAATCCGACAGGGAGAACGATGCGACCATGAGCGAACGGACAGAGGAACGCGCCCGGGCACGCGACCTGGGAATCCAGCCGGGTATCCTTCCGACCGGCGACTGGAACGCCATCACGGACGTGCCGGGAGTGAAGGTCGGCCACCGGACGGTTTCGCGTGGCGATTCGGTCCGGACCGGCGTGACGGCGATCCTGCCCCATGGCGACAATCTGTACCGCGAGAAGGTCCCCGCCGCCGTCTATCTCGGGAACGCGTACGGCAAGATGGCCGGCACCACGCAGATCCAGGAACTTGGCACGCTGGAATCGCCCATCGCGCTGACGAACACGCTGAGCGTCGGCGCAGGGGTGCAGGCGCTCGTCCGCCACACGCTGGACCAGCCGGGCAACGAAAGCGTGCGCTCCGTCAACGCCGTCGTCGGCGAGACCAACGACAGCTATCTGAACGACATTCGCGGAATGCACGTGACGCAGGAGGACTTCCTGGCGGCGATCGCGTCGGCCGCGACGGGTCCCGTGGCGGAAGGCAGCGTCGGGGCGGGAACCGGCACCACCTGCTTCGGGTTCAAGGGCGGCATCGGCACGTCGTCGCGCCGCCTGCCGGACGACCACGGGGGATACACGGTCGGCGTTCTGGTGCAGTCGAACTACGGCGGCGTTCTTACCATCAACGGCGCGCCTGTGGGGCGCGAACTCGGCGACTTTCCCCTCAGCGAGTACACGACCGGCGTTCACGCCCACGGTTCCTGCATGATCGTCGTGGCCACGAACGCGCCGCTCTCGCACCGCAACCTGGAACGGGTCGCCAAGCGCGCGGTCCTGGGTCTGGGCCAGACGGGTTCCTCCATGCAGAACGGGTCGGGCGACTACGTCCTCGCGTTTTCGACGGCCTACCGTCTGCCGGAGGACGGCGAACATCTGGAGCCTGCGGTGGAACTCGTCGCGAACCGCTCCATGAGCACGCTGTTCATGGCGACCGTGGAAGCCACCGAAGAGGCGCTGTACAACTCGCTCTTCCAGGCCACGACCGTCACGGGCCGGGACGGCAACCGGCGGGAAGCCATTCCGCTCGACCGGGTCGTGGAAATCTGCGGCCGGTACGGCGTGCTGAACCTTCAGGACAGACTGCCGGGTGTGCAGCTGCAGAAGCCTGCGGCGGAGTAGGGGGCGGGTACAAGAGGTCCGTATGGCCGAGTCAGGGTCTTACCCTTGATGCGATCACCTAGTAGAGATGCCAAAACCAAGAGCGCTACATACCCAAGGCGGTTGGAATCAGATATAAGCCGAATTATATCAAGTATCCACTGGCGGATCACGGCTTGTCCCCCTTCCCGCCACTACATACCCACAACATACCAACAACCTACTCAATACTGCCACACCCTACCCACAGCCCACCCGGTATTCTGACACAGTTACCCACTCGCTCACCGAATGCGCTTCATGCCCAGTACGGAACATAGCGTCGGTCCCTCGGAGACTTGCTGCCCGTATCAGCGACCTTAATGAGTCCTGCTGCCGTAGCCTCCTTGATAATCTTCGAAGCAAGTGGATAGTTACTCTTACCTATATTCAGCCGCTTGCGAAGACTCTCGTTCGACATTCGGTCGGATGCGACCCACTTCAGGCATGCATGCTGATAGCAAGCCCGCACCCGATCACCCTTGCCCATTTCCGAGAGCGGTCTGGGAGCGAACAGACTGACCTTTGTGTGTCCGGACGATGCCTGAAAGTCTGGAGCTGGAAGTTGAAAGAACTCGATCGCGGTGATGGTCCTGTCGATGCCGGTTCCGCGCTCCTCGATAATATTCATACGCCTCATCGATTTCGCGAGAATCTCGTTCCTAGAACGCGGTGGCTCGTCCATGAATCGAAGCACATCGATTAGAGGCGTGCCGGGATTGGTGATCTCCATCCTGTCGCTGAACATTTCGACCATCGGCCCAGTCCCGGACAAAGAGAACTCTTGGTGAACCAGCGCGTTGGCGACCAATTCTCTGATAGCGACTTCGGGATAGACGGGCACCTCGCGCCGAAACGCCTGGTCGATCTCCTCGTTAGAGGGCAACCTCCCGTTGAGGTACTCGATGAGGCCCTTGAACCCAACTGCATATCCCCTGGTTCCCTCCTGTTCCTTCGTCGTGCGCACCCGATCCCGGCCTTCATACTCGATAACGCGTATTCGCTTGCGATCAAGATGAGGAAAATCGTCCAAGCGGTAGGCGAAGAGGATCGCACAGATATTCCGAATATCGTAGCAATCATCGTCGATGCGCACTATGAGACTTTCTCTCGCGAGCTGCGAAAGTATCCCTGTTCGTCCCTCTGGCATCGGAAGATTCAGGAGTTGAAAGCACCCGGGATAGTCGATCAGGTCGAGCACTGTCTGACCCTGGACATGTCGCAAAGCGATTCGGTGCTCGAACGAATCCGAGGAGAAGGACGCCCAGAGCGCCCGCTCTTTCTCGGGAAAATCGCGCAGCTTCTTCTTGTAGCTTCCCAAGCGAATGAACTCTTCGCCCGAGAAGCTCACAGGTGTACCTGGAGCGGGATGAACCTCAAAGAGAACCACCACAAGCCCCTCGACTTCCAGTTCGTGAATAAGAAAGTCGCTGCGGGGCCTGAGCAATCGATGGAGCCAGTTCTCCAACTCCTCGTTTCCCCTCTTGGTCTTTCGCGGACGAAAACTCGTTCCCACGACATTATGCCCATCATCTTCGATTCCCCAGATAATCCACGCCCTCTCCTTTCCGAGCAAAGCTGCGGAATTCGCCAAAGCCGAGAGATACTCGCCGATCTCCTGAGGATCAATGTTGTCCCTTTTGAACTCTACCCATTCCGTTTCCTTGGGTAGTCTTCGAAGCTCCGTCAACAGCTCGCGGAGAGAATGGTCAACCGTCATATCAGTGAATCCCTCAAGTGGCCAGGATCGATACTGTCGCCTTCGCCTATAGTTTCTGTCAACGATTCGAACAATGAGTCGATAGAATTCGGAGGCGTTGCAAGGTAAGGCACGCCGCCCGCCCTACTGGCGGGCGAAGCCGGGGCCCCAGGCGGTGGCGATGGGTTCCTCTCGGGAGATGAAGGGTTTTTCGCCGACGACGCGCCAGGTGTAGGGCCCTCCGGCGGTCTTGCCTTCGGGATCGACGAAGACCTTGGCGTCCTTGCTGTAGAGCGCGAATTGCCAGCCGTCGGGAAGCGCAAGAGGTCCGGTCGGCGCGTACTCGGGCAGCGCGCTGGCTTCGGCGACGAACCGGCCCCAGACGGGGCCCGCCGAGCGGCCTCCGCTGCGGCCCGGGCCGAGCGGCAGCGGCGTGTCGAATCCGATCCAGACCACGGCGACGATGTTGGGCGTAAAGCCCGCGAACCACGCGTCGCGGTTGTCGCTGGTGGTGCCGCTCTTGCCGGCGACGCAGTCCCGCAGTTCCGCCGGGAGCGTCTCGCGAATGTGGTCGCCGGTTCCATGGGTCATCACGCCCAGCAGCATCTGGGTGAGTTCGGCGGCGACGCGGTCGTCGAGCAGGCGGTTCGACCGGCGCGGCGGCAGGTTCACGCGGCGGTCGTTGCCGGAGAGAACGGAGCGGACCGCCGTGGGGCGGGTGCCGGTTCCGGCGTTGGCGACGGTCTGGTACGCGGCGGCGAGTTCCAAAGGCGTGACGCCGGACGTTCCCAGCACGACGGGCAGGTAGCCGGGCAGATCCCAGTGCGGCGCGCCGGCCGCGAGATCGAAGTCGCCGACGCGGCGGACGGCGGACTTCAGCCCGATTCCCTGGATCATGCGCAGCGTGCAGACGTTGTAGGACTCCTCCAGCGCCTTCTGCATGGTGACGACGCCGTGGAAGCGGTGGTCGTAGTTGCGCGGCACGTATTCGCCGTAGCGGACGGGTTCGTCGAGCAGCAGCGAATCGGGATGGAATCCGTTTTCGAGCGCATGGGCGAAGAAGAAGGGCTTGAGGGTGGAGCCGGCCTGGCGGCGCGCGGAGATCGAGCGGTTGAACCAGCCGTTGGCGTCGCGGTCGCCCCAGGTGTGTCCGCCGGAGAGGGCAAGCACTTCGCCGGACTCGCGGTCGAGACAGACGATGGCGCCCTGCAGGCGCGTGTCGGGGAGCAGACGACCCCTCCAAAGCCGGCGGCCGGCGTCTTCGACTTCCGAAACGGCCACGTCCACGCCGGCGCCGGGAACGATGCCGGTCTCCGGCGAAAGCAGTTCGGCGGTTCCTGCGGGAATCTTCAGGTCCGCGCGCCAGCCACCGGCGAGTTCCACGACGAGGGATTCGGGGAAGACGTGGACGACGGTGGCCATGCGCGTCTGGCCGGGCGCGGGGCGCCGCCACCATTCCTCCGATTCGCGCGCCTCGGCGAACCGCTCCTGCCGCAGAGAGAGCCATGTCTCCTGCTCCGCTTCGAGCCCTTCGGCGAGAACGCGCACCGCGATGCGCTGCAGCTCCGGGTCCATCGTCGTGCGAATGCGAAGACCGTCGGCGCGGAGCGTCTGCGCGTCGATCTCCGCCAGCGACGCCAGTTCGGCCCGCGCGGCGTCGGCGAACCATCCGGCCCATTCCTGCGTCGATGCGCCGGTGCCGCCGCTCCTGGTGACCAGTTCGCTGTCGAGCGCGTCGAGATACTCGCGGTCGCCGATCCACTCCAGGGCGAACAAGCGGTCGAGCACCATGTTGCGGCGTTCGAGCGCGCCCTGGGGATTGTTCAGCGGCGACCACGATTCGGGGCGCTGGGGCAGACCGGCGAGCATCGCCATTTCCGATGGCGACAGGTCGTCGAGCTTCCTGCCGAAGTACTTTCGCGCGGCCTCGTCGATGCCGTACGTTCCGCTGCCCAGATAGATCTGGTTCAGGTAGACCTCGAGAATCTGGTCCTTCGTGTACGACCGCTCCATCTGCAATGCGGTGAGCGCCTCGCGCACCTTGCGCTGAAGGGTCTTCTCGCGGCCGATGCCGAGTGGCAGGTTGCGCGCGAGCTGCTGGGTGATGGTGCTGGCGCCCTGGGACGCGCGGCGGCTGCGGGTGTTGGCGACGGCGGCGCGGGCGACGGACTTCGGATCGATTCCGATGTGGTGCGCGAAATTGGTGTCCTCGATGGCGACGAACGCCTCGGTCAGGCGGGCGGGAATCTCGCGGATGGGAACGACGCTGCGCTGTTCGAGGAAATAGCGCGCGAAGGGCTCGCCGGAACGGTCGGCCAGCACGGTGGTCTGCGGCGGGTCGTAGTTCTCCATGGCGGGAATGGGCGGAGCGTTCAGCAGAAAGCCGGCGAGGGCTCCGGTGGCGAGACCGGCGGTTCCGCTCCCGAAGGCGATAGCCAGCGCTCCGGCCCACCAGAGCGCACGGGCAGCGCCGTTTCCGCGCGGGAGAACGGGCTTTCGATCATCGGAATCCCCCGACTTGGGGGTCCGACGGGAGAAAATCGCGCTGGGTCCTGTTTTCTTCGCCATACTGCCGGGTTCCATCCTGATCCCCGCAGGGCTCGGGGCGGAGGGGCATCAACGGCAAGTTCAATATCGGTCGGTCCCGGGGGCGGCGCGAAGGCCTTCCTCCGCCAGAGCCTGGATTTCGGCGGCGGTTTCCATCTCCCGCGCGGAAAAGAGCCCCGGCATCCGTTCCTGCATCTGGCCGATGGCGAGGACCTCGATCATGGCCGCTTCGTAGCCGGTTTCGCCTTCGCGGGCCTGCTGCAGCAGGACCTCCGCCCGCAGGAGGAGCAGATCGGTATTCAGCGGATTGCGGTCGAGGCCGCCGTCGACGACGGCGAGGGCGTCCTTCGAGCTGCCCCCCCGCATGTGACAGTCGATGGCGCGCTTGTAGAGGTCGGTGGCGCCGGGGAATTCGCGGATCAGCGCCTCGAAGGCGCGGGCGCCCTCGTCCCAGTCCTTCGCGAGATAGTACATTTCCGGCGCGCGCAGCATGGCGCGCAGACGTTCGTCGCGCTCGTTCTCGCGCTGGCCGGGAGACTGCACGGCTTCGGTCAGGGGAAGCGTTCCGGTGCGCTCGGAGATTTCGCCCGCGCGGCGAAACCAGAGAGACCGCTTTTCCGATCCCTCGGGCATCGCACGCGCGCCGCGGCTGTAGATGTCGGCGGCGAGAAAGTGGACGGATATTTTGTCGCTGAATTCCATCGCGCGCTCCGCGGCCTGGGCGCCGCGTTCGTAGTGACGGAGCGATTCCGTCTCGAAATGCGCGCGGGCGTCGCCCTCCAGGGCCAGGGATCCGATGGCGTCGTTGCAGTCGCGCGCGACCGTCAGATGCAGAAGAGCGCGGTTGTAGTGGATCTCCGCGTAGTTCGGCGCGTACGCCGCCAGGCGGTCGTAGGTCTCGAAGGACTTCTCCTGGTACATCAGCTCGCGGTCGAGATGGGCGGCCATCGCGGCGCGGTCCTCCGGCGAGGGATCGTCGCCGCGCGCGGAAAGATAGCGTATGCGCGAGATTCCACCGAGACGGTTGTAGGCGTGGGCGAGCTTGTAGTAGCTGGTCAGGAACGTGGGCTCCAGCTCGACGGCCCGTTCGAGCATCTCTGCGGACCGGCCGACGGCGATCTCCATGAACGCCAGCGCCTCGGGTTCGATGGAGCGCTCGATGGAGGGCGAAAGGTATCCTGCTTCGAGTCCGTCCTGGTGGGTCATGGACGCGGCGAACCAGCGCACGGAGTTCGGAACGTGGAAGAGGAGAAAACCCGCCACCGCAACGGCGAGAACGGCGTTCGCGACCGCCGGCGCGGTCCATCCGCCGAAGCCCTCCGCGCGCGGCTCGTTGCCACGCATCGCCGTGACGGAAACGCCGGCGGTCATCCCCAGCAGCACGGCCGTCGTCGCGATGCCGATGGGCCAGCGGTACATCGTGGTGAGAAGGTTGCCGGCGAGCAGGAGAATCGTCGCGGTGGCGAACGCGGCGCAGATCACCCGCATCGCGACGGACGGCGAACGGCGCGCGGCCCCGAGTGCCGAGACGACGATTCCCGCGACGAGAACGAACCAGGGAAGGGCTCCGGCGAGACCCGTCTCTCCGAGGTGGTCCATGATCCAGTTGTGGGAGGAGAGCGTGACGTTGCTGATGGCCCACATGTGATAGTCGGGCGAGCGGTGCGCGGGGAACTCGACGAGGTAGCTGCCGGGGCCGGTGCCGAAGAGGGGGCTTTCGGCGAACATGCTCCACGCCGCGCCGAGCAGAATGCCGCGGGAGCGCAGGCTGGTGGGGAGGGCGCCGATCTGCGCGAGAAGGTCCGCCCGCACGAACCACAATGCGGTGGCCGCGACGAGGAGTCCGAGTCCGACGGCGGCCTGCCATGCCGGCGGGCGCGGAATGCGCACGCCGCAGACGAGGCGCAGCAGCAGCGGAAAGAGCACGACGCCGAGCCCAAGGGTTCCGATGGCCGCCTTGGAGAACGTGAGCACCATGCAGGCCGCCACGAGCAGAAGCGTCGCCGAATGGAAGAGAACGTCGCGCGGCGACTTGCCTTCCCGCACCGCGAGGAGAAGTCCGGCGGCGGGCAGCGGAAGAATCCCGGCGAGAAAGACGCCGAAGAACTGGCGATTGAGAATGGTGGACATCATTTCGCGGGAACCGGCAAAGGTCGCCACGAGACTGTAGAGTCCGGAGTACTCGACGCGTTCGCCGGCCAGTTCGCGGCGCCGGAAGCCGCGAAGATAGAACTGCTCCAGAAACTCGAACCCGCCGAGGTAGTGAAACGCGCCGAAACCGGTCGTCAGAAGCCCGACGACGCACATCAGGCGCAGGCTGGAGCGGGCCGACCGAACCGTCGAGGCGGCGGCAAACGCCATGAAGAACCACCCGAGCGCACAGACCGCCGTCGCGACCGACCGCCAGCCAAGCCACTTCGCGTAGTCGGCCGCGCCGAACAGGGTCGAGAGAACCAGCGCGCCGAGGAACGCCGCCCACGACGCCCAAATCCAGAGTGGCGCACGGCGCACGAGGCCGGCAGCGGAGAGCGTCAGATAGACGAGCAGCAGCAGCGGCGCTCCGATCCAGAGCGTCAGGTACTTGATGTCGTCCAGGTTGGACGTCAGGGAACTGACGGACAGGACATGCAGAAGAAAGAGGAGCGCGAAGAAGCACAGGCCGGCCAGCGCCGGCATGGACGGCAGAACCGTCTCGTCGTGCGGATTCTGTTCAGGCTTCACGGGTCGCTCGCGAGTGCGTCGGTCGGATCGTTCGCGCACACCGTTATCGCGGGCCGGAAGGGAATCGAGGGCAAAAGCGCCGGCTCAGTTCCAGGGCAGGTCGATGTGCATCATGCCGGCGGACTCTTCGGCGACGGTGATGGGGAACTCCGCGGAGAGTTCGCGGAGGGCATCGTCGATCCGTCGGCGGAAGCCCTCCCAGGCGTAGATATGAATGCGCCCGTCGCCGCGCAGAGGGGTGCGGACCATCGCCATGTTGTCGAGCGCCTCGAAGTAGTTGCAGACGTCGGCGATGCGCTCGTCGGGCAGATCGACGACGAGCGTGAACCAGTCGCCGTCGAAGGGCGGGGCGGAGAATCTCCTACTGTTCGCTGCCAATTTCGATTCCCACGGGCCGGCCGAGCGATTCGGTCAGACTGGCCGGAAGCTGTCCCACCAGGGCGTCGGTCATTTCCTGCTCGGCGGTGCGAACGATTCCCTGGGCGTCTTCCGGTCGGCGGGTGACCATCCAGTTTCCCCGAACGTCCTCCTTCGCCTTGCCGACGAAGGTTCGCACGAGGGGGTCGCCCTCCAGCAGCTTCGGACCGATCCACGGATCGTGGTACACGCTGCCGAAGAGTTCCAGGGCTTCGTCGTCCCTGCCCTCCGCCAGCAACAGCCGAATTCGGCTGTCGGCGATGTCCTTGGCGAGCAGGCCCTCGGGATATTCTTCCAGGTAGCGGCGCAGAACGGCCTCCACCCTGGGCCGCAGGGAGAGGTCGTCGAACGACCGCCCGGAGAGTCCCTTTCCCAGCGCCGCGAGGGCGTAGGGCCGGAGCGCGGCGTTCGGCGCGGTCTCGACGATCGACTCGAACACGGCCTCGTGCGCCGGATCGTAGAACGCCAGCGCCTGAAGGGACTTGAACGTTTCGAAGTCGCCGGCCTGCATCATGGCGTTGAGAGCGACGAGATCGTCCTCGCCGGGCTGGGGCATGCGAACGCTGACCTCGAAGCGGCCCAGTTCCTGGAGCCGTTCGCGGTTCTCCGACGAAGAGTCGCAGGTGGAGGAGAAGACGACCGTGTAGGTGCCGGAACTGTCGAACACGGCCCCGGACCTGGTGTTCGGGTCGAACGCGCAGATGAAGGGAATGTCGATCCGCTCGCCCTTGCTCATCTTGAACGTGCTGCGTAGGACGGGAAGAGGCCTGCGGGCGGGGACGTATTCGTATGGGCCGCCGGCGCCGCTCTTGTGGGGAACGATGTAGATGCGAACGTCCTGGCCGACGGCGAAGCGGCCACCGTGCTCCGCCGGGTTATCGCTGACTCCCGTGATCCGCAGGAAGACGACGAGCGGTTCTCCGACGACCAGGTCGGCGTTCAGAAGACGGGCCTGGCGTTCGACGCCGAGACACCACGCGGGCTCGGACCACTCGCCGCCGTCCGGAGGGCCCACGGCCTTCTGCGTCAGCATGTCGCGCCAAAGGGTCGGCTCCGCCGCCGTCAGGGGCGGCGCGGCGAGCAGCAGGAGTGTCATGATTGCGAAGAAGCGTATGTTCATGGGCGCCGGAGAATGCGAAGACCTTGCCGGAATGAGTGGATCGAAACTGGACCTGGGAAACCGCCGATGGTTTGTCGCCTATCGGGAAAGAGCGAATGCGTCCGCCTTGATGGCGTTCTTGCGGGCGCGGCGGGCCATCTGCCCCATGACGGAAACCGGCGAGGAGAACAGGTCCGTATCGCCGTCGGACCACTGCCAGACGGTTTCGCCGGTCCGGGTGTCGAGCAGGGCGAGGGAGAGATCGGCCGCTCCCGTCCACGTTTGGAGAAAATGGCTGCGGGTGAGGCGCGCCTGCTCGATGCGGCTCGTCAGAACGAAATCGACGTTGAGGGAGCGCCCGTAGTCGGCGGGCGACTGGCGTTCGAGAATGAAGAGGCGCTCTTCCGGGGTCATGTCGGGGTATTCGCGGGCGAGACGGCGTTCCTTGTCGGCGTAGTAGCTGCGAAAGTCCTCGCGGGAGAGAACCTGGACGCCGGGAACCTCCTCGAACTCGTGGGCGAGTACGTCGCCCAGAGGGATGCCGGCGTTGCCGCCGTCGTATCGCGTCTTGGCCCCGACCCACCAGCCGACGGTGGTCTTGCGGGTTTCGCGGAGTCCCTCGGCCATCGTGCCGTCCAGAACGGCCATCGTCACGACGCCGGAGGGAAGCGGGCGCTTCGACGCGCATCCCCCGAGGATCATCGGGAGAATCGCCGCCAGGCAGGGAAGAAGAATGCGAAAGTGCCGCCACATGGGAAACCCATGAAGCGACGCTTCGTTTCCCTGGTGTCAAGGCGGGTTTCCGTTGCCACGGGGAGGCCGGTGCCTCTGGGCTGGTGTTTCCGGGGAAAGTGGCGGGTTTCCACAGCGGTCTCCCGGCACGGCAGGAGCACCGGAGCCATCGGGGCGGCAGCATGAAGGAACAGGAATTCTCGACGCTTTGCGCGAAGATCAACGGCGCCCTCGACGTGCGCGACGTCATCGATCTGCTCGACTACAGTTCCGACAAGGCCATCCAGTCCGCCGGCCTCTGGCGGCTCTATTGCCCGATCCACCAGGAAACCGTCTTTCGCACGCTGGTCATCAATCCCCGCCGCAACACCTACATCTGCGAGTATTCCGCCTGTCCCGCCCACCAGCCCGGCGATCTCATCGAGCTGCTCTCGCGGGTGCGGGCGACGCCGAAGGTGGAAATCGTCCTGATTCTTCTGAAAAAGTACGGAACAGAGAAGCTGCGTCTGACTGTCGAACAGGGGAAGCTGCTGAAGGCCCATTCCCAGAAGGTGCTCGGCAAGGTTTGAAATGACCCACGGTATCAGGCGCAGGTTCCTCCGTCTCGCGTTCGTTCTCGCACTGCTTCCCCTCGCGGGGTGCGGCGCGTTTCGCGGGTTCGAGAAGACGACGAGCAAGTTCTTCTTTCCCGCTTCGACGGAGAAGGCCCTCGGCGACCAGTACGCCGGCGAAATCCAGAGCGAGTTCGAGATCGTCCAGGACCCCGTGGTGCAGCCGTGGCTCGACCGCGTCGGCGCGGCGCTGGTCGCGAACTCGCCGGAGACGCCCCACGAGTTCAACTTCTACCTCACTTCCGCGCCGGAGGTGAACGCCTTCGCCATTCCCGGCGGGCACTGCTACGTCAACGCGGGGCTGATTCTGTACGCGGACAACGAGGCCCAGGTGGTCGCGGTCGTCGGCCACGAGATCAACCACGTCACGCAGCGCCACGGCATGCTGCACATGCAGCGCGCGATGGGGCTGAGCCTGGTGGCAGTGGGAATCGGCGTGTTCGTGGACAGCGCGGCGGCACGGGCGGCGAGCATCGCGGCGACGTCGGCGGGCGGCTATGTCGCCATCCAGAGTTTCGGCCGGGACGACGAGCGCGAGTCCGACAAGCTCGGCGTCGAGGCGATGTACCATGCGGGCTGGGACCCGCGGGAGGCGGCGCGCTTCTTCGAGAAGCTCCACGCCCTCGGCGGCGGCAACACGCCGGGCTTTCTCGACACGATGCTCTCGACGCACCCCGCGACGCTCGAACGCGTGGAGAACATCGAGAAACAGGTCGCCGACTACGACCTGGTGTCCGTTCCGCTCGTCGTCGATACGCCCGAGTTCCAGGCGGTGCAGGCGCGCCTGGAAGCCATCTACGGCGCGTTCGACGCCGGAGACGACGGCGGCGACGGCGGGCAATGACCCGCGACGCGTTTCCCGGCTGCGGGCGGTTCTGCGAAATCGCCCTCGGCATCGTGGACGGAGTCGCCGGGGACGCCGTTCGGCTGGCGTTCCACGGCGAAGGCGAGGCGCTCGACCGCGCGGCGCTCTGCGAACTTCTCGTCCGGCGCCACAACTCGGAACGCAATCCCGCCCAGCGTACCGCGAACGCGGAATGGATCGACGTGACACTGGACGCGGAGCAGGTGCTCCCGGCGCTGCGCGATCCGCGCGGCTATCCCGACGCGGAGTGCTGGCGCGCGTGGAGCGGACTCCATCGCGGAACGTGGTTCGACGTACGCGACCGGTTCGACGACAACGCCGTCTGGTACCCCCCCGCCGACGACGATGCCGGGAGCGGCGGCGCGAGCTGGTGGCCGAGGGAGCGCGTTTGTCGCCAGCGCGTGGACTTCATACACGCCGACGGCTCGGTGTCCCACGTCGGGTGGAACCGTTCGCACCCCGACGTGCCGTTTCTGTGGGGGTGGGATCCGAAGAACATGGGAAGCGAAAAGGGGATGATCGGCACGACGGTCGGGTTTCCGTTCCACGTCGCGGACGCCCACGGGATTCTCTGGATGACGACGAAAGAGGCGTTTCTGGAACTCGCCCGCGTCTGTTCCGATGGCGTGCGCCGGCGCGCGGCGACGGGGCTGGCGGGATTCGGACAGTTCACGATCAAGTAGCCGCAGCGCCTATTCGACACCGTGGCCCAGCATCGCGTCCAGATCGCGTTTCCAGAATCCCGCGTTGGGGAGATCGAACGCCGCCTCCACCACGCCGTCCGGCTCCTGTCTCCACCCGATGTAGAGGAGATGCTTTCCCGCCGCCGGCTTCGCCCCCTCGAAGACCGGCACCAGCGCCGTTCGGATGACGGAGGAGAGTTCCACGGAAGCGCCGCCGCCCTTGTGGTCGAGCTCGATCCACAAGAGGTCCCTGGCGAGAAACAGCGCCGCCCGGCCCCGGTAGATTCGCTTGTCGTCGCGGCGCTTCAGCACCGCGCGAACGTCGAGCGTTTCCGCCTGGGCGCCGCCCGCCCGCGCCACGAGAGCGGCCGCCGCCGCGGACCTCCGCAGCCACCGCCGCCGGTCCAGAGTCTTCCACGCCGCCCACGAGAGCAGCGCGGCGCCGAGAACGAAGACCGAAATAGCGATCGCGTCGCGCACGGGGGAATGCCGCCTTTCGCGCGGGGAGGACTATCCCCGCGTGGCGAACAGCGTAAACATGAACTCTTATGACGTGGAGCGCGGAAAACGGGTCAGCCCGGGCCGCTTGCGATGTCCGGCGAAACGACCGACAGCAGGAGCCCCCCTGGCCGTATGTCTGGTTTCGCCTTCGTCGCCCGCAACCCGGGCCGATGTTTGTCGGAGCCGTTCGGGCTCCGGTTCTACAGATGCGGCAGACAGGAAACCCCGGACTGGAACGATGGAGAGTCTGGCGCTGGGGACTCTGCGGATGTCGTTCCTGGACGTTCATCCTCCCCAACATGGCCGCGGACTGGAATCGGTCGAGACGATTTCCGAACCCTCGATGGTCGAGTTGCGAATGTGACCGGACGCATTCGAGTCGTAGGTGTCGGAACCGCAGCTTGTCCTCACGGGGTGAATCCGGGGTCTCCTGCCTGCGAGCAAATTCTGGCGGTTGCCGGTGAATCCGTCCTGCCGGTCCGCCCGTTCAAGACAGGCAACGTCTCCGCAGGCGGGGCGGGGTGGTCAAGACAAATCATCTATACACGATAATAGTTATCTTATATAGGACGCGATCTGTCCGTGATCGTGTCGAACCGCGATGCGGTTCGGTCCGTGGGCACTGACCTGCGGTAGCCGCTCGCGCGACAACCGCAGGCTACCATCTCCAGGCGCTCTGCGCCTGTCTGGCTGGCAAGGCATGCGCGCATGGCGATGGTGAGCGAGCCAGCGATCACGCTCGCGATTCGGAAGCGAACGAGAAGCGCAACGCGCGCGAAGCCTCGCAAGAAGGAGCGGGCAGGCCCAGGGCCCGATCATGGCGTGCGGACCGAATCGCCTTCGCTGCGGGTTTCGTGTTCGCGCGACTTCGCGGTCGGCGTTCTTCGGGCCTTCGGCACCGACCATGCAGGCGCATCGCGCCTGGAGATGGTAGCCTATGGTTGCCGCAGGCAACCATAGGACACCGAACGATGACGAGCCGAACAGCATCGCTGTTCGACAATGCTTCCGTTGCCTGCACGAATCCGCGAAAGGGTCTATCCGTCCGTGATCGCTTCGCCGCGCAGCAGGCGCTCGTAGAGCTCCACGGTGCGGTCGCAGGCGGCGTCCATGCTGCACTCGCGGCCGATGGCGAGAGCTTCCTCGGCCATGCGGGCGAGGAGCGCGCGGTCGCGGCCAAGTTCGGCGATGGCGGCGGCCCAGGCTTCCGGCTCCATCGGCAGCACACGGCCGGCGTTGCGGTCGCCGAGGACTTCGCGGTGGGGGTCGATGTCGCTGACGAGAAAGGGGCGGCGCGCCGAACACGCTTCCAGCAGCGCGTTGGGGAGGCCTTCGCGAAAGCTGGCGGAAACGTAGACGTCGGCCTTCGCGAGTTCGCCGAAGACGTCGCGACTGACGCCTGGCGTGGCGACAAGGTCGCCGACTTCGAGTTCGCCGATGCGGCGGTGCGTGGCCTTGATCTTCGGGCCGTCTCCCAGCAGCGTCA